>JBKPNM010000116.1:0-11468 GCA_046732615.1 Actinomycetota bacterium | reverse complement strand
ACGCGCTCACGGGGCGTTTTCGCCTCCCGTGCCCGGCGACGGGCTGGAGCAGCGTGCGGTTGTCGTCCTTTCGGGAGATCGAGCGGCTCGACGGCTCGGTGCACCCGGCCCTCTACCGAGTCGTGTTCGCGTGCACCTGCGGCGGCGATCACGTCGCGCTCGTGGCACACGACGATCTCGACTGGTCGCTGCTCGGCCTCGACGACGACGGCACCTACATGAACCTGATGACGTCGCGCACGGATGACCTCGCGGCGGAGCTGACCGGGCTCGCCTCGGCACGGATCCACCGCGGCGAGTGGCCGTGGTGCTTCTTCTGCTGCCGGGAAGAACGTCCCCGCCCCGTCACGCCGTCGGCGTTTCGGCTTCTCGAGCCGCGACTCGGCACGATGGCCGTCGCCGTTCGTTGCCCGGCCTGTGGGTCGACGTCGATCAACCTCGTGAGCCGCCCGCACGTCGACGTCCCGTTCCATTCCGACACGCGGGTGGGCGTCGTCTCGCACGCCTTCGCGGACGACTCGCTCGGGACCGCGGAGGCGTTTCGAGCCGAGCTCGACGCGGCGACCTTCGACGAGAGGGCGCTCGGGCGCTGATGGGTGAGGACCCGTTCACTCCCGGGAGGGATCACCCCAACGGCGGGCGGGTACCGATTCGGAGTTGCATGGGATCAGCCGTCGATTCAAGCCCAGCGGGTACCGCTGCCCGCAACCTCCAGCTTCTCCGCGACTGCCTCGCTCTGGGGCGGCCGGGGCGCCGCCGACCGCCGGCCAAGGTCCGGCTCGAGGAGGCGCTCGGACCTGAGCTCGCCCAGAAGCTCGTCAAGAGCCTCAGCGCCGACCGCAGCTAGCCCGGCGCCGAACCGCCAGGAAGCGCCTGCTCTGCTCCGGCGGGCCTTCCTAGCGCTGGTCCCGGGGGTCCGGCTCGCCGCGGGTGCGTACGAAGAGGAAGACGAGGAACCCGACGACGAGGGAGAGGACGAGCGCCGTCGCCTTCGAGACCGCGATCGCGACCATCCCGAGGTAGAGCACCAGGAAGAAGACGACCGCCCAGATGAAGCTCTGGACGCCCCGGTCGATGCTCGGCATGCGCAGGTGCATCGGGCGCATCGTAGACGATCGCTTCCGTGCTGCTCTCACCCTGGAGACGGCTCACGCACCGGGGTCGCGAGGCCGGATGGGGGCGGCGTTCGGAGCGAGCGAACCACTTGGCAGATTCGGTATGGGGAGCGTTTGGGACAGTTTCGGCACGAAGACGTCACCCACACGTGACGGTTTCGGCGTTACGCTCGAGGCGTGGGGAGGAGGCCGGTGGCCCGAGAGCCGGCCGGCGCGGACATGTCCGTTGCGGACAAGGTGGACAGACGACCGTCGCACCGCGCGCCCGCCATACCGCGGCCGGGCGATCCCGGCGCGGCCCGCTGCTTCGAGCGCCCGACGCGTGCGCTCGCGGTCTTCGGTGACGAAACGGGCCCAGCCGGCGAGTCAGCCGAGCCACGCGAGTTGGGCGGACGTGATCGTTTCGGTCCACAGATTCACCGAGCCGGTGGCGCTTTCGTCCACCTGCCACGTCGACCTTCCGCTTCCGCGTAGTGCCTGCGTGACGGGCTTCGATCTAGTCGCGCTCCGTGCTCGGTGCACCGCAAACCTACGGCGCTTCGATCTGCCGGTCAAGCGCCTGCGGAGGCGAAAGCCGCAATTTGCGCCGTTTACTTTCGTGCGTGTCCGACCGTCCCTCGAGGGAGCGCGAGGCGCGAAGAGGCCCGGCCCGTGACGCCCGCATCGAGCCTCTAGGATCCCCGCGTGCGCGGCCACAGGACGTACGTGCTCGCGGCCGCGCTCCTCGCCGCCGCCGTCGCCCTGACCGTCGCCGGAGTCGGCGACGCCGCCGGCTTCCCGGACTGGCAAGCCCTCGTACTCGGCATCGTCCAGGGCGCCACGGAGTTGCTTCCGGTCTCGTCGTCCGGGCATCTGATCCTTGTCCCGTGGCTCGGAGACTGGACGTTCCTGGAGGAGCACGACGAGTTCAACCAGACGTTCGACGTCGCGCTCCACCTCGGGACGATGCTGGCCGTTGTCGGGTATTTCGCACGTGACCTCTGGGCGATGGTGCTCGCCTTTTTCCGTACGCTGCGAACGCGACGGCTCGAGACCCCGGACGAGCGATTGGCCTGGATCGTCCTGATCGCAACAATTCCGGCGGGAATCGTCGGCCTGGTGCTCGAGGACACGATCACGGCGCACCTCGGCGAGCCGTGGCAGATAGCGATCTTCCTCGCCGTGTTCGCGCTCGTGCTCTGGCTCGTCGACCGTCGTCCGGCGACGAGGAAGGCGCACGAGCTGTCGCTCAAGGAAGGACTCGCGGTCGGAGTCGCGCAGGCCCTGGCGCTGATGCCCGGCGTGTCGCGCTCGGGGATCACGATCACCGCGGGGCGCCTCTTCCGCCTCGACCGCGACGCGGCGGCGCGTCTGTCGTTCCTTCTGCTCGTCCCCACGGTGCTCGGGGCGGTGGTGCTCAAGGGCGTCAAGGACGTCCTGCTCGGCGACCTGCCGCCGGGGTGGAAAGGCCCGTTCGTCGTCGGCGTGCTCTCGGCGTGGGGGACGGGTCTGCTCGCGATCCAGTGGCTGCTCGGCTACGTCCGCCGCCACACCTACGGAGTGTTCGTCGCCTACCGCCTGGCGGTCGCCGCGTTGATCGTGCTCCTCATCGCCGTCGGCGCGCGTGAGGCAACCTTCTGAGATGCGCGTCGACGTCGGCGACATCGAGCTCTACGTGCACGAGAAGGGGGAGGGGCGCCCGCTCGTCGCGCTCCACGGCGGGCCAGGCCTCGACGGCTCGGTCTGGTTCCCCGGGCTCGATCCGCTCGTCGACGACGGTCACAGGATCTTGGCCGTCGACCACCGCGGGAACGGCCGTTCGGATGCCGGCGATCCTTCGCTCTGGACGGTGGGCAAGATGGCAGACGACGTCGAGGCGCTCGTCCTGGGGTTGAGCCTGGTCGATCCCGTCGTGATCGGATGGAGCTTCGGCAGCTTCGTCGCGCAGAGCCACATGGCGCGGCACGGAACCGCCGCGGGGTACGTGCTCATGGGAACGGTCGCGGGGCCTGACGCGCTGCACGGGGTCCACGACCGGCTCGCCGCGTTCGAGCCCGAGCATCTGCGTGCCCAGGTGACCGCCTCCTGGGAGCGCGAGTCGAGCGTCCAGACTCCCGAGGAGTGCAAGCAGCTGCTCGCCGACCAGATGCCCTTCCACGTCGCCGAGCCGGAAGGCCCTCTCGTCAAGTGGCTCGAGGACAACGACCGCGTCGTCTACCGCCCCGACGTGCTCCGCCACTTCGCGACCGGCGGGGAGTACGGGCTCGTCGACCACCGCGATGCTTTGCGCACGTTCACGAGCCCCGTGCTCGTCCTGAGCGGCGTCCACGACCGCACGACGCCGCGCGATAGCGCCCAGGAGCTCGTCGACGCGATCCCGACCGCCGAGCACGTCGTGATCGAAGGCGCGGCTCACATGATCCCCTACGAGCAGCCCGAAGCGTTCCTCGCGGCGGTGCGGTCGTTCCTCGCCCGCGTCTGAGCGCATGGGGTGCACGACGTCCTGCCGATTTCTCCCTACTTGACATAACGTCGATTACCGTGCGTTCGAGGGAACGCGCCGAATCGGTGCGATCCGTGTCTCGCTCGTTGGGAGTGGCGGTGCGTAGACTGCGGCCGCGTGAGGATCCTCGTCGGCTATGACGACTCGACGGCGGCCCGCCGTGCCCTTCAGCGTGGGATCGCCGAGGCGCAGGCACGAAGCGCTCGTCTCATCGTGCTCTCGGTCTTCGAAGTCCCGCTCGATCCTCAGGTCGACCGGTACTTCGGCACACTCGACGACATCGCCGATTGGGAGGGCAAGGCGATCGCGCCGCCGCCCGAGCTCGTCGGGCTGCTCGCACAGGCGCGCGACGACGTGGAGGCCGCGGGTCTGAACGCCGACTTCATGTGGGCTGCGGGCGAGCCGGGACGCGCGATCGTCGACGCGGCACGCGACGCAAGGGCCGACGTGGTCGTCCTCGGCGAGCACCACCACGGATTCCTCGCGGGGCTCTTCGGCACAGACGTCGCGGCCGAGGTCGAGCGCGAGCTCGACGCCGCCGTGATCGTCGCCTGACGCGCCGCCGCGACCGTCACGGCCGTCCTCAGGCTGCAGGGGCGTGCGACGCGCGACTGTGTCGCAAGCGTCACAGAACGTGTGGTGCCCATGACGACGACGCCGGCGAGGCCCGCGCCTACGCTCGCCTTTGACAAGCCGCCCGGAGACTTTCCGAGTATGGAGGAACGGAGGGTGATCGTGATCCCTGGCGATATCTACATACGACCAGAGTTGGAGCGACACCATCGTGCAGCGCTGCTCTCGGGCACGCCGCCGGTACCGACTTGGCAGCGTCGCGAGGCATCCTCCGAGACGATCGCTGCTGCACGGAAACGCGGCAGGCGTCTGAGACGGTTCAGGCTCCGTTTCTCTGCCGCTCACGGCCGGGTGTAACGGGCAGGCCGCGGCCGCAACTCAGCGGCGCTCCGCGCTGCAGGTGCCGCAGTGCGCCTGGAACTGGCCGAGCTCGTCGGGGAAGAAGCGCCAGCCCTGCCGCTCGGCATCCGATTCGCTCTCGATCGTCGCGCCGCAGTCGACGCAGCGGACGAACCAGTCGAGCATGCGGAGCGCCGACGCGCAGCTGAGACAGTACGTCCCCGGGACGGCAGCGCCCGGCGGGCTGACGGTCCAGCCGCGCTCGAGCATGCCGGCGTCGCGGGCGCTCCGCCCGCATCCGTCGCAACGCGCGGGCGCGCGCCGTCGTTCCACTCGGCTTCGGTCGTCCATCCTCCCCTGAGCTCACCCTATGGAGGTTCGGCCGCGGCGCCAGCGCGAATCCTCTTCCGGGAGGGGTTGCCAGGATCCGCGAACTGTGGGAACCTCGTAGGGCAGCTCTCCGGATCGCGCACGGTCGTCGCTTTCCCCCCGCCACCCGTGTCCACCGTCGACATCGAGACCCTGCTCTCGCAGGACGACCTGCGGGCCCTGCTCGAGACGTCCGAGCAGACGGGCTCGATCCGCGCCCCCGACGTGCACGAGATCGTCGAGGCGCACGAGCTCACTGGCCTCGAGCAGGAGGCACTCGTCCGCGAGCTCGACAAGCGCGGGATCGAGATCGTCGAGGCCCCGAGCGTCGAGCGCGCCCCCGTCGCGCCGAGCCCCGTCGAGTCGACCACGGACGCGCTCCAGCTCTTCCTGCGTGAAGCCGGGCGTCACCGACTCCTGACAGCGGCGCAGGAGGTGGCCCTCGCGAAGCGCATCGAGCGAGGCGACGAGGGTGCCAAGGAGGAGATGATCCAGTCGAACCTCCGGCTCGTCGTGTCGATCGCGAAGAACTACCGCAACCAGGGCCTCCCCTTTCTCGACCTGATCCAGGAAGGGACGCTCGGCCTGATCCGCGCGGTCGAGAAGTTCGACTGGCGTCGCGGCTTCAAGTTCTCGACCTACGCGACGTGGTGGATCCGCCAGGCGGTCGCGCGCGCCCTCGCGGACAAGGCCCGGACGATCCGGATGCCCGTCCACATCGTCGAGCGGCTGCAGAAGATCAATCGCGCCGAGCGGTCGCTCTGGACGCAGCTCGGACGCGAGCCGACGCTCGACGAGGTCGCGGAGGAGGCGTCGCTGACACCGCAGCAGGTGCTCGAGGTGCGGGCCGCCGCGCGCGCGTCGACGAGCCTCGACGCTCCGATCGGAGACGAGGAGGACGCCGTCCTCGGCGACTTCGTCGCGGGCGACGAGCCCCTCCCCGAGGACGCCGTGGACGTCGAGCTACGGCGGCAGGTGCTGCGGCACGCCCTTCTCTCGCTGCCCGACCGAGAGCGGGAGGTCGTGACGATGCGCTACGGGATCGACGGCGACGAGCCGCGGACGCTCGAGGAGATCGGACGACTGCTCGGCCTCACGCGCGAGCGCGTGCGCCAGATCGAGCTCGACTCGCTCCGCCGCCTCTCCCTGCTGCGGGAGATGCAGGCCGTCCAGGGCTGAGACTCAGGCGCGGAGGTAGAGCTCGAGGCCGGGCGCCGCGTGGCGGAGCTCGCGCAGTGCACGCGTCTCGAGCTGACGGACGCGCTCGCGCGTGATCCCGAGCTCGACGCCCACCTGCTCGAGCGTCCTTCCCCCCGATCCGTCCAGGCCGTAGCGCAGGACGAGCACGCGCTGGAGGCGCGGCTTGAGCTGCGAGAGCGCCCGTGCCAGCTCGGTCGACCGGAGGCGCAGCGCCGTCTCGGCTTCGGGGCCCGCCGCGTTCGTGTCCTCGATCAGGTCGCTCATCACGCTCTCGCCGTCGCCGACCGGAGTCTCGAGGCTGACGTGATCCTGGACGAGGTCGAGCAGCTCGGAGACGCGAAGCGGCGTCAGGTCGGTCTCGGCCGCGATCTCGTCGAAGGTCGGGTCGCGGCTCAGCTGCTGGCCGAGAGCGCGCCGTGCCCTCTGCACCCGGCGAACCTGGTCGGCGATGTGGACGGGCAGCCTGATCGTCCGGCTCTGCTCGGCGAGTGCCCGCTGCACCGCCTGCCGGATCCACCACGTCGCGTACGTCGAGAGCTTGAACCCCATCGTCCAGTCGAACTTGTCGACAGCGCGCATGAGCCCGAGGTTCCCCTCCTGGATGAGGTCGAGCAGCGGGACGTCTGCGCGCGTGTAGTTGCGCGTGATCGACATCACGAGGCGGAGGTTCGACTCGACGAGCCTCCGACGCGCGACCTCGTCGCCCTCGTCCTTGCGCTGTGCGAGGGCGCGCTCCTCGGCGGGCGTCAGGAGCCGGCCGTCGCCAATCGCGCGGACGTAGAGCTTGAGGGGATCCTGCATCGGTTCCCAGGTCTCGACCTCGTCGTGCGCCTCGTGCGCAGGGTCGAACAGTGGTTCTGCCGCATGCTCCACGAGAGGGGTATCGGCGGCTCGCCTCCCCCGCTTGAGGCATTTCTCGAAGTCCGTGTCGCGGCGATGCCACGACTCGCACGGCGGAATCCGAACACGTTGCTCACGGCTCGCCGAGTACGGTGAGCGAGGCCGTCCGGCGTCTACGGTAGGAGAGCGGTAGGAATGTGCGGCATCGCTGGCTACAGCTTCGGGCCCGCTTCGCGGATGAACCGAACGCTGGCCGCGCAGGCCCTGCTCGCCGGCATCGCCGAACGCGGCGCGGACGCCGTCGGCTACGCCCACCGCGACGGCGGCGTCCTCGAGGTGCACAAGCAGCAGACGGGTGCGAGCGCGCTGCTCGACGCCGTCCTGGTGCCGCCCGCCGCCCGCCAGGTGCTCGTCCACGTACGCGACTACACGAAGGGCCACCCGACGATCGCCGCGAACAACCACCCCGTCCGCCACGGTCTCGTGACGGGGATCCACAACGGGATCATCGCGAACGACGAGGAGCTCTTCTCACGCCACGGCATCGAGCGCGACGAGCCCGAGATGACGGTCGACTCGGAGATCATCTTCGCGCTCGTCGAGGCGCGCGGAACGTCGCCGGAGGTCCTCGAGGAGCTGGTCGGCGCGATGGCCGCGGCGTGGACGGACGAGCGCGACCCGGACGTGCTGCACGTCGCCCGTGGCCTCGGCCGGCCGCTCTGGCTTGCGCGCGGTCGCCACGAGGTGCTCTTCGCCTCGACACGGGCCGCGCTCGAGGTCGTCGAGCAGGCGCTCGGCACGACGTTTCGCAAGACCGAGATCGAGGAGGGACGCCTCCTCTCGCTCGTCGAGGGCTCGCTGGCGGACGAGCGCCGCTGGAGCCCGGATCGAAGCTACCGCGAGGACGAGCCACTGCCGGCCGTGCGCGCGCCGAACGAGGGCCGGTTCTGCCTCGAGCGTCTCGCGGCGCTCACCGCGCCCGCATAGACCCGCCTCAGAGTGCGAGCGCGCCGTCCGGGGCGACCCGAACTCCCTCCTCGCGCAGCCGCTCGCGCACGAGGTACTGGAACGCCGACCAGGCCCCGGGCTGGACGTCGACCATGCGGTAGACCTGCCACTCGGACAGGAGCGATGCATCCCGCGAGCGCGCATCCTTCCAGTCGGCCATCTTCGGCAGATGGCCCAGCTGCCGGGCGAGCACGGCCCCGTCGGCGATCGCGCGCTCGAGGCGTTCCTCGCCGATCGGGACGTCGAAGCCCGCCTCCTTGAGCGCCGCCGCCAGCGAGCCGAACGTGTGCCAGATCAGCGACTTCGACGCCATGCGGCCGCGCCGGGCCTCGATGTCGCGCACCGTCGGGGTGCGGCCGAGCTCCTCGCCGAGCTCGCGAAGCTGCACGAGGAGCTCGTCGCGGCTGATGAAGCGTCGGGGCTGCAGGCCCGCCGCCCGCTTCGCCCCGTTCCACGTGCCGAAGTGCTCGATCACCGTCTGCGGGTGGACGGCGGCCTCGGTGTCGGCCGCGAACTCGCGCATCGTCGGCGAGCGACCGAGCCGCTCGGCGGACGCGCGGAGCTCGGCGAGGATCTCGTCGTCCGTGTACCGGCGCCGCAGGCCCGAGCGGAAGGCGGCGAGCGCCTCGGCGTCGATGCGTTCGAGGGCCGGATGGCGGCGCCGAGGACGTCCCATGCAACCATGCTAGATCATCAAGGACGTTTTGCAAGGAGGGCAGAGCGGAACGCTTCGACTACCCTCGCCGGGATGCGTGCCCGGCTCGCGCTCGAGACGTCCGCCGCCCGCCTCGTCGGGCGGCTGTCGCGCGCGGCGGGCCGCGGCGGAGGCACGACGCTTCCCGGCAAGCTCGTCTGGAAGCTCGATCCCGGCGCGCTCGACGCGCTCGCGGCCGGCCTTCCGCATGGCGTCGCGCTCGTCTCGGCGACGAACGGCAAGACGACGACGACGGCGATGGCGAGCTCGATCCTCTCCCCTTTCCACCGGCTCGCCTGGAACCGGTCGGGTGCAAACCTCGCATCCGGGGTTGCCTCGACACTCCTGGCCGCCCGGGACGCCGAGCTCGGTCTCCTGGAAGTCGACGAGTTCGCGTTGCCCGAGGTGATGCGGCGCACGCGTCCACGGGTCGTGTGCCTCGCGAACCTCTTCCGCGACCAGCTCGACCGATACGGCGAGCTCGAGCACATCGCGGAGCGGTGGCGCGCCGCGGTTGCAGCAACCGGCGCCGATACGACGGTCGTCGTGAACGCGGACGACCCGCTCGTCGGGGCGCTGGGTGACGAACGGGAGCGACGGCTGCGTTTCGGCGTGGACGACCCCGGCATCTCGCGGGCGGGCCTTCAGCATGCGTCGGACTCGAAGTACTGCGTCCGCTGCGGTCGTCCGTATCGCTACGACGCCGTCTACGTCGGCCATCTCGGCGCGTACCGCTGCGACTCCTGCGGCCACGCCCGCCCGCAGCTCGACGTCGCTGCGCGCGAGATCAGGCTCGACGGGCTGGACGGCGTCGGGTTCATCCTCGCGACGCCCGAGGGGGATGCCCGCGTGCGGCTCGCGGTCCCCGGGCTCTACAACGTCTACAACGCGCTCGCGGCGGCTTCGCTCGCACTGGGGCTCGGAGTGCGCCTCGACGATGTCGCGGCGGGTCTCGAGCGCTTCCAGGCCGCGTTCGGTCGCTTCGAGCGGTTCGCAGCCGGCGATCGCGGCATCCTGCTCCTCCTGATCAAGAATCCCGCCGGCGCGAACGAGGTCGTGCGGACGCTCGCGGAGGGCGGCATCCCACAGACGCTCGTCGTCGCGCTGAACGACCGGATCGCGGACGGGCGCGACGTCTCCTGGATCTGGGACGTCGACTTCGAGCCGCTCCTCGACGGCGCGGGCCGCGTCGTCGCCACCGGCGAGCGTGCCGCCGAGCTCGCCCTCCGCTTCACGTACGCCGGCTTCCCGAGGGAGCGGCTCGACGTCGTCCCGGACCTGTCGAAGGCCCTCGACCGCGGCCTCGAGCTGAGTCCCGCCGGGGGCGAGCTCGTCGTCCTCCCGACGTACACGGCGATGCTCGACCTCCGGCGGATCGCAACCGAGCGCGGCCTGATCCGGCCGTTCTGGGAAGGTGACGGCGCGCCGTGATCATCCGGGTCGGGCACCTGTATCCCGAGTACCTGAACATCTATGCCGACCGCGGGAACATCGCGGTGCTCGAACGCCGTGCCGCGGCGCGCGGCCACGAGCTGCGCGTGGAGCCGCTGACGGTCGGCACGCCGCTCGACCCCGCGACGCACGATCTCGTCTACATCGGCGGAGGCCAGGATCGCGAGCAGGGCATGATCGCCCCGGACCTCGCGGCGCGGGCAGAGGGCATTCGCGCAGCGGTCGACGACGGTGCGGCGCTGCTCGCCGTCTGCGGCGGGTACCAGCTGCTCGGACGCGGCTACCGCGACCGCGACGGATCCTGGCTGCCGGGCGCGGGGCTCTTCCCGCTCGAGACGGTCGCCGGCGAGACGCGCATGATCGGGGACGTGCTGCTCGAGAGCTCGCTCGAGGAGTCACCCGGAAGGACGATCGCCGGATTCGAGAACCACGCCGGTCGCACCGTTATCGACGCGGGCGCGCTTCCGCTCGGCCGTGTCGTCGCGGGTTACGGGAACGACGGCAGCTCCGGCTTCGAAGGCTGCCGCGTCGAGCGGGCCATCGGCACGTACCTCCACGGCCCGCTGCTGCCGCGGAACCCCTGGCTCGCCGACCTCGTCCTCTCGTGGGCGCTCTCGCACGCCACGCAGACGGAGCCGGAGCCCCTTGCGCCGCTCGACGACGACCTCGAGCGGCAGGCGCATGCCGTCGCCGCAGGGCGCGCCCGCGCGCGCGGCGGCCGTCCGGCCTGACACCTTGCCCTACTCCGCCCAGCGGGCGCCGAGGTAGACGCAGGGGTCGCCCTGCTGCCAGCGGCTCAGGAAGTGGGCGATCGGGGGATGGAGCACGATCCCGTCGAGCTCGTCGGGCGCGAACAGGCGATGGCCGCGCACGGCCTCGTCGCTCGACACGACGCCCTCCAGCGACCCGTCGAGCTCGCCCGCGAACACGACGTGGACGACGTGCTTCGACCACAGGCTGCGCTCGGGCGAGATCGACTCGACGATCGCGATCGGGCCCTCGACCGGAAGCTCGTCGTGCTCGCCGACGACGCCGGTCTCCTCGGCGAGCTCGCGCTGCAGCGCGTCGACGAGCGTCTCGCCGCTGCGGACGCCGCCGCCGGGCAGCAGCCAGTGCTCGCGTCCCCGCTTCTCGTGGCGGATGAGGAGGATCGAGCCGCGCCAGTGCAGGAGCGCGGACACGCGAATCCGTGGCTCGGGGCGCACCGAAGCTACGTCCCCGAGGAGCCGAGGCCGCCCGCGCCGCGCTCGCTCTCGGGAAGCTCGTCGACCTCGACGAGCTCGACCCGTGGGAGCTCGATGACGACGAGCTGCGCGATGCGCATGCCCGGCTCGACCACGAAGGACGACTCGCGGTCGGTGTTGTGCAGGATCACCCGGATCTCGCCGCGGTACCC
>JBKPNM010000115.1:0-31490 GCA_046732615.1 Actinomycetota bacterium | reverse complement strand
GCCCGTCCTCGGTGCGGACGGTGAAGCTTGCTTTCGCCTGCTCGGCGAGCTTGCGTGCGAGGTAGTCGAGCGTCTTCCAGGCCTTGTCGGGGTCGGGCGGCGCGAGGACGAGCGTCACCTCCGGCAGCTTCCCGCCCTCGCGGGCGTAGAGCGCGCCCTCGCCGCTCAGGGAGTCGACGAGCCGCCCGAGCGGCACGCCCGTGAAGCGCTCGATCTGCTTCGCCGCGCCCTCGACGTCGACGCTTCCCTGCACGCGGTCGAGCGCCCGCTGGGTGCCGCCGAACGACACCGCGGCGACGGCGTCGGCGGGGATGCGGCCGAAGAGAACCGGCTCGTAGCGGGTGTCGCCGTCGCCCGGGGTGCGCATGCCGAGCGTCAAGAGCACGCCGTCGTCCTTCGCCGTGAGGGCAGCCGAGAGCCAGTCGAGCCCCAGGTCGACGCCCTGCGCCTCCCCGGTGACCGCGCCGAGCTCCTTCGAGAGCCGCGACAGGTCGACCCACGCCCGAGCGAGCGACTCGGCGGGCAGCGCCTCGAAGCCCTGGCGGAAGCGGCTGACCCCGTCCAGGGTGCCCGCACCGAGCGCCGAGCGGTAGCCGTCGAGCGCCGCCCGGCTGCGGGCGAGCGTCTCCCAGCCTTCCACCTTGCCGCGGACGTACGGCGTGTCGCTCTTCGCGAGCAGTGCGTCCAGCTTCGCCTCGCTTTCGGGTCGCACGAGGAAGACCGGCTCCCGGTCGGCCGTGGCGACGACCACGAGCTCAGGCCCGAGGGCCGGACGGACGTCGTTCGTCCAGTCGATTCCCTCCTTGCCGAGTGACCCGGAGGCGACGCCCGAGAGGCCGTCCTGGATTCCGGGGATGCGACCGAGCAGGCTCGCGGCGGCCTCCCACTGGTCGGAGCGCTCGTCGGTGAGAGCCGTCACGTATGCCAGCGCGTCGGCGGGCGCGAGGGAGGCGGACTCGGGGATCTGCCCGGTCTCACCCGTTTTCGCGCCTGCGCACCCCGTCGGCAGGACGCCAACGAGCGCGAGCAGCAGGACGATCGGTGAGATGCGCCGCAGCATGCCCAGACCGTATCGGCCTCTACGGAAGGAATCTGAACGGGACGCGGCCGCGGGGCGTCACGGGGTCAGTCGCCTCCGGGGACAGACCCCATGGGGATCAGGCTCGCCTCCGCCATCGCGAGCGCGGCAGGCTTCGCAAGCTTGAGCCGCTTCGGCCGCGGCATCCCGGCCTCGATCCAGCGATCGATCTCGTGGAACAGCTCGTCGATCAGCACGGCGGACTCGACCTTCTTGAGGACGCGACCGTGCGCGTAGACGAAGCCGACGTCGCGGCCGCCGGCGATCCCGAAGTCGGCGTCGCCCGCCTCGCCGGGCCCGTTGACCGCGCAGCCCATCACCGCGACCTCGAACGCCTGCGGGTACTCTCGCAGCCGCTGCTCGACGACGACCGCGAGGCTTTCGACGCCGACGTTGTCGCGCCCGCACGAGGGGCAGGCGATCATCACCGGGCCGCGCTCTCGGAGCCCGAGCGCCTTGAGGATCTCCCACGCGACCTCGACCTCCTTCACGGGGTCGGCCGTCAGCGAGACGCGCAGCGTGTCACCGATCCCGTCCATCAGCAGCGAGCCCATTCCGACGGCGCTCTTGATCGAGCCCGCGAACGGCGTCCCCGCCTCGGTGACGCCGAGGTGGAGCGGATACGGGACACGGTCGGCGAGCATCCGGTAGGCGCGGATCATCGTCGGCACGTGCGACGCCTTGACCGAGATCTTGAAGTCGCGGAAGTCCAGCCGCTCGAGGATCTCGACCTGCTCGAGCGCCTCGACGACGAGCGCTTCGGCGGTGTCCTCCCGCGCGAGTGCCTCCAGGTGCTTCGGGAGCGAGCCCGCGTTGGCGCCGATGCGCATCGGGATCCCCGCCCGCTTCGCGGCCCTCACGACCTGCTCCGTCTTGTCCGGGCCGCCGATGTTCCCGGGGTTGATGCGGACGGCGTGCACGCCGGCGTCGATCGCCTCGAGCGCGAGCGACGCGTTGAAATGGATGTCGGCGATCACTGGGATCGGCGAGAGCCGCACGATCAGCGGCAGCGCCTTCGCGTCCTCGCGCTTCGGGACCGCGACCCGAACGATCTCGCACCCCGCCGACGCGAGCGCCGCGATCTGCGCCGTCGTCGCCTCGACGTCGTGCGTCTTCGTGAGCGTCATCGACTGCACGACGACGGGCGCGCCGCCTCCGATCGGGACGCTGCCGACCCTGATCCGGTGCGGGCTCGCCATCGCCGGTCAGGGTAGCGGCGCCGTTCGCCGGCCGATCGTGCCAGGCACGTGGACACGGTCGCAGCGGCCATGGCCCGGGCGGACAGGGCACGATGCGCGGGTGCCGCCGGTGGACCCTCCAGCCACGCCGTGGCGGCTCGAGCCGCCGCCGGACGACGCTCCGGGCGACCTCTGGGCCGTCGGAGCCGATCTCGCGCCCGGCACGCTCCTCGCGGCGTATCGGCTCGGCCTCTTCCCCATGCCGCTTCGCGACGGCCTCGGCTGGTTCTCGCCGGCACGGCGCGCGGTCGTCCCCGTCGCCTCCTTCACGCCCTCACGGTCGCTCGCGCGGGCGGCGCGGCGGTACGAGATCCGGGTCGACACGTCGTTCGTCGAGGTCGTCGGGGGGTGCGCGCGGCCCGGCGAGCCGACGAGCTGGATCGACGCCTCGGTCGTCAGCGCGTACGTCCGCCTGCACGCGCTCGGCTGGGCGCACTCGGTCGAGGCGTGGGACGCCGACGGCCTCGCGGGAGGCCTCTACGGCGTCTCGATCGGCGGGCTGTTCGCCGCCGAGTCGATGTACCACGAGCGCACGGACGCCTCGAAGGCGGCGTTCGTCGCCCTCGTCACGCGCCTGCGCGAGGCGGGAGACGCGGACCGCCGGCTATTCGACGTCCAGTGGCAGACGCCGCACCTCGAGCGTCTCGGCGCGGTCGAGGTGTCGCGCGCGGAGTACCGGCGCCGCCTCGAAGATGCCGCCACGCTCGCGGAAGCCTTTCCCTAGGAAAGACGACCGATGTCGTTCGAGAGCCCGATCACGAACAACAGGAGGACGAGGCCGATCCCCACCACCGAGACGCGCTCGTAGACCTCCCTCCTGACGGCGCGCCCCCGGATGCCCTCCGCGACGGCGAAGACGATGTGTCCGCCGTCGAGCGGCAACAGCGGCAGCAGGTTGAGCAGGGCGATCGAGAGCGAGATCAACCCGAGGACGAAGAGGAAGTTCTCGGTTCCCTGCTTGGCGGCGTCCGACGAGCCCTGGACGATGCCGACGGGGCTCGAGATCTGGTCACGGCCGTCCCCGGTGACGAGACGGCCCAGCGAGGCTCCGATGTCGCGCGTCACCCGCCAGCTGAGCCCGAGCGATTCCCCCAGTGCCTGGTTTGCCGGCAGGCCTTGCCCCGAGAGGATGAACCCGAGTCGGTACGTCCCGTCGATCTGACGGGCGGAGGTCGGGGGCAGGCTGACGCGCTGCCCGTCCCGCAGGACGACGACCGTCAGCATGCGGCCGTCGGAGCCGGAGATGAGGCGCGAGATGTCCTCCGGCTCGACGGGGGCGCCGTCGATCGAGACGATCCGGTCACCGCGATGCAGGCCCGCGGCGGCGGCCGGTGTGCCCGACGACACAGCCTCGACCCGCGTGGTCGCCTTGCCCGCGGACGTCATGAAGAGGCCGGTGAAGAGGAGCAGCGCGAGCACGATGTTCGCGGCCGGCCCGGCGGCGATCGCGGCGACGCGCTTCCACGTCGCCGCGCGCCAGTAGGCGTTCGGCCCGAGCGCGTCGTCGAGGTCGTCGAGCCCCTTCTGCAGGCTCGCGGCGGCGTGCGGCGGCAGCTCTGCCTCCGCGCTGAGCTCGCGCATGACTCGCAAGGAGTCGCGCGCCGCGTCGTGGTCGCCGTCTGCAAGCGCGCCGCGCAGGCGGCTGGCGGTGCCCTGCAGCGCCGGGGCGTCGGCGATCGCGCGCCCGAGCCCCATGTCGACGTCGCCCGGCGAGGGGCGGTGCATCCCGGGGATCTTCACGAAGCCGCCGAGCGGGATCGCGCCGACGCCGTACTCGATCCCGTTTCGCGTCGTCTTCCAGACCGCAGGGGGGAAACCGATGTAGAAGCGGCGCGGACGCATCCCGAGGCCGAGCGAGACGACGAAGTGCCCGAGCTCGTGGACGAAGATCAGGACGCCGAGCCCGACGATTGCGACGAAGATCGTCATGCGGGTTGCAGCCCCTTCGCCGCGAGGCGGCGTGCTTCCTCGTCGGCCTCGATCAGATCGTCGAGGTCGCGGGCCGGCGTGCCGTCGATCCGCGCGAGCGTCTCCTCGACCACCTCCGCGACGTCGAGGAACGCGATGCGGCCATCGAGGAACGCTGCGACGGCGACCTCGTTGGCGGCGTTGTAGGCACACGGCGCCGTCCCTCCCCGCTCGCCTGCGTCGCGCGCGAGACCCAACAGCGGGAATGCATCCGCGTCGACCGCCTCGAAGTCGAGCGACAGGCCGACGAGGTCGAGCGGCTCGACCGGCGTGGCGGCGCGCTCGGGGTACGTCAGCGCATAGGAGATCGGGACGCGCATGTCGGGCAGCCCGAGGTGCGCCAGGAGCGCTCCGTCGCGAAGCCGGACGAGCGAGTGGACGACCGAGGTCGGGTGCACCACGACCTCGATCGCCGCGAACGGGACGCCGAACAGCCAGTGCGCCTCGATCAGCTCGAGACCCTTGTTGGCGAGCGTCGCCGAGTCCACCGTGATCTTCGGCCCCATGCTCCACGTCGGGTGCGCGAGCGCCTCGGGCGCGGTCACCGACGCGAGCTGCGAGCGATCGCGCCCACGAAACGGGCCGCCGGACGCCGTCAGCACGAGGCCGGACACGGTTGCGCGGTCGCGTCCTTCGAGACACTGGTGGAGCGCCGAGTGCTCACTGTCGACCGGCAACAGCAGGCCGCCGCCGCGCGACCGGGCACTGAGCGCGAGCTCCCCCGCGGCGACGAGGCTCTCCTTGTTCGCGAGCGCCAGCGTGACGCCGTGCTCCAGCGCCCAGAGCGTCGCCCGGACGCCGGCGAAGCCGACGACCGCGTTGAGGACGACGTCGGGCTCGCTTCGCTCGAGGAGGTCGATTGGGTCGCCGCCGACCTGCACGTGGTCGACGCCGTACTCCGCCGCTAGCGCGTCGAGGGGCGTCGAGCGCGACTGGAGCGCGCAGAGCTCGAGCTCGGGGTGTGCGCCGACGACCTCGAGGGCCTGCCGGCCGATCGAGCCCGTGGCGCCGAGGAGCGCGACGCGTCTCATCCTGCGAAGGATGCCTGAGCGCGGATGAAGCGGCGGTTAGACGAGCGCGAGCAGGGTCACGTAGGCCGCGGGGCCCGCCCAGAGGAGCGAGTCGACCCGATCGAGCACGCCGCCGTGGCCGGCGAGCAACGTCCCGGAGTCCTTGACACCGAGATCGCGCTTGACGGCCGACTCGAACAAGTCGCCCATGGTGGCTGCGAGCGCGATCGCGAGCCCGAGGACGAGCGACTCCACCGTCGTGACGACGTCCTGCTCGTAGAGCGCGAAGAACGTGACGAGGACGGCGGCGACCGTCCCCGCGACGAAGCCCTCCCAAGATTTGCCGGGCGAGATCGCGGGCGCGAGGCGGTGCCGGCCGATCACCCGTCCGACGAAGAATGCCGCGGTGTCGTCGGCGAACACCGCGAGCAGCGTCGTGAAGATCAGCAGCCGCCCGTGCTCGGGGACGTCCCGGAGGAGCAGCAGGAGGGCGAGCCCGCCCCCGATCCACGCGACGCCGAGCAGAGTCACCGCGAACCCGGCGACGGCGTGCTGCCGCGCGCTCGAGACGAAGAAGACGAACAGCGCCGCGGGCAGCGTTGCGAGGATCCCGGCGAGCAGCCACGTCGGCCCGCCGAGCTGCGCCCCGAGCAGCGAGAGCAGGAGGCCGACGTAGCCGCCGAGCACGATCGGTCGCAGCGCGCGGGCGATCCCCCAGAGCTCGTGCAGGGCGAGGAGCCCGCCGACCGCCGTGAGGCCGAAGAGCCACCAGCCGCCGAGCCAGACAATGCCGAGGACGAGCGGCAGCAGCACCGCCGCCACGACGATCCGCGAGAGAAACGGGCTCACCGCAGGGCGCGCGCCCCGAAGCGGCGCTGCCGTGCGCCGTACGCATCCACCGCCCGCGCGAGCTCTGCCGCGTCGAAGTCGGGCCAGAGCGTGTCCGTGAAGACGAGCTCCGCGTACGCCGTCTCCCAGAGGAGGAAGTTCGAGATCCGCAGCTCGCCGGAGGCGCGGATGAGGAGGTCGATCTCGGCGAGCTCGGGCGCGTACAGCCGTGCCGCGAACGCCGCCTCGTCGACGTCCTCGGCCGGCACGCCATCCTCGATCAGACGGCGCGCCGCCGCGACGAGCTCGGCGCGGCCACCGTAGTCGAACGCGATCCAGAGGTTGAGCGTGTCGAGGTGCGCGGTCCGCTCCTCGAGCACCCGCATCTTCTGCTCGAGCCACGGCTCGATCCGGTCGCGGCGGCCGAGGAAGCGCGTTCGGACGCCCTGCTTCGCGAGATCCGGCAGCTCCTCGTCGATCGTCTCCGAGAGCAGCACCATGAGGTCTGCCACCTCGTCCGTCGGGCGCGTCCAGTTCTCCGTCGAGAACGCGTACACGGCGAGCGTCTCGATGCCGAGGTCGATCGCCGCCTCCACCACACGGCGGAGCGCGCGCGCGCCAGCGCGGTGGCCCTCGGCGACGCTGACGCCGTGCGCCTCCGCCCAGCGGCCGTTGCCGTCCATGATGATGGCCACCACGCGCGCCTCGCGCGACTGGTCACCGGGAGCCGACGCGTCCGCGGCCACGCTCAGTTGGAGGTTTGGCGCCGAGGCGTCAAACCTCCATGATCTCCGCTTCCTTGTTCTTCAGGAGCTCGTCGATGCGCTTGACGTGGTCGTCGGTGAGCTTCTGAACCTGCGCCTCGGCACGGCGCTCCTCGTCGTCGCCGACGTCGCCGTTCCGGACGAGCTCCTCGAGATGGCGCATCACGTCGCGGCGCACGTTGCGGATGGCGACCTTGCCGTCCTCGGCGGAGCGGCGCACGACCTTGACGAGCTCCTTGCGGCGCTCCTCCGTCAACGCGGGGATCGGCAGGCGGATCAGCTTGCCGTCGTTCGACGGCGTCAGGCCGAGATCGGATTCCATGATCGCCTTCTCGATCGCCTTGATCTGCGTGGGGTCGTACGGCTGGACGGACAGGAGCCGCGCCTCGGGCGCGCTGATCGTCGCCATGTTCGAGAGCGGCGTCGGCTGGCCGTAGTAGTCGATCGTGATCCGATCGAGCAGCGCGGTCGAGGCACGTCCCGTGCGGACGCTGTTGAACTCGGTCCTCGTGTGCTCGATCGACGCGTCCATGCGCCGCTCGCAGCCCGCCAGGAAGTCCTCGATCGCCGTCACCTACGACACCTCCTCGTCCGCCGTTTGTCGAACGCAGCCTACGACGCGTCGGCAGGCGTTGCGACGACCGTCCCGAGTCGCTCGCCGGACGCGACGCGCACGATGTTGCCCTCCGCCAGCTCGAAGACGTGGATCGGGACGCTGTTGTCCATACAGAGCGACAGCGCCGTCGTGTCCATCACCCTGAGCCCCCGCTCGATCGCCTCCAGGTGCGTGAGCTCCGGCAGGAAGCGCGCCGCCGGGTCCTGGCGCGGATCGCCGTCGAAGACGCCCGCGACGCCGTTCTTCCCCATCAGGATCGCCTCCGCGCCGATCTCGAGCGCGCGGAGCGCAGCTGCGGTGTCGGTGGTGAAGAACGGGTTCCCGGTTCCGGCCGCGAAGATGACGACGCGGCCCTTCTCCAGATGGCGGATCGCGCGGCGGCGGATGTACGGCTCGGCGACCTCGGAGACCGTGACGGCGGACTGGACGCGCGTCTGGGCGCCGAGCCGCTCGAGCGCGTCCTGGAGCGCGAGCGCGTTCAGGAGCGTGGCGAGCATGCCCGCGTAGTCGGCGGTGGCTCGGTCCATGCCCTCTGCGGCGGCGCTCATGCCACGATAGAAGTTGCCGCCGCCGACGACGACCGCGATCTCGGTGCCCGCGGCCTGCACGGCGAGCACCTCGCGCGCGATCGAGCTCACCGTCTTCGGATCGACGCCGTACTCGCGGTCGCCCATCAGGCTTTCGCCCGAGAGCTTGAGCAGCGCCCGGCGAAACGCCGGAGCGGCCGGCGCGGGGTGCTCCGCGACCTCCTCGGGGGTCGTGCTCACGAGCCGGCGACCGAGACGCGCGCGAACGCAACGACCGTCGCGCCGCCCTCATCGAGCGCCGCGGCAACCGTCTTCGAAGCGTCGTGGATCCACGCCTGCTCGAGCAGCGCGCCGCCCGGAGAGGCGGCGAAGAAGCGCTTCGCCAGCATGCCGTCGACGATCTTCTCACGCGCCTGCTCCGGCTTCGACTGCACCTCGTCCGAGTTGAGGTAGATCTGGCGCTCGGCGGCGACGACGTCGGCGGGCACGTCGTCGCGCGAGGTGTACTGCGGCGCGGCGAACGAGACGTGCATCGCCACCTGCCGCGCGAGCTCCGGCGAGCCGCCCTCGAGCTGCACCACGACGCCGATCTTGTTCGCCGGCGGATGGACGTACGCGCCGAGCGTCCCGCCCTCGAGCCGCTCGGCACCGGCGATCACGATGTTCTCGCCCAGCTGCGCGATGAGCTCGGTCCGCTCGGCCTCGAGCGAGTCGACCGCGGCGGGACCGTCCGCGTGGACGGCGCGGAGGACCTTCTCCCCGAACGCCTGGAACGCGTCGTTCCGCGAGACGGGCTCCGTCTCGCATCCGACGCCCACGATCGAGGCGGCGTCCGCCTCGAGGATGACGCCGACGAGCCCCTCGGTCGTCGCACGGTCCGCGCGTTGGCCGGCGGCGGCCATCCCCCGCTCGCGCAGGAGCGTGCGGGCGGCCTCGAGGTCGCCGCCGGTCTCCTGCAGCGCCTGCTTGCACGCCATCATCCCTGCGCCCGTCTGGTCGCGGAGCTCCTTCACGAGGCTCGCGCTGATCTCGGTGGCGCCCGTCACGCCTGCCTCCCGTTCTCGGCGCCGACGGGCTCGCCCGCGGCTTCGCCGGTCTCGGCGGCTTCAGCCGTCTCGGGCTGCGGCGCCGGCTCCTCGGCGGCCGCGGGCTCTGTCGCCCCGCTCTCCGCCGGAGCGGCGGCAGCGGGCGCCTCGGCGGCTGCCTCGTCCTGCGCCTCGGGCGGAGCGGGCGCGAGCTCGGCCTCCGTGACCTTCGTCCTCCCGGCCGCGATCCCGTCGGCGATCGCGCGGACGACGAGCGAGCACGAGCGGATGGCGTCGTCGTTCCCCGGCACGACGTACGTGACCTCGTCGGGGTCGCAGTTCGTGTCGACGAGCGCGATCACCGGGAGGCCGAGGCGCTGTGCCTCGCGCAGCGCGAGTTGCTCCTTGCGGAGGTCGACGATGAACACCGCGTCCGGCTGGCGCTTCATCGTCGAGACGCCGCCGAGGTTTGCCTCGAGCTTCTCGAGCTCGCCGCCCATCGCGATCCGCTCCTTCGCCGGGAGCAGCTCGAGCTGCCCCTCCTCCTTCAGGCGCCGGAGCTCCTGCAGGTACGAGATCCGGTCGGCGATCGTCCGCCAGTTCGTGAGGAGGCCGCCGAGCCAGCGGTGCGCGACGTACGGCTGGCGGACGCGCGTCGCCTCGCGCACGATCGCCTCCTGCGCCTGCTTCTTCGTGCCGACGAAGAGGATCGTTCCACCGCGCTCCGCGACGTTGCGGGCGAAGTCGTGTGCCTCCTGCAGAAGCGCCTGCGTCTGCTGGAGGTCGATGATGTAGATGCCGCCGCGCTCGTCGAAGATGAAGCGCTTCATCTTCGGGTTCCAGCGGCGTGTCTGGTGACCGAAGTGCACTCCGGCCTCCAACAGCTCCTTCATGGAGACGACTGCCACGTTCGCGTCCTTTCGGTTGTGGTGTGATGCGCCGGCGGGCGCGGACGGAACCGGGCTTGGAGAGCGCCGGCACCCCCGTCCGGAGGCGTCGCCGGGTAGGCGGGTCCGAGCGCGCGAATCGTAGCGGCTAGGTCTCGCGGGCCCGTGCGAGCGCCGCCTCGAGCTCGTCCGGGAGCGCGGACGAGAGATCGAGCCGCTCGCCCGTGAACGGGTGCGTGAAGCACAGTCGGTGCGCGTGGAGGAACTGGCGCTCGAGATCGAGGTCGCCGGAGACGCCGTAGACCGGGTCGCCGGAGACCGGAAGGTCGATCGCCTCGAGATGGACCCGGATCTGGTGCGTGCGGCCCGTCTCGAGCCTGACCTCGAGCAGCGTGCGCCGGCCGAGGCGCTCCAGCACCTCGAACCACGTGACGGCGTCACGCGGCGTCTCCGTGTCGAGCGAGTGGCGCGTCCGGTCGCGCCGGCCGCGCCCGATCGGCGCGGTGATGCGCCCGGTGCGCGAACGCGGCTCGCCGACGACGAGCGCCAGGTAGCGCCGCTCGACCTCCCGCTGGCGGATCGCCTCCGTGAGGCGTCGATGCGCCTCGTCGGAGCGAGCGACGACGAGCAGGCCGGACGTGTCGCGGTCGAGGCGGTGGACGATCCCGGGACGGTCGGGATCGCCGCCGGCCGCGCCGAGGGCGAGGAGCCCGTGTGCGAGCGTCGGCCGCACGTCCGGACCCGCCGGATGGACCACGAGGCCCGCGGGCTTGTCGACGACGAGCAGGTGCTCGTCCTCGTGCACGACCTCGAGCGCGAACTCGACGGCATCGAGGTCACGCGCCTCGGGAAGCTCGACGGTCAACTCCTCGCCTCCGGCGAGCCGGTGGCTCTTCGGCCGCGGGCGTCCGTCGACGAGCACTGCGTCCTCGCTGAGGAGCCGCTCCGCGAGCGTGCGTGTCCCGACTCCGGGAATCTCCGCGACGACGGCGTCCAGCCGCCTTCCCGCGTCGGACTCAGGGACGCGAGAGCGGTGAGCTGCCAACGGCGGCGCTCGAGCGGTCGGCCGCCACGAACGAGAGGAACAGCAGGCCGACGCCGACGACGATGAACGTGTCCGCCAGGTTGAACGCGGGCCAGTAGGCGAGATCTAGGAAGTCGGTGACGTAGCCGAGGCGCAGCCGGTCGACGAGGTTCGACGCGCTGCCGCCGAGCACGAGACCGACGGCCACCGGCAGGAGCGGGTGGCGCCGCCCGGAGCGTGCGAAGAAGACGATCAGGGTGGCGATCGCGACGGCGGTGAGCACGATCACGACCGACGTCGAGTCGGCGAAGAGCCCGAACGCGATCCCGGTGTTGCGGACGTGGTGGATCGTGAACGGCCCGAGCACGTCCACGTCGTCCCCGAGCGCCAGGCGCCCGGACACGAGTGCCTTCGTGAGCTGGTCCGCACAGGCGGCCGCGACCGCGACCAGCGTGAGCTCGAGCCACTGGACGCCGCCTGCGGCCAGCGACCGCGACGCGCCGGGAATCGGCTGCAGCGCGTTCGTCGCCGAGCCGACGCGGACCTCGAGCGGCGTGCGGGGCGGATCGGCGCGCGCCGGCTCGCTCACAGCCGCTCCTCCTCGCGCTTGCACGACACGCAGAGCACGGCGTAGGGGACCGCCGCGAGCCGCTCCTCGGGGATCGGATTGCCGCAGCGGATGCACGTCCCGTACGTGCCGTCCTCGATCCGGCTCAACGCGGCGTCGATCTCCTGGACGATGCCCTCGGCGTTCTCCTCGAGCGACTCGTCGACCTCGCGGTCGAACATCTCGCTCGCGTGGTCCGCGAGGTGCTGGTCGCCTGCGGCGCTCGAGAGCTCGCTGTCGTCGGTGTCGCCGTCGACGATGTCCTGGGCGGCGCCGAGGATGCGGCCGCGCATCGCGAGGAGCTCCGCGCGGCGATCGTCGTACGTGCCCGTCATGCCTGTTCCCCTGCAGTCGCGAGCCGTCGTTCCGCCTCCTCGAGCGAGAGCCCGACCACCTCGACGATCTTGTCGCGAGACGCATGCCCCGTGACGACGCTGACGTCGCGCGGCGCGAGGCCGAGCTCGTCCGCGAGGAGCCGCGTGACCTCCGCGTTGGCGCGCCCGCGCTCGGGGGCGGAGCGCACGCGCACCTTCCACGTGTCGCCGAGCCGTCCGACGAGCGTCGACCGGCTCGCTCCCGGCGCGACGCAGACGCGAAGCCTCGTGGCGCCGCTCGCCCGCGGCGCATTCCAAACAGGAGCGGTCGGGCGCACGCCCCAAGGATAGTGGCGCTGATGGCCGGCGACGCGCGCTATCCAGCCAGCCGCTCGATCGTCGCCTCCGCAGGCCCGTCCGGCGCGGGCTCCTCGTCCTCGACGACCGGCTCCTCGCGCGGATCGCCGTCCGAGATGATCTCGAGCGCCGCCCGCATCATCGTGCGGATGCGGTGCGTCTCGGCGAGAAGCTGCTCCTTCTCGGCGATCGCGTCCCGCAGCAGTCGCCGGCTCTCGGCGTTCGCCTCCTGCACGATCACGTCGGCCTCGCGGCGGGCATGCTCCTTCATGTCCTGGGCCGCCCTTTCGGCCGAGACGAGCGTCGAGCGAAGCAGCGTCTCGAGCTCGACGTGCCGCTCGACCTCGCCCTCGAGCACGTGGACGCGCTCGGCGAGGTCGGCGCGCTCGCGCCAGACGGTCTCGAAGCTGTCCGCGACCTCCTCGATCGCGCGCTCGACGCTCGAGCGGCGATAGCCGAAGAGCCCCCGTCGTAGATCCAGATGTCGCACCTCCACGGGTGTCAGCGACATGGCCTTCCCTCCTTTCTCAGAGAATCCGGTCGATGAGAGCGTTCACCAGCATCCCCAACAGGTAGAGCGCGAAGACGGCGGCGATCGGCGACAGGTCGAGCGGCCCGAGCGGCGGGATCACGCGTCGAAAGATTCGCAGGTACGGCTCGCACACGTCGTAGAGGAACTGCCGGACGCGCTCGAGCGTCGGCGAGCCGCCTCCGGGGATCCACGAGGCGATGATGTAGGCGAAGATCAAGAGGACGTAGACGCCGACGAAGACGGACACGAACCGCTGGACCGACGTTCCCACGTCGGCCAGCAGCAACGAGCCGACGCCCGCGTCGCCCACGGCCCTGCATTCTCCCCCGTTCGAGCGGTTCCTGTGCGGGAGCTTACGCCGTTCCTACGCCTGGTTGAAGAAACCGCCCGCCGGGTCGAGCGCGCGCGCGCGCTCCTCCGCGGAGACCTCGACGTTCTTCGGCGTCAGCAGGAACACCTTGTCGGCGACGCGCTGCATGCTGCCGTCGAGCGCGTACGTGAGCCCGCTCGCGAAGTCGATGAGGCGCTTCGAGAGCTCCGTGTCGGCGGACTGCAGGTTCAGGATCACGGGCACCGAGTCCTTGAAGCGGTCGGCGATCTGCTGCGCGTCGTTGAAGCTGCGCGGCAGCACGAGGTGGACGCGCACCTGCGACGCCGGGCTCTCGACCCCGCGGAGGCGCGAACGGCGCGACGACGACGACCGCGCGGGGACGGCGCCGGAGTCCGCCTCCGAGACGCTGTCGGGCTCCGACCACTCGGGCTCGCGCCGCCGCGGCAGCCGGCGCACGTTCGCGCGGTCGCGGCGGCGATAGTCCCGCTCGAGGTCCTCGCTCGTGGTCGTCACGTCCTCTTCCCAGTCCTCGTCCTCGGCGATGCCGAAGTAGACGAGCGTCCGGTTCCACACGTCGCCGAGCCCCATCTCAGGCGGGATCGTAGCCCCTCGTGACGACGGCAACCCACCGGCGGCGCGCGGTTCAGCGGAAGAGCGTCGAGCCGACGCGGATCAGCGTCGCCCCCTCCTCCGCGGCGACCCGCCAGTCCTGCGAGGTGCCCATCGACAGCTCGTCGAGACCGTGCCCTCGTGCCAGGTCGGCGAGGCGCCGGAACCAGGGGCGCGAGGCCTCGGGGTCGTCCGCGAGCGGGGGCATCGTCATGAGCCCGCGGATCGTCGGGAATGCCTCGAGCCAGCCCGGAATCTCCTGCGGGGTGACGCCCGACTTCGACGCCTCTCCCGAGAGGTTGACCTCGAGCAGCGCGGGCACCGTCAGCCTGCGTGCCGCCGATTCCGAATCGAGCGAGTGGACGAGCTCGCAGATCGGGTTGACCACCTTCACCTTGTTCGACTGCAGGTGACCGATGAAGTGCCAGCGGAACGCGTCCCCGTAGCGCGCGTGCTTCGCGGCGAGGTCCTGCGCACGGTTCTCCCCCACCACTTCGACGCCGGCCTCCGCCAGGACGCCGAGGTCGTCGAGCGACACGTACTTCGTCGCAGCCACGACCGTCACGTGAGGTCCGACCTCGTCGCGCAGCCGCAGGTAGCGCTCGCGTACCTCGTCTGCGCTCAGGAGAGCCACGAGGCCGCCTCCGCCAGCAGTCGCTCCCGCTCGTTCGCCGCGGGATCGTCGAGCACGAGATCGAGCAGCCGCGCAAGCGCGGCCCCGAGCGCCGGCCCTTCCCCGTATCCGGCGACGATCAGGTCGGTGCCGTCGACGGCGAGATCGGCGAGGCGATGCGGGCGCCCGCGTTCCTCCTCCACGAGCTGCTCGAGCGCCGTGCGGTGCTCGAGCTCCCAAGGCTCGACGTTCTTCGCCGAGAGGTCGGCGCGCTTGTGGAGCAGGAGGCGGCGCGCACGGTCGACCCCGTGTGAGGCGAGGAAGCGACGCGCGAAGACGTCGTCGATCGGGCCGTCCAGCCTGAACGCGTGGCCCGCGACGAGCCGCCGCACCTCGTCGCGAACGACGTTCGGGTACCGGAGCCGCCGCAGCATCCCGCGCGCGATGCGTGCGCCCACCTGGGCGTGGTCGGCGCCGGTGCGATCGGCCTCCGGCTTGCCGAGGTCGTGCACGAGCGCGCACAGACGGACCTCGAGCCCACCGCCGAGCCCCTCGGTTCGCTGGACGACCTCGAACAGGTGCTCCTCGAGCGGCCCCGGCTGGCGCGCCGAGCCGAGGTCGTAGCCGATTGCGGCGCCGAACTCCGGCAGGAACTCGACGAGCGCGCCCGTGTCGCGGGCGAGGCGCAGCGCGTCGGCCGGCCGGGTGCCGAGCAGGAGCTTCGAGAGCTCGCCCATCCCGTCGGCGTCGAGCCCGCCGCCGATGCGCTCGCCCGAGACGTGACGGAGGCCTGGCGCCTCGGCGCGCATCTGTGCGAGCGTCTCCGGCGTCAGCGTGAACGAGAGCTGCGAGAGGAGTCGCAGCCCGCGAAGGATCCGCAGGGGATCCTCGCGGAAGCTCTCCGGGCCGACGGTATGGAGCTCGCGCCGCTCGAGATGGTCGCGTCCGCCGAACGGGTCGACGAGCTCGCCCGTCGCGAGCCGGCGAGCCATCGCGTTGACCGTGAAGTCCCGCCGCGCCATGTCGTCGGCAATCGAGACCGACGAGTCGGTGACGATCTCGAAGTCACGGTGCCCCGGGCCGACGCTCGACTCGCGGCGCGGCGGCGTGATCTCGATCCCGGCGGGCGCGAGCGCGCGGATCTCGCGTTCGCGCGGGAAGAACCGGACACCGACGAGCTGGCCGTGCACCTCCATGTCCTCGACGCGCCCGTGCGGCGAGAGCGCCGCTCGCAGGCCCTCCTGGTCGACGCCCGGGACGAGGAAGTCCTCGTCCGAGTGCTCGATCCCGAGCAGCTCGTCGCGGACGGCGCCGCCGACGACGTACGCGTCGAGCCCGAGCGAGCTGATGTAGTCGCGGGTCGCCGTGGACACGCGCGCATTCTCGCGGCTGCCGCTCCCGCGGCTCCCTACAGATGCGCGACGGCCTCGATCTCGACCAGCGCACCCGAGGGAAGCTTCGCGACCTGGAACGTCGACCGCGCGGGCGGCCGCTCGCCGACCCGGCTCGCGTAGACCTCGTTCATCGCCTGGAAGTCGTCCAGGTTCATGAGGAACACGGTCGTCTTGACGAGGTTCTCCATCGAGCTGCCCGCCGCCTCCAGGATCGCCGCGAGATTCGCGAGCGCCTTGCCGGTCTGCTCGGCGATGTCCCCTTCGATCTCCGTGTCGCCCGGCTCGAGGCCGAGCTGGCCGGCGACGAAGACGAGCTCTCCGGCGACGATCGCCTGGTTGTACGGCGCACCCTGGAACGGCGCGGGCGCGGCCTCGGTGCGGATCACGGTCTTGTCCATCCCCTCTCCCTTCGGTCAGGTTTCGCTGCGGCTCGCCCGCGCGAGCGCGACGCCGAGCGCCTTGAAGATGGCCGCGAGGGCATGTCCCGTGTCCTCGCCCTCCATCAGGCGCACGTGGATCGTCAACCCCGCCTCGTCCGCCAGCCGGCCGAGGAAGCGCGCGGCGAGGTCGGTGCCGAGGCCGCCCGCGCCCGTGAGATCGGCGTTCGACGCGACGAGCGGCCGGTCGACGCGCTCCACGACGACCATCGCAAGCGCCTCGTCCGCGGGGACGGTCGCCTCCGCGTGCGCACCGAGGGCGAGCCGCGGCGCGAGCGCTCGTCCGAGAGCGGTACCGGCCGCGTCGACCTCGGCCTCGGGGTCGTCGGGGTCGATCTCGAGCGCGAGGTCGAAGTGCCCTGCCCGCGCGAGCTCTGCGAGGAGATGGTCGAGAACCGGGACGCCGGTCGCGACGTTCGCGACCCCGCTCCCGTCGGCGATGCGGGCGCCGCTCACAGCTCCGCGCGCTCGATCGACGCCCCGAGCGCGCGCAGCCGCTCGTCGATGCGCTCGTAGCCGCGGTCGATCTGGCCGATGTTGCCGATGCTCGACGTTCCCTCCGCGCAGAGCGCGGCGATGACCATCGCCATCCCCGCGCGGATGTCGGGGCTCTCGAGCCGCTGCCCGTAGAGCTTCGCCGGCCCGGTGACGACGACACGGTGCGGGTCGCAGAGGATGATCCGCGCCCCCATCGAGACGAGCTTGTCGACGAAGAAGAGACGGCTCTCGAACATCTTCTCGAACACGAGCACCGTGCCCCGCGCCTGGGTCGCCGCGACGACGGCGATCGACGTCAGGTCGGCCGGGAAGGCGGGCCAGATGCCGCTCTCGATCTTCGGTATCTGGTCGCCGAGGTCGTCGACGACGTGGAGCTCCTGGCCGGGCGGCACCCGCACCGACCGCTCCCCGACGTCGAGCGCGATCCCGAGCTTGCGGAACGCTGGGACGATCGAGATCAGGTCGTCTGGCTCGACGTCCTCGATCGTCACGTCGCCGCCCGTCGTCGCGGCGAGCGCGGCGAAGCTCGCGACCTCGACGTGCTCCGGGCGGATGCGGTAGCTGCCGCCGGTGAGCTCGTCGACGCCGGTGACGCGGAGGATGTTCGAGCCGATGCCCTCGATCCGCGCTCCGAGCGAGACGAGGAAGTGGCAGAGGTCCTGGATGTGGGGCTCGCAGGCTGCGTGGCCCACGATCGTCTCGCCCTCCGCGAGGACGGACGCCATGATCGCGTTCTCGGTCGCCATCACCGACGCCTCGTCGAGGAACATCCGCTTGCCGCGGAGCCCGTCGGTGCGCAGGTCGTACGCGCCGTTCAGCTCGACCTCGACGCCGAGCTCCATGAACGCGTGGATGTGGGTGTCGAGCCGGCGGCGGCCGATCACGTCGCCCCCCGGCGGCGGTACGGTCGCGCGGCCGAAGCGGGCGAGGAGCGGCCCCGCGAGGAGGAACGACGCGCGGATCTCACGGCCGAGACCGGCGTCGAGGGACGTCTTCGTGACGGTGCCGGGGTCGACGGTCACCTCGTTGGGGCCGGTCCACGCCGCCTTCGCGCCAAGATCGGCGAGAAGCTCGACCATCGTCTCGACGTCCCTGATCTTCGGGACGTTCGTCAGCACGACCGGCCCGGAGGCCAGCACGGTGGCCGCCAGGATCGGCAGCGCGCCGTTCTTGTTGCCCGCCGTGCGAACGGTTCCCGTCAGCGGACGTCCGCCCTCGATCACGAACGACTGCATAGCGGGGCGGTATCGTACCCGGCCCCGTGGAGGTCACCCGCGACAACGCCTGGGCGACGCTGACGCGCTATACCAAGAGCGAGTCGCTCCTCCGCCACGCGCTGGCCGTCGAGGCGTCCGTTCGCGGCTATGCGCAGCGCTTCGGCGAGGACGAGGAGCTCTGGTCGGCCGTCGCGCTGTTGCACGACTTCGACTACGAGATCCATCCCACGCTCGACGAGCATCCGCAGCACGGGGCGCCGATCCTCCGCGAGGAGGGCTATCCGGAGGTCGTCATCCGGGCCGTGCTCTCGCACGCCGAGCACCTCGCGCTCCCGCGCGAGACGCTGCTGGAGAAGACGCTGTTCGCCTGCGACGAGCTCTCGGGCTTCGTCCACGCGTGCGGGCTCGTCCGGCCCGCCGGGCTCGACGGGCTCGAGCCGAAGTCCGTGCGCAAGAAGCTCAAGCAGCCGTCCTTCGCCGCAGGCGTGCACCGGGACGAGGTCTATGCCGGCGCGGAGCTCCTCGGGCTCGAGCTCGACGAGCACATCGCGAACGTCATCGCCGCGCTGCAGCCGATCGCGCCGGAGCTCGGCCTGCGCACCGCCGCCGACGCCGCCTGAGCGGCGGCTGGAGGCGTGCGCGCCCCCGACGCGTAGCGAGCGTGCCAGGCACGTAGACACGTTCGCGAGGGACACGGCTCGAACTTCCACTGGTCGGCGCCTGCGATCGCCTCTACCGTCACGCCGAGCGATGGGACGGGCACACCGCGTCGTTCGGGCCGGCACGACGGTTCACGTCGTCGCCCGAGGTGTTCGGCGATTGCCGATCTTCGTCGACGACGACGATCGGCGCATGTTCATGACGTTCCTGGCTCAGTCGATCCACCGCCGGCACTGGAAATGCCTGGCGTACTGCTTGATGCCCAACCACTACCACGTCGTGGTCGAGGTGACAAAGCCGAACCTCTCAGCCGGAATGCACCGATTGAACTGGCTCTATGCGCTCCGCTTCAACGAACGCCACGGCCACGTCGGGCACCTGTTCGAATCTCGCTTCGCGGCGCACCCGATCGAGACGGAAGCGCACATGCGGAACACACTGAGCTACGTCGTCCTGAACCCTGTGCGCGCCGGGCTGTGTGCCGATCCAGGCGACTGGGAATGGAGCAGCTTCCGCTTCACTGCTGGGCTCGCGCGGTGTCCGTCGTATCTCGCCGCGGCTCGTGTACGGCGCATGTTCGGCGGCGGATCCCGTGACGCCGCGCCCTACGCGTCATACGTGCGCGAGCTCGTCGCCGTCGTCGCCTCGGCCTGATCCGACGCGGTCGGCCATGGCGGGTTCGACCGTGGCTACGTGCCTGACACGCTCCACACCGGCATCGCGCCGAGAGCGAGGTGCGCGGTCAAGCGTCGAGGGCGGCGGCGAGGCGGTCGAGGTCGTCGTCGCTCGTCCACCAGCCGCACGAGACGCGGACGAGACCGCGGCCCGGGAGCTCGCGGACGTGCACGCCGGCGTCGAAGAGCCGGGCGACGAGCTCGGCCGCCGTCTCGTCCGCGGTGGGGCGGAAGCCGACGAGCGTCGAGCGCACGGGCGGTGTGACGAGATCTACGCGCGACTGCAACAGCTCGCGGCAGCGCTCGGCGGCATCCCAGGCGCGCTGGAACCACCACTCGGGACGGAGCTCGAGCGCCGCGAGCACCCCGCGGAGGGCCCCCTGCGACCACCAGCCGGGCTCGAACCGGCGCGCGCCCGCCTGGGGCTCGTACGTCCCGTCCGGACGGTGGCTGCGCTGCGCGAGAAAGCTCGGTGACGTGAGGACGAGGCGCTCCGGATCGGTGACGACGAGCGCCCCCGTCGAGTCCGGACCACAGAGCCACTTCTGGCCCGAGATGGTGAGGAAGTCGACCCCGAGCGAGGTCGAGGGAATCGCCCCGACAGACTGTGCCCCGTCGGCCAGGACCGAAACGCCGCTCCGCTCCCGCACCTCCGCGAGCGGCAGGACGGCGCCGGTCGTCCAGAGCACTTGGGAGCTGGCGATCAGCTTCGTCCGCGGTGTGACCGCCGCGAGGATGGCCTCGGGCTCGGGCGCAACGACGACCACGTCGGCGCGCGACGCGGCGACGGGGCCGAGCAGCCCGAAGTGCTCGTCCGTCGTCGTGACGATCTCGTCGCCCGGCTCGAGCCCGAGCCCGCGCAGCACGATGCCGCACCCCTCCGTCGTCGACCCGGTCAGCGCCAGCTGCTCGACCTCAGCGCCGACGAGCGACGCGAACGCGGTGCGCGCCTCGTCCCGGAGCGCCATCGTCTCCTCCAAGTACGCGCGGCCGCTCCGGCCGTGCGCGAGGTCGCGCGCGAGCGACTCCTGCTGCACGCGCGCGACGGGTTCCGCGAGCGGCCCGAACGTCCCGGCGTTGAGATACGCCACCGTCTCGAGCACCGGAAACAGCGCACGCGCCTCCTCGAAGGTCATGCCGCGCCGACCCGGAGACGTGCTTCCACAACGGGGTGGTCCGAGAGCACGACGCCATTCTGCAGGCGTCGCTCGCGCGGCCAGGAGACGACCGAGTCGGGCGTTGCGCCGCGCACGAGCACGTGGTCGATCCCGGCACCCGGCGCGGAGTACTCGGTCAGCTCCGGATCGGCGACGTTGAAGTCGCCGGCGAGCACGATCACGTCTCCCGGAGTGGCGGCCAGCTCGGCGAAGCGGGCGGCGTGGGCGGCCTCGGCGCGAGGCACCGCGGGACGGGCGTAGTCGTTCGTGGCGTGGAGATTCGCGACGACCAGGCCCGCCGTGCCTGCAATGCGGATCGCGTGAACGACGCGGCGCTCGCGACCGTGCTCGGAGACGCGCTCGTGGCCGAGGTCCGTCGCCGCATGGCGCGGCGCGACCAGGATCGCGTTCGCCTGGCCCGCGAGGCCGGAGCGGAAGAAGCCGTGGTGCGCACGGGTGACCCACTTCGAGAATGGCCCCGGCCAGAACGGCGGGCGCGTGATCGCGTCGAAGCGGCGCATGCCCGACCAGTCGTCGAGCCGCGGGAGCGCCCAGACGGGAACCTCTTGCAGGCAGACGACGGCCGGCCCGTCCGCGGACACGAGCTCGATCATCTGCCGCAGGTACCCCGTCCTGCGGGGCGGCTGTGCGTTCCCGTGGAAGACGTTCCACGTGCGGACGAGGAGCTCCATCGCCGCCGAGGCTACGGGTACCGTCGTCGGCGCCGCGCCGATGCACGTCGTCCTCGCCGATCCCCCCGCGTTCACCCCGCCGTACGACCACGAGCTCGCGGCCGCGCTGGCCCGCGCGGGCGCGGAGGTCGAGCTCGTGACCGCGCCGTTCCGCTTCGGACCCCGTCCCGCGCCCGACGGCTACGCCCTCGACGAGTCCTTCTACCGACGCGCCGGGACGCTGGACGGCCGCGCGCTCCGAATCGCGGCGAAGGCGGTCGAGCACCCGCTCGGCATGCGCCGCCTGCTCGCCCGCCGCGCCGACGTCTTTCACCTCCAGTGGCTCGACGCGCCCGAGCTCGACGTTCTGCTCCTGCGGTCTCGAACGCCGCTCGTCTTCACGGCCCACGACCTCCTCCCGCGCCGCACCGCGCGCCGTGGGCGCCTCTGGCAACGCCTGTTCGCCCGCTTCGACCGCGTCGTCGTCCACTCCGAGCGGGGTCGTGACGCGCTGTCGAGCTTCGGCGTCGATCCCGCGAAGCTGCGTGTCATCCCGCATCCCGCGTTCCGAAGCGACCCGCGACGCGCGGACGACGGACGCACGATCCTCGCGCCGGGCGTGATCCGCCCCTACAAGGGCCTCGCCGACGCCGTCACCGCGACGCTCGCCGTCGACGGTGCGCGCCTGCTCGTCGCCGGCGATGCGCGCATCCCGCTCGGCGACCTCCGCCATCGAGCCGGCGAGCGCGCGGAGTGGCGACTCGGCTATCTCGGCGCGCCGGAGCTCGAGCGGGCGCTGTCCGAGGCCACCGTGGCGGTCTTTCCGTACCGCGCCGAGCTCGACCAATCGGGTGCCCTCCTCCAGGCGCTCGGCGCGGGCGTCCCGGCGGTCGTCTACGACGTCGGCGGCCTCGGCGAGGTGGTGCGCCGGTTCGAGGCCGGACGCGTCGTGGCACCGGGTGACGTCGACGGGCTCGCCGCGGCGCTCACGGAGCTGCTCGACGACCCGCCGGCCCTCGCCACGGCGCGCGACGGGGCGAACCGCGCGCGCGACACCCTCACATGGGACGCGGCCGCGGCCACGCATCTCGAGCTGTACCGGGAGCTCGTGTGAGGCTCCGGCGCCGCGACCCGTTCGACGAGCTCGTCACGAGGCAGCTGGCGCTGTTCGCCGAGGACGAGGCGGAGCTCCTCCAGGAGGCCGTCGACGCGGAGGCCGCCTTGGCGCGCTCCGGCCGCGACAACGCGGAGGAGGCGTACGGCGACTACCAGCTCGTCGTCGACGCGATCGCCGACCGGCTGCTCGACGTGCGCGAGGCGTACGCCGCGACGCTGCCCGACGACGCCGTGGCCGACGCGTACCGCCGGTCGTTCGCGGCGGGTGCGTCGCGCCGCTTCCGCCGGTACGCGTCGCTCGTGGCCGATCTCGAGAGCTAGCCGGCGAAGCGGAATCACCGAGCGGATCCCGCCGCTGGGATCCGCGCCTTGCGGCGGGGCAGATCCCCGGAGGCGTCCGCTTCGCCGCGGCGAGTACCGCGCAGCGGGAGCGCCTGCTAGCGGCTTGATGTGGGTCAGGGGTGCGTAGCGGGGAGGGCCCGCGCCAAGCAGCGTGGTCGGATCAGCGCTCGCCGATACCCGCAGGTATCGGCGAGCAGCGAGACGGCCGCGATGCGCCGCGCGCGGGCCGCCATCCGCGCGTGCCCATAACCCGCATCAGCCTCTAGGTCTCGTCGTCGCCGAGGCCGAGCTCCTCGGACGGAGGGCGCGGGCGCAGGGAGCGGGCGAGCTTCAGATGCGCCCTCGCTTCGTCGTGACGACCCTGGTTCCGGAGCGTCCGGCCGAGCGCGTAGTGCGCGTAGTCGTCGGCGGGAGAGAGCTCGAGCACCTTGCGGAACTCGGCCTCAGCCTCGGGCCAGCGCTTGATGCGGAAGTAGGCGATCCCGAGCGCCTCGCGGATCGACGCCTTCTCCGGCTCGAGCCGCTTCGCCTTCTCGAGCGCGACGGTCGCCTGAGCGGGCATGCCGCTCCGCAGGTGCTTCCGGCCCTGTTGGAAGAGGTCGTACGCGGCGCTCATCGCGCGGACGGGATCCCGCCAGGTCGCAGAGAACGAAGCGAGAACGTCGCCCGGAGACGGTCGCCCGGCGTCTCTCGCTCCGAGGCGGCTGCGAGGACCCCGAGGAGCTCGCCGCGGGCGCGCGCTGCGGCCGCCCCGGCACGTGACGGCGGGCCGTACCGCGCCTCCGCGAGCGCCTCGGTGAGTGCGCGGGCCGGCGTGGCGAGCACGCGCTCCGCGGCGTGCCGGAGGTCGCCGGGCGTGGCGTCGCGCCTGACGACAGCACCCCGGTCGACGATTGCCGAGACGAGCTCCGCGCGAACACCCGCTGCGAGGAGCCGCGGGTCGTCGGACCGCAGTCGCATCGTCCGGCGCAGCCGCTTCCCCCCGACCAGGCCGGCCGCGGTGGCCGACGGGACGCCGAAGACGAGCACGACCCACCAGGGGAACCCTGTGTCGGCCGTGGGCGGCACGACGGTTGGCGACGACGGCCCAGACCGCCCCGACGGCGCGGGGTCGAAGTCGAGGAAGCGCCCTGTGCCGAGCGCGCGGACCGCGTCGGCCGAGTCCGAGGCGAGGGTGTAGACCGCCGACAGCGTCCCGCGCCCGGGCGTCGGGTCGAACGCGAGCCACCCGAACCCCGCGAACCAGGCCTCGACCCAGGCGTGCGCCTGATGGTCGGTCACCGTCCACACGCCCGCCTTCCACATCCCCGCCGTGAAGCCGACGGCGACACGGGACGGAATGCCGAGCATGCGCAGCATGACTGCCATCGCCCCCGCGTAGTGCTGGCAGTAGCCAGCGCGCGTGACCTCGACGAAGTCCACGAGCGGCGGGTTCGTGCTGCTGAGCGGCGGGTGCTCCTCGTAGCGGAAGCCGCCGCCGCTCCGGAACCAGCGCTCGAGAACGAGCGTCGCCTCGTACGGCGAGCGGGCCTTTCCGGTGAGCCGGCGCGCGTCCTGCCAGAGGGGCCGGTACGCCCAGAGCGGCTGGTAGAGGTCGTCGCGGAACACACGGTCCACCTTGCCCACGCGCCCGCGGGCACCGTAGCCGGGGAAGCGCGCGCGCCCCATCTCGAGGTAGCGACCCGCCGACGCGGGGTAGCGCGGCGGCGAGGCCGCGAGCGCGCGGGGCGTCGGCCGCGGCGCGTAGCTCCAGACGGTGTAGCGGGTCCCGCGCTGGAGGGTCCGGTGGGCGAGGATCACCCCGCCGCTCAGGAACGAGACGTCTCCGAGCTCTGGCCCGTCGACGCGCGCCGGCTCGGCAGCGGCCGGAACGCGGGTGTCCTCGAGGCCCTCGATCGTGACCTTCTGCTCGAGCCAGGCGCCCGGGCGCGCGTCGCGGCGGGGAACGAGCGGGTCGGCCGGGAGCCGTCGACGCGCCTCGCCGATGTCCGTCGGGTACAGGTTTTCGATCCAGCGGTCGTCCGAGAACGTCTCCAGGGTGGACATGCGCCAGTACTCCGCCCGGGCGGGCGCCCGCACGCGGAGCACGACGGTCGGGCGGACGGGGAAGTCGATCCCGGAGTAGCTCGCGTCCCACAGGAAGCGGACGTCGGTCGTCCCGCCGCCCGGCGCGAACGGGTCCCAGCCGCGCCAGTCGACGTGCGAGGCGCCCGGTGTCAGCCCCGCGAGCGCGACCCCACCCGACGCCGCGACCAGCGCAGCGGCCAGCCCCGCACCGACGAGCGTCTGCTGCCCACCGCGGACGTTCTGCACGACTATCGCCCAGAGCAGGCTCGCGAGCGCGAGCCCACCGAGGAGCACCGCATGGCGGCCGTCGAGGAGGACCTCGGGGAAGCCGACGCCGACCGCGAGCGCTCCCGCGACGACGGCGGCGCGACGGGTCGCGACGCCGAGCGACGCAACGAGCGCCAGCCCGAGCGCGGCGGCGACGACGAGCCCATGCAACGACGCGAACGTCCCCGGGTCGAATGGCGCCTGCACCACGGGGGCATCGCGGAGCGCGTCCCAGGCACTCGCGAGAGCCCGGTGCGGCCACGTGCCGAACGCGATCGCGAGCCCTGCGACGCCCGCCACGACGCACCCGACGAGAAGCCACCGTACGTCCCGCAGCGCGGCGAGGAGGACGGCGAGCCCTGCGGCGGCGACGAACCGGGCGCCCACGGCCGGCTCTTCCAGCATCGCCCAGGACGCCATCACGACCGCAACCGCCGGCGCCGCGGCAACCGACGTCCGCAGCGAGAGACCGTCAGCCAACGGCTCGCTCCCTGAGGCCGCCGAGCGCCTCGGCAAGCGGCGTCCCGTGGCGCAGGACGGCGAGTGGGACGCCGGCCGCGGCCAGCCGCAGCAGCACCGGCGACGACCCTGCGGGCGGACGTCCGGCATACGTCGGCGCGTCGACGGCGACGAGCGCGCTCGAGCGGCCGACCGCCGAGCGCGCCACGAGCGCGTCTTCCACGACCTCGGGACGGGCGGTGACGACGACGAGCTCGGGAACGGACCCGAGCGGGCCGCGCGCCGCGACGAGCTCGCGGAGCGGCGTCGCAGCCGCGGGCTCGGCCGCGGCGAGGGCGTCGAGCGCATCGTCCCAGTCGCGACCGGCGCTCCGAACGCTGTGCACCGCGGGTTGCGGCGCGCCGATGATCAGCAGCGCGCGGCGTGAGCGGAGGCCATGCGTGCGTACGATCCCCGCGGCCGCCCGGACCGCGTCGTCGAGGCTCGAATCGCCCGGTGGACCCGCCACCGCGTTCGCCTCCACGTCGAGCACGACAGCGATGCTGTCGCGCGGCGCGTCCTCGAGCTCTCGCACCATCAGCTCGCCGCGACGCGCCGACGTCGGCCAGTGGACGGCCCGGAGCGGCTCTCCTTCCTGGTACTCGCGAACGCCATGCGGCTCGAGCCCGCTCGGCCGGCGGACGAGCGCCCTGCGCCCGCCCTCTCCCCAGGCGCCGGTCTCGGTGAACAGCGTCTCGAGCTCCGGGACGCGGGGACGGACCGTGACCGTCGACTCGTGCTCCACGACGACCTCGACGCGCGTCAGCCCGAGCGGGTCGAGCACGCGAAGTCGCCCGGGGCCGAGCCGGTAGCGCCCACGCGGGACGCGGTCTAGCCGGATGCGCGCGCGGCCGTCCGGTCCGACCATGCCGCTGTGCTCCCCGAGCGTCCCGACGCGGTCGCGCCACTCGACCCGCGACGCGAGCCAGGCGCGACCTTCGAGCCCGGCTTCGAGGATCAGGGGGTCGCCCTCGACGGGAGGGCCGTCCACGGGTCGACGCTCGGCCGCCAGCCCGTTTGCGACGAGCAGCGCCCACAGCCGCCCCGCCAGCGTCGCGAGCGCGAGCCCCAGGCCGAGGATCACGAGCGCCGTCGATCCGAGGAGCCACGCGCCCGCGAGCACGCAGACGGCGAGGATCCCTGCGCCGCCCGAGCGACTCATACCGGGGTCGGCGTGGCCGCGAGGGCGTCGAGCACCACTTCCTCGACCGTCACGCCGGTCGCACGTGCCTCCGGGGCGAGGATCAGACGATGCGCGAGGACCGAGACCGCGAGCGCGCGGACATCCTCGGGGACGACGAAGTCGCGGCCCTCGACGAGCGCCCGGGCCTTCGCGAGGCTCAGTAGCGCGATGCCGGAGCGCGGGCTGCCGCCGAGCGCGATGCGGTCGTTCGCACGCGTGTGGCGCAGGAGCGCGACGACGTAGCGGTTGAGGGCCTCCTCGACGTGGACCGCGCGCGCGGCCTCGATCGCGGCGGTGAGCTCGACCCGGCTGGCAACGGGCTCGAGGTGGTCGAGCGGCGGCACGGTCGTCTGCTCGGCGAGCATCCGCGCCTCGTCTGCGTGTGGCGGATAGCCGATCGTCATCCGCACCGCGAAGCGGTCGAGCTGCGCCTCCGGAAGGGGGTACGTCCCCTCGTACTCGATCGGGTTCTGCGTTGCGACCACGAGGAACGGGCGCTCGAGCGCGTGTGTCGCGCCGTCGACGGTGACCTGGGTCTCCTGCATCGCTTCGAGGAGCGCGGACTGCGTCTTCGGCGACGCGCGATTGATCTCGTCGACGAGGACGACGTTCGCGAAGATCGGGCCAGGACGGAAGCGGAAGACGCCGCTCTGGCGGTCGAAGACGTTGACGCCCGTGACGTCCGCCGGCAGGAGGTCGGGCGTGAACTGCACGCGATGGAAGCTCAGCTCGAGCGAGCGAGCGAGGGCCTTCGCGAGCACTGTCTTGCCGACGCCGGGGACGTCCTCGACGAGCACGTGGCCCTCGGCGAGCAGGCAGAGCAGCGGTAGCCGCAGCGTCTCCCGCGTGGCGTGGACCGCCGACCCGAGATTCGCGACGACCCGCTCGGCGAGCGCGGCGGCCGCCTCGCCCGCGTCGGCGGGCCGGAGCTCCGCGTTCTCGCTCATCCCCCACCGTCGAGCAGCCGCTCGACCTCGTCGAGGATCTCGCGCGCGATCGCGTCCTTCGGAGCCTTCGCGACCGCGCGCTCGGCGTCCCGCGTCACGAGGACGACCTCGTTCTCGTCGCTGTCGAAGCCGATGTCGTCGCGGCCCACGTCGTTGTAGACGACGAGATCGACGTTCTTGTCCGTGAGCATGCCGCGCTTCCGTGCGAGGCCGTCGTCCCCGCTCTCGGCGCCGAACGCGACGAGCACCTGCCCGTCACGGCGCGCCGCGCCGAGCGCCCGCGCGACGTCCGCCGTCGGCACGAGGTCGACCGTCCACGGCTCACCGCTCTTCGGGCGCTTGCCGGCGTACGCCTCCGCGGGCCGGTAGTCCGCAACGGCCGCGGCCATCAGGACGACGTCGGCATCGGCGCGCGCGAGCGCCTCGCGGCGCAGGTCGGACGCGGTCGGCGTCGGCACGAGCTCGACTCCCCGTGGGACCGGAACCTGAAGGTTCGCCCCCAGGAGCGTGACCCTCGCCCCTCGCTCGCGCGCGGCGTCCGCGAGAGCGACGCCCATCCTCCCGGACGAGCGGTTGCCGAGGAAGCGGACGCCGTCCAGCGGCTCGCGCGTCCCGCCCGCCGTCACGAGCACGTGACGACCTGCGAGCGGGCCCGCCGCCCGCTCGTCGCCGAGCGCCTCCTCTACGCGACCGGCGATCTCCTCGGGCTCCGCCATGCGGCCGATGCCGACGAGCCCCTCGGCGAGCTCGCCGTCCCCGGGCCCGACGACGACGGCGCCGCGCTCGACGAGGAGCGCGAGGTTCGCCCGCGTCGCCGGGTGCTCCCACATCGCGGTGTTCATCGCCGGCGCGACGACCAGCGGCCCGCGGTGCGCGAGCGCCGTCTCGGTGAGGAGGTCGTCCGCGAAGCCGTGCGCGAGCCGCGCAAGGCTGTGCGCCGTCAGGGGCGCGACGACGAGCGCGTCCGCATCCTGCAGGTGCGGGTAGGGATCCGCGGGCGGTGACCGGCGCACGAGCGCCCAGAACGTCTCGGCGGCGACGAACCGCTCGGCCCCCCGAGTGAGCACCGGCGTCACGTCGTGACCCGCGCGAACGAGCAGTCGCACGAGCTCGCACGCCTTGTAGGCGGCGATCCCACCCGTCACACCGACGACGATCCGCGCCACGTGCACATTGTGCAGGTGACGAAAAGCACCGCTGCGTGCGCGTCGGCCTACTGGCCGTCGTACGCGAACGTCAGCTTGCCCCGGGAGATCTCCTCCATCGCCATCGTCAGGTAGTTCTTGGAGCGCGACTCGACGAGCGGCGGGGGCGCGTCCTCCAGCCCGAGACCCTCGCCGAGCTGGTGGTGGTAGTTGTTGATCTGACGGGCCCGCTTCGCGGCCATGATCACGAGCGCATACCGCGACGGGGGATCCGTCTCGGTGGCTGTGTGGGAGAGGAGCTCGTCGATGCGTGGTTCGATCATCGGTGCGCCATGGTACCTGCGAGCCTCAGCTCCCGTTCGACGATGGCCGAGAGCACCTCGGCGGCGCGCGTCACGTCGTCGTTCCGGACCATGTAGCGGAACCGGTGGGCCTGCTCGAGCTGGTAGCGCGCGATCGTGATGCGGTCCTCGATCTCGCCGGTCGACTCGGTCGCGCGCTCGCGAAGGCGCCGCTCGAGCTCGTCGACGTCGGCGGAGATGAAGATCGTGCACGCCCCGGGGACCTCCGCCTGTACGTGGAGCGCGCCGTCGAGCTCGAGCTCGAGGACGCAGACGCGGCCGTTGTCGGCGATCCGCTCGATCTCGGAGCGCAGCGTCCCGTAGCGCTTCCGGGAGACGTACTCGACCCACTCCAGGAACTCCTCCGCGGCGACGCGCTCGGCGAACTCGTCCTCACTCAGGAACCAGTAGTCGCGGCCGTCCTCCTCGCCGGCGCGCAGCGGACGGGTCGTCGCCGAGATGGCCACCTCGAGCTCGGGCAGCCGCTCGAGCAGCAGCCGGATCAGCGTGCCCTTGCCGGCTCCGGAAGGGCCTGTGACGACGAAGACCGGTCGCACCGGCGCCGCCGGGCCGCCGTGGCCCTGGCTCACCTCTGGTTGAACAGATTGACGAGCTCGGCCCGCTGCCGCTCGGACAGTCCGCCGACCGTCTTCGACTGGCTGATGCGGCACTGATTCAGCAGGCGGGCCGCCTTCACGCGGCCGAACTTGGGGACCGCCATCAGCATGTCGAAGACCTTCGCGGTCGAGACGTAGTCCGGGGGATCGAGCAGGATCGACTCGATCTGGACGCTGCCGTCCTTCAGGTCCTTCTTGAGCTGGGCACGCCGGACGCGGATGTCGTTCGCACGCTGGAGAGCCTCCATCCGCTGATCGAGCGACCGGGCCGGGGCCTGGGCGTGCGTCTTCGACGTGACCATGTGAGGCGCCGAGTCTAGCACTGTCTGGCCGACGATCAAGCGGTACCGTTTTCGGCCGTTTGCAGGCGTTTTACTGGATAGACAACGACATCGTACCCGCCGCTTGGGGAATCGCGAGTCCGCGGGCGGCCGCTTCCGCCTCCAGCTCGGAGCGGATGCGGCCGGGAGCGCCGGGGTCCGCGAACAGAACGGTGCCGAGCGCGACCGCACTCGCGCCCGCGGCGACGAGCTCGAGCGCGTCGAGCCCGGACCAGACGCCTCCCATGCCCACGATCGGCACGTCGACGGTCGCCGCGCAGGCGTTGACACAGGCGAGCGCGATGGGCTTCAGCGCGGGGCCCGAGTAGCCGCCGGCGGACAGGGCGAGCCGCGGGCGCATCCCGGCCGGGTCGATCGCGAGGCCCCGGATCGTGTTGACGAGCGAGAGGCCGTCCGCGCCCGCCGCCACAACGGCCCGCGCGGCCGCGGCGATGTCCCATTGGGCCGGCGAGAGCTTTGCGTAGAGCGTCTTCGACGTCGTGTCCCGCGCGGCTGCGACGAGCTCTGCGGCGGTCTCCGGGGCCTCCTCGACGTTCGGGCACGAGAGGTTGAGCTCGATCGCGGCGACCCGCTCGTCGCCGTCCAGTTCGGCGCAGCAGCGACGGAAATCCTCGGCGGAGAAGCCTCCGACCGAGACCCAGAGCGTCGTGCCGAGGCCCGCGAGCCGCGGCAGGTGATCCTCGACGAAGGCGTCGATCCCGGGACCCTGGAGACCGATCGAGTTGAGCATCCCGTGCTCGGTCTCGGCGATGCGAACGGGGGGATTCCCACGCCGCGGCTCCGGCGTGATCGTCTTCGTGACGAAGACGTCGAGCGCACGTGCGACCTCGGGCGCGACGAGCGCGTCCAAGCAGCCGGAGGCGTTGAGAATCCGAACGGTCATCGCGTCGGTCCTGTCACGTCGACGGAGGCGCGAACGGATGCGGGCGGAGCCGGGCTTCGCCCGGCGGGAGCCCAGATCGGCTTCCGCCTTGCGGGACCGTCAACGAGGGGCTCGTGGGGGAACCATGCGTTCCCCCACGCCGGAGGGCCTCGAAGCAGACGGAGGCGTTGAGGATCGGGGCGGTCATGCCGCCGCTCTCAGCACGGGGCCGTCGATGCACAAGCGACGGTAGGCGCCGTCGAGCTCGACGACGCAGCCGTAGCACGCGCCGTAGCCGCACGCCATCGGCGCCTCCCGCGCGAGCTGCGCGCCGGGCACGAGCAGCTCCAGCGCGTCGAGCATCGGCTCAGGTCCGCACGCGAGCACGTCGCCGGGGTCGTCGGGCAGCGCGTCGGTGACGAGCGTCGGGTCGAGCACCACCTCGGCGTTCGGGACGAGCGCCGCCGCCGCGGCGTGGTGTGGCGTCCTGAAGCCGAGGACCGCGGGCGGCGCGCCGAGGTGCTCCGAGAGGTAGGGAAACGGCGCCACCCCGATCCCGCCGCCGACGAGGAGCGGCCGTGCGACTGTCAGGTCGAAGCCGTTTCCGAGCGGGCCCGTGACCCTGATCGCGTTCCCAGACGAGAGTGCCGCGATCGCGGTCGTCCCCGAGCCGACGGGGTCGACGAGGAACCCAAGCTCGCCCGTCGGCGCGGTGCACAGAGAGAACG
>JBKPNM010000114.1:0-4416 GCA_046732615.1 Actinomycetota bacterium | reverse complement strand
CGCCCGACGCGAACGCCGCCTCCCGCGCTGCGACCGCCCGCTCGCGCTCGGCCACGGCGGCCGCGCGCGCGGCGAGGCGATCGGAGTCCGGTTCGACCCGAGGAGGCAACCCGACCGCCGGTGCCTTTCCCGCCTCGACGCGGGCGATGGCAGCCCGCAGCTCCTCCTCGCGCTCCTTGACGGCCGCGATCCGCTCGGCTAGCTGCCGCTTCAGCGCCTCGAGCGCGCTTCGCTGGTCTGCGAGCGCCTGGCGCTCCTTCGCGACCGGGTCCTCTTCGCTGTCTACGCGTCGTACGAGCACGAGCACATGGTACGGCGAACCCGCAGCGTTCCCTGCCGGAGACGCCTCGAGTGCGGGTTCTCTCGGAGGTTATGCGGCTCGCTCGAGCCGCTCTTCGGCCCGTGCCCTGCGGACGATCTCGTCGCGCTCGCCGAAGCGGATTCTGGCCCGCTCGGCGCGGATCATCGCCCAGAGCTCCTCGAGCCGCGCGTCGAGCGCCTTGATCTCGTCGACGACGGCCGGATCACGACCCTGCGAGAGCGAGTTCCAGAGCGCGACGCGCCGCTCGCTCAACTCCTCGATCTCCGTGTGGAACCGCGAGATGGTGTCCATGGACGACACAACGATCATGAGTGCCCGAACATTCCCACCCGTAAACCGCGCTCAGCCGCGGCGCGCGAAGAGGAAGAGCCCGATCGCCACCGCGCCGACGATGACGGCCGCCCAGGTGACGACGTCGAGGACGGTGTTCACTCGTATCCGAGCTCCGCGAGGCGATCCTCGTCGAGGCCGAAGTAGTGGCCGAGCTCGTGCAGCACCGTGATACGGATCTCCTCGCGCAGCTCGTCGACGTCGTCGAAGTCCGCCTCGAGCGGACGGCGGAAGATCGCGATCCGGTTCGGGAGCTCGCCCGGCGCCGGCCCGCCCTCGGTCAGCGGGATCCCCTCGAACACGCCGTAGAGGTCGGGATCCGAAGGGTCTTCGTCCTCGACGACGACGGCCACGTTGCGGAGGCCGGAGGCGATGTCGGGCGGCAGGCTGTCGAGCGCCTCGCGGACGACGTCGTCGAACCTCATGTCACCGGACCGTCAGGGCGAGCACGGCCTTGTAGACGTGCAGGCGGTTCTCGGCCTGGTCCCAGACGAGCGACCGGTCGCCGTAGAGGACGTCGGCCGTGATCTCCTCGCCGACGTGGGCGGGGAGGCAGTGGAGCGCCACCGCGTCGGGAGTGGCGAGCGCCAGCTTCTGCGCGTCGAGCCGGTACGGGTCGAGGTCCGCAAGGCGTCGCTCGCGCTCCGCCTCCCGGCCCATGCTCGTCCAGACGTCGGTGTACAGCGCCTGCGCGCCGGAGACGGCCTCCTCGGGATCGGTCACGACCTCGACGCTGCCGCCGCTCGCGGCGGCGTCGCCGCGGCACGAGGCGACGTCCGCGTCCGCGGGGCCGTAGCCGTCGGGGCAGGCGGCGACGAAGTGGACGCCGGAACGCGCCGCGATGCGCATGAGCGAGCGGCAGACGTTGTTCCCGTCGCCGAGGTATGCGAGTCGCACGCCTTCGAGCGTGCCGAACCGCTCTCGGATCGTCATTGCGTCCGCAAGCGCCTGCAGCGGATGGGCCGTGTCGGTGAGGCCGTTCACGATCGGGATCGTCGCGTGCTCGGCGAACTCGTCGACCTCGGCCTGGTCGAAGGTGCGGATCACGATGCCGCTCAGGAAGCGCGAGAGCACGAGCGCCGTGTCCCGTGTCGACTCGCCCCGTGCGAGCTGGAGGTCGGCGGCAGGGACGTAGAGCGCCATCCCGCCGAGCTCGGCGATCCCGACTTCGGAGCTGATCCTCGTGCGCGTCGACGGCTTGCGGAAGATGAGCCCGACCGTCCGGCCCGGCAGGATCCGCAGCTCGCGCCGGCGCGACCGCTCAACTTTCAGCTCGTCGGCGAGGTCGAGCGCAGTTCGGAGCTCGTCCGGGCTCCAGTCGGAGACGCGCGTGAAGCTCCGTCCCTTGAGCGTGTCCGGGACTCCGGCCATGGCGCGATCGTACTCGCAGAGAACTTGCTATTAAGCGACGCATATTTTATACTCTGTGATGGTAGAACTCTCTCGAGAAGGAGGATTCATGACCACACTCGTACGCTGGGAGCCGTTCCGCGAGATCGCCCAGATGCAGAGCGAGATGGGCCGGCTCTTCGACGGGCTGTTCGAGGGCCGCGGCCGTGGGACGCAGAGCTGGGTCCCCGCGCTCGACGTCTGGGAGACCGAGAGCGACGTCGTGTACGCATTCGACCTGCCCGGGCTCACCGAGGAGGAGATCTCGATCGAGGTCGCGGACGACACGCTCACCGTGACCGGCGAGCGACGCCGCGCGACCGAAGAGCAGGGCGACCGCTTCTTCCGCTACGAGCGGCGCTACGGAAGCTTCTCGCGCGCCGTCGGCCTGCCGGCCGGCGTCGACGACTCGAAGATCGCCGCCTCGTACGAGGACGGCGTCCTCGAGGTTCGCGTGCCGAAGCCCGAAGAGGCGAAGCCCCGCAGGATCCAGCTCGGCTCGGCGCCCGCCGACGTCGACGCGTCCTCCAACTGAGCGACCAACTCGCTGTTTTTCGGAGGCGGCCCCAGGGCCGCCTCCGGCGTTAGAGTCCTCCGCATGTCGCAATTCACGGACGCCCTCAACGAGCAGATCGCGTACGAGTTCGGCGCGTCGCAGCAGTACGTCGCGATCGCCGTGCACTACGACGCGCAGACTCTCCCGCAACTCGCCGCCCACTTCTACCGGCAGGCGGTCGAGGAGCGGAACCACGCGATGATGATGGTGCAGTACCTCCTGGATGCCGACGAGCGCGTCATCGTCCCCGCCGTCGAGGCGCCGCGGACGGACTTCTCCGACGTCGTCGCGCCGGTCCAGCTCGCGCTCGACCAGGAGAAGCGCGTGACCGGTCAGATCCAGCAGCTCGCGATCACCGCGCGCGCGGAGGGAGACCTCGTCGCCGAGCAGTTCATGCACTGGTTCCTGCAAGAGCAGCGCGAGGAGGTCTCGTCCATGTCCGCTCTCCTCGACGTGGTCACGCGGTCGAAGGACAGCGTGATGCACGTGGAGGACTTCCTCGCCCGCGAGTCCCGCGGCGAGAACCCGCTCGAGGCGGGCGCCCCGCCCGCCGCAGGCGGCGCCCTCTAGGACGCACGCCGGACGGCGCGATTCCGGGCGTCAAGCCGAACACGACACGACTGCCCGGATCCGCTTTGCGGTCGCGAGAAGCGCGGCGGCCTGCACCGGCGAGACCTGCTTTCCCGAGTGCGCAGTCACCTCGTGTGCGAACGCGGAGAGCCTCTCGCAAGCATCGTCGAGGCGCTGACCGTCGCGGAACGGTGGCTAGGATCCGCGCTCTCGTGAGGACGTTCAGCCTTCGCACCGAGCGGCAGAGCCAGCTCGTCGACATCACGCGGCTCGTCCGCGAGGCGATCGACGGCCGGTCCGGGTCAGCCGTCCTCGTCTACGTCCCGCACACCACGGCGGGGGTGACCGTCAACGAGCACGCCGATCCGATGGTCGCGCGCGACTTCGAGACGGCGCTCGAGCGCATCGTCCCCTCGGACTGGCCGTGGCGGCACGTCGAGGAGGGCGAGGAGAACGCTCCGACCCACGTGCGGGCAGCCTTCATGGGGCCGAGCGTGCTCATCCCGCTCCGCGACGACGGCTCGCTGGCGCTCGGCACCTGGCAGGGGATCTTCTTCTGCGAGTTCGACGGGCCGCGCGAGCGGTCCGTGCACGTCAGCGTGCTGGCCTGACCCCGACGTCGCCGCCGTCCGGCGCGGCTACCCTCGTGCGATGGCCGTGCCGGTGCGGAAGGGAGAGGAGGTCGAGGTGCGCATCGACTCGCTCGCCTACGGCGGCAACGGAGTGGGCCGCGTCGACGGCTTCGTCGTGTTCGTCCGCGGCGGGCTGCCCGGCGACCTCGTGCGGGCGCGCGCGACGAAGGTGAAGAAGGGCTTCGCGGAGGGGATCCGCACGGCGCTCCTCGAGCCGGGCGCCGGTCGCGTCGAGGCGCCCTGCCGGCACTTCGGGATCTGCGGCGGCTGCCGCTTCCAGGACCTCGCCTACGAGCGGCAGCTCGAGGCGAAGCACGGACAGGTCCGCGATGCGCTCGTGCGGCTCGGCGGGTTCCCCGGTCCGCCGCTCGAGCCGATCGTCCCCGCGCGGTCGACGTACGGGTACCGCAACAAGCTCGAGTACTCATTCGCGCCGGGCGCCGAGGGCCTCGTCCTCGGCTTCCACCGGGCGGGGCGCTGGGACGAGGTGATCGACGTCGAGGAGTGCCTCCTCACGACCGACACGGGCAACGCGATCCGCGAAGCGGTGAAGGAGTGGGCTCGGGCGGAGGGCCTCGAGCCGTACGACCAGAAGAGCCAGACCGGCTACCTGCGCC
>JBKPNM010000113.1:0-13977 GCA_046732615.1 Actinomycetota bacterium | reverse complement strand
AGCAACGGGTGCTGATCGAGGAGGATCTCAAGGCCGGCCGGATCCCGTGCCTCGTCGCGACGTCGAGCCTCGAGCTCGGGATCGACATGGGCGCCGTCGACCTCGTCGTCCAGGTCGAGAGCCCGAAGTCGGTCGCACGCGGGCTTCAGCGCGTCGGCCGTGCCGGGCACGAGCTCGGCGCGACCTCGAAGGGGCGCATCTTCCCGAAGTTCCGCGCCGACCTGCTCGAGTGCGCCGTCGTCGCGAAGGCCATGCGGGAAGGTGCGATCGAGGAGACCGCCATCCCGCCAAACCCGCTCGACGTGCTCGCGCAGCACGTCGTCGCGATCTGCGCCGAGGAGGAGATCGCGGTCGACGAGCTCCACGATCTCGTCCGCGGCGCCCACCCGTTCGCCGACCTCGCGCGATCGCAGCTCGACAACGTGCTCGACATGCTCGCCGGCCGCTACCCGTCCGACGAGTTCGCAGAGCTCCGGCCACGCATCGTCTGGGATCGCACGGCCGGCGTCATCCGCGGCCGGACCGGTGCCCGCAGGCTCGCCGTGACGAACGCCGGGACGATTCCCGACCGCGGCCTCTACGGCGTCTTCCAGGTCGAGGGCGGCGGCCGGGTCGGCGAGCTCGACGAGGAGATGGTCTACGAGGCGCGCGAGGGACAGACGTTCATGCTCGGCGCCTCGACGTGGCGGATCGAGGAGATCACGCGCGACCGCGTGCTCGTGTCGCCGGCCCCCGGCGTCCCCGGCGCGGTGCCGTTCTGGAAGGGCGAGGGCGTCGGCCGGCCGTACGAGCTCGGCGCGCGGATCGGCGCCGCGTCCCGGGAGCTCGCGGCGCTCTCCGACACGAAGGCCGTCGCCAACCTGCGCGACGACTACCACCTCGACGCGCTCGCCTCCCGGAACCTGCTCACCTTCCTGCGCGAGCAGGAACGTGCCTCGGCGCTGCCGACCGACCGGACCGTCGTCGTCGAGCGGTTCCGCGACGAGATCGGGGACTGGCGGGTCTGCGTGCTCACGCCCTTCGGCGGGCGCGTGCACGCGCCGTGGTCGATGGCGCTCGCCGCCCGTCTGCGCGACTCGCTCGGGCTCGAGGTGCAGTCGCTCTGGTCCGACGACGGCATCGCGCCCCACTTCGCGGACGCCGACGCGCCGCCGCCGCTGTCCGACCTCCTGCTCGAGCCCGACGAGCTCGAGGACCTCGTGGTCCAGGAGGTCGGGTCGACCGCGCTCTTCGGCGCACGCTTCCGCGAGAACGCCGCGCGGGCGCTGCTGATCCCGCGGCGCCGACCGGGCCAGCGGACGCCGCTCTGGCAGCAGCGGCTCAAGGCGCAGAGCCTGCTCGAGGTCGCCCGCAAGTACGGGTCCTTCCCGATCGTGCTCGAGACCTATCGAGAGTGCCTGCAAGACGTCTTCGACCTGCCGGCGCTCCGCGGGATCCTCCGCGGGCTCTCGGCGCGGGAGATCGATCTCGTCGAGGTCGAGACGCCCTCCGCCTCGCCGATGGCCTCGTCGCTCCTCTTCGACTACGTCGCGACGTACATGTACGAGGACGACACGCCCGCCGCAGAGCGCCGCGCGCAGGCGCTCTCGCTCGACCGCGAGCTGCTCCGAGAGCTGCTCGGGCAGGAGGAGCTCCGCGACCTGCTCGATCCCGGCGCGCTCGCCGAGGTGGAGGGCTCGCTCCTGCCGCAGCCGCGGAATCCCGACGAGCTGCACGACCTCCTCAGGCGAGCGGGCGACCTGCGCGACGGCGAGCTCGACGCCGGCTTTGCGGAGACGCTCGTTCGCGAGCGGCGCGCGTTCCGGGCGCGAGTCGGCGGGGCCGAGGCCGCGATCGCCGCCGAGGACGCCGGCCTCTACCGCGACGCGTTCGGGGTCATGCCGCCCGGCGGCCTCCCGGAGACGTTCCTCGAGCCGGTCGCGGACGCGCTCGAGCGCGTGGTGCTGCGCTACGCGCGCTCGCGGGGCCCGTTCACGACCGGGGCGCTCGCCACACGCTACGGTCTGCCGGTCGAGGACGTCGAGGCGCTGCTGGCCGGGCTCGAGGCCCGCGACCTCCTCGTCCGCGGCGAGCTCCGCCCAGGCGGCGTCGAGCGAGAGTGGTGCGACCCGGACGTTCTGCGCCGGATCAGGCGGGCGTCCCTCGCCGTCCTCCGCCGCCAGGTCGAGCCCGCCGAGCAGGCCGCCCTCGGCAGGTTTCTCCCGGGCTGGCACGGCATCGACCGGCGCGCGACGCTGCGTGAGGCGCTCGTCCCGCTCCAGGGCCTCGCGCTTCCGGTCACCCTCTGGGAGACCGAGATCCTGCCCCGGCGCGTCCCCGGCTACCAGCCTGCCGCGCTCGACCAGCTCTGCGCTTCGGGCGAGGTCGTGTGGGTCGGCTCGGGCCTCGACCGCGTCGCGCTGTACTACCGCGAGGACGCGCCGCTGCTCGGCCCGCCGACGGCAGGCGAGCCGCTCGCCGGTCCTGCGCACGAGGCGCTCCGCGCGGCGCTCGGCCGGAGCGCGGAGTTCTGGCCCGACCTCGTCGCCGCGCTCGGCGTCGATCCGGCGGAGGCGCTGCCGGTGCTGTGGGAGCTCGTCTGGAACGGCGAGGTGACGAACGACGCCTGGGCGCCGCTTCGCGCGAAGCGCCGCTACGGCGTGCCGGCCGCGGAGCGCCGTCCACGTCGCTTCTCGCGCTCCCGCGCCTCCGGCCACGTCGCGACCGCCGGTCGCTGGTCGCCGGCCGGGCGGTTGTTCGCAAGTGACACCGTGTCGATTGCGCCCGATCGCCGCGCGCTGGCGGAGCTCCTGCTGGAGCGGCAGGGGATCGTCACGCGCGACGGTGTCCGCGCCGAGGGCGTCCCGGGAGGCTACGGCGCCGTGTACGGCGAGCTCAAGGCCCTCGAGACGGTCGGCTCCTGCCGCCGCGGCTACTTCGTCGAGGGCCTCGGTGGCGCGCAGTTCGCGCTTCCCGGGGCGGTGGAGCGGCTGCGCGAGCTCCGCGACGTGGACGACGACGAGCCGCTCGTTCTCGCGGCCGCGGATCCTGCACAGCCCTACGGCGGCGTGCTGCCGTGGCCCAAGCGCGCCGCGTCGCGGGCAGCCCGCGTCGCCGGGGCCTACGTGGTGCTGATCGGCGGCGAGGCGGCGCTCTACGTCGAGCGCGGCGGCCGGTCGCTCGTTCCGCTCCGCGACCCGGATGCCGACTGGCTCGGGCCGGCGCTGGCCGCCCTGGTGGCGTGGGTGCGCTCCGACCGCGGGCGCCGTCTCTCCGTCGAGCGCTTCGACGGGATGCCGGTCGTCGACAGCGACGCCCTGCCGCTGCTCGTCGAAGCGGGTTTCCTCGCCGGGCCGCGGCGCGCCGTGCTGCGTCCCTGACGTCCCTGATCCGCTCGGACCGGCGAGACGGGGCGGTCCCCCCGACCGCCCCGTCTCGGGCCCCCGTGTCGGACGGTCTACGGGAGAGCAACCCCGCCGCGCTTGCGGCTGGCGAGCCACACGCCGGCGGTCCCTGCACCGACGAGGGCGATGAGGCCGGCCCCGGCTCCGAAGGACGACCAGTCGAGGTCGTCACTGCCCGAGGCGACGGCCGTCTGCGTCGTTTCGGGGAAGCGCCCGATCGGCGAGTCGCCGGTGAGCCCGCGAGGCTCGTCCGCCACTCGGGTGAGGGCGGAGTCGCCCGTCAGCCCGACGGACGTCTCCCCGCTGAAGAGGCTCTTGTCGACGCCGATCCCGTGGCTCAGGTACGGGATCGTCCCCGGCGCGCCCGGAGCGGCCGACGCCGTCGACCCGGTTCCGGGATCGCGCTGCAGCGACGCGTGCACGCCGCTGAGCTTCTCCTGGGCCTGTCCGCTGAACAGGCTCTTGTCGACGCCGATGCCGTGGCTCAGGTAGGGGATCGTCCCCGGGTCGCCGGGCTGAGCGACCGCCGTCCCGTCGCCGCCCGAGCCGCCCTCGGCGTCCGGAAGCATTGCGTTCGCGCCGCCCGCGAACAGTGCCGCGACCGCGGCCACGACCGCCGTCGTCATGAGCATCCGTGCTGTGGTGATCTCGTTCATGTCCCGCGTCCTCCTCGACCGTTCGACCATGCGCCGAGGCTATGAGGGTGGGACGTCCTCGTCGTGCGCCGCTGCGACACAACATGTGTAACGCTTGCTACAGAAATGGAGTGGCGCCTGTTCGAGGGGATCCCCGGGTCGGACGTGCGAGCCGTCCTCTCGCTCGCCCGCAGGAGCACCTACCGCCGGGGCGAGGTCGTGTTCCACCACCACGACCCTGCGGACGCCGTGCATCTCGTCTCGAAGGGCCGGTTCGACATCCGCATCACGACGGCCCACGGCGACGTCGTGGCGCTCGCGATCCGCGGGCCGGGGGAGACCTTCGGCGAGCTCGCCGTCGTGACGCGCGCGGAACGAAGCGCGACGGTCACCGCGCTCGAGCCCGGCGAGACGCTCGTCCTGCGCGGCTCGGAGCTCCGGCGGCTCGCACGTGAGCATCCTTCGGTCGGCGAGGTGCTCGTGCGGATGCTCGCGGAGCACGTCGGCCTTCTCTCCGAGCGTCTCGTCGAGTCGTACACCGTCGACGCCGAGACTCGGGTCGTTCGGCGCGTGCTCGAGCTCGCACGCGTCTACGGAGGCCCGCCGCCGGTCGTGATCCCGCTGATCCAGGAGGAGCTCGCCGCGCTCGCGGGCGCGTCGCGAGCGACCGTCAACCGCGTGCTCCGCGAGGCGGAGGGCCGCGGCCTCGTCGAGCTCGGCCGCGGCAAGACGGTGCTCCTCGATCCCGAGGGCCTTAAGCGGCTCGCCCGGCTGCGCGCCTGAGGAGCATCTGGTGCCCGAAGGCGATGCGCTCCACCGAGCAGCTGCTCGGCTGCAGCCGCTGGTCGGCGAGCGCGTCGAGGCGTCGTCACCGAGCCCACAAGGTCTCGTGACCGGTGTCGCGCGGGCGATCGACGGTCGCGTGCTCGAATCGGTCGAAGCCGTCGGCAAGAACCTCCTGCTCCGCTTCGACGGCGGCGTCACCGTGCGGAGTCACCTGCGGATGAACGGGCGATGGACGGTTCGTCAGCGCGGTGCCGCGACGTGGCGCGGGCGTCCGTGGCTCCTCCTCCGGACGCGCCGCTTCGAGGCAGCCCAGTGGAACGGCCCGGTGCTACGGCTCGACGACGGTCGGACGCGAGACCTCGGGCCCGACCTGCTCGCCGACGCGACGACCGTCGACGAGGTGGTGGGTCGAGTCCGCGCCGCAGGACCGGGCCGCGTGCTCGGCGACGTGCTCGTCGATCAGCGCGTCGTCGCGGGGATCGGGAACATGTGGTTGGCGGAGCTCCTCTGGCAGGCACGGCTCTCGCCGTGGCTCCTGGTCGACGACGCATCCGACGAGGAGCTTGCGCTCGGAGTCGGGTGGGCACGCGACGCGATGCGCGCCGCGGTGACAAGGACGGGCGCACGGCCGCCACGGGCGGTCTACCGCCGCGCAGGCCGGCCCTGCAGGCGCTGCGGCGCGGCGATCCGCTCGCGCGGGCTCGGCGAGATGAACCGGACCGCCTACTGGTGCGACGGCTGCCAGCGCGGTGCCTGACCGCGCCGTCAGGCAGGGATCGGCTGATCGGCCGGGTACCTGTCTCCGTGGCACCGCGCTCGCCGCAGCTGCACCACGCCCTCCGGGCGTTCACGCTCGGCGCGTTCGCGTTCCTGCTGCGCGAGCTCGACGACGCAGGTGAGTCGCTGCCGTTCGCGTTCGAGGAGCACGAGGCGAAGCACAGGCCGGCGCTCTACGAGTACCGCCCGCTCGTCCGTGACTTCGTCGAGTCGCACGAACGTAGGCTGCGTGGGCGCGAGGATGCGCTGATCGCGCTCGAGGAGCTGCGTCGTGAGCCGGCGGCGGGGATCTACGCGCGCGCCCACGCCGGACGCGAGCCCTCCGAGGACGATGCCCTGTTCCGCACCGTCCTCCTCGATCTCCTGATCCGGGTGGGCGAGGCCTGCGGCGGGTTCGACTGGGACGACGAGGCGTTCGACCGCTCCTACGCCGAGCTCGAGCGCTCGCTCTTCGGCGAGCGCCGCTCGTACGCGGCCGTCGCTCCCGTCGTGGGAATCTCTACGGGGGCCCAGCGCGAGCTCGGCGCGTCCCTGCGCGTTCGCGCCGCCGCCGACGGAGAGCTCGCGCGTCACTGGCCCGAGGCGAAGGGGCTTCTGCCTCCGGGTTTCGGTCGCGAGCCCGACCGCTACTGCGTGATCGAGCTCCGCGCCGGCCTCGATGCCGGCGAGGACGTGCCGGACGCGCCTGCCGAGATCGCAGATGCGGTCTCGGCGATCCGCCTCGCCACGAACGCGCCGCTCGCCGCAGGGCCCGTCCTCTTCGAGACCCTCGACGGGCGCCCCTACGGCATCCGGCCGGTGCTCCCGATTGCCGCCACGCAGCCCCCGGGCGATCCGACCCGGCTCGACGAGTTTCGGGCACCGCTCGCCGCGGAGCTTCTCGTCCGGCTCGGACTCGCGGACGCCGACACGAACCTGGCAGAGGCGCTCGACCGCTGGGAGCTGTCGCTGTTCCAGAACGAGCCGTTTCGCTCCGAGCAGCTGCGCGCCGCGTTCGCCGCGTTGCTCGGGTCGACGTGGCCGCTCCGGGCGGCGGTGCTGCTCGACGGCTCGCAGGAGCAGCGTGAGACGCTGCACGGCGATCTCGCCGACCTCGCCGACGGCGGCGAGGCGACTCCGCTCGCGGCCGACGCCGTGCGGCGCTCGCTCGTGGAGGTGCTCCGCGAGGGCGATCGCGCGGATCTCGCTCCGCGCCTCGATCGCATGCTGCTCGGCCTTCCGGTGACGGGCCGGCTGCGGGCCGCTTCGTAGGGCGCTCGGCCGTCGCGGCCGTCACACAGACGACCCGAAGGCGTCACACACCTGTGACTGGTGTCCCTCTACGGTCGGTGCATGGAGGAGGCACGGAGCGTTCTCGAGCGGTTCGAGCGGATCGAGTCCATGCGACGGGCGAACGCGGGCCCGGTCGAGCTGCTCGGGGAGCTCCGGGCCCTTCTCCACGAGGCGGAGGCGTGGGTGCGCATCGAAGGAGGTGATGCCGGTGACGTCGCGGTCCGCCGACTGCGGGACGCTCTGGCGCGTGACATGATCGGTGCGTGATCGCACACTGGGACGACGTCCGCGCCGTCCACCGCGAGTCGGGGCACATCTCGGGTCACTGGCAGTCGCTGACCGGCGAGACGTCGGACTGGGTCGGCGTGCAGCGCATCCGCATCGACCCGGGCATGTGGTCGACGCCGCTCCACCTCGAGGGCGCCGACGAGGAGATCTTCTTCGTCCTCGAGGGGACCGGCATCTCCGTGCAGGGCGACGGGTCCGGCGAGCAGGCGTTCGCCGTCGGGCCGGGAGACTGTCTCGTCCATCTCGCGCTCGTGCACGCGCACACGCTCCAGGCGGGGCCCGACGGCCTCGAAGTCCTCGCGTTCGGCGAGCGTCACTATGCGGCCAACACGCTCCTGCCGCGCGCCGGTGTGTCGTGGCTCGGGCCGACCTGGGTGCGCGAGGGGGCGCCGGAGGACCACCCGTGGAAGCGCGAGGCCGCGGCCGGGCCACCGGACGTCGGCGCGCTCGCCGATCGGCCCGCCCGGATCGTCAACGTGGACGACGTCGAGGCGCACGTTCGCGAGGGGTCGACCGTCGCTCGTTCGGTGCGCGACCTCGGCGTTGCCGCCGGCTCGTACAAGACCGGGCTCCAGCTCTTCGAGGTGCCTGCGGGAAAGCTCAACAACCCACCGCACTGCCACAGCGCCGAGGAGGAGATCTTCGTCGTGCTCGACGGCGAGGGGACGCTCGAGCTCTGGCCGCATCTGCGGCGTCGAGGCGAGCACGAGGAGCATCCGGTTCGGCGCGGCAGCGTCGTCGCGCGCCCGGCAGGGACCGGCCGCGCGCACGCCTTCCGTGCGGGCGAGGCCGGGCTGTCGCTCCTCGCCTACGGGACGCGCGACCCGCGGGACGTCGCGTACTACCCTCGCTCGGGCAAGCTGAACATCCGTGGCCTCGGGCTGATCGGCCGGGTGGAGGTGCTCGACTACTGGGACGGGGAGGACTGAGCGGCGCGTGAAGGAGTCGGGTGGACCGCGGTGAACGAGGCGTGGTCATGGGACTCATCCGTCTTCTGCCCCGACCCGGCGGCGCACGCTCCGCGCCGGACCCGGCGCCCGAACCCGAACCCGACCTCGAGGCTCAGCCCGAGCTCGGGCCGGAGCTCGAAGCCCGCCCGGAGGCGGCCGCGGTGAGCGAGCCCGTGCCCACGCAGGAGGACACCGTCGCTGCCGATCTGCTCCAGGCCGCTGACGGCGTCCCTGTCGAGCAGCCTGCGGTCGGGCTGACGCCGTCGGGGACGCTCCCCGCCGGCGCCGCGACCTCCGTCATCGCGCTCGCGAACCAGAAGGGAGGCGTCGCGAAGACGACGACGACGCTCAATCTCGGCGTCGCCCTCGGGGAGATGGGACACCGCGTCCTCCTGGTCGACCTCGATCCGCAGGGCAATCTGACGATGAGCCAGGGGCTCAACCCCGACGTGATCGAGCGCTCGATGTTCGACGTGCTCGTCCACAAGATTCCGATCTCGGAGGTGATCGAGCGGCGGGAGGTCGACCTCGCGGTCGCCTCGATCGACCTGGCCGGCGCCGAGCTCGCGCTGAGCGCGCTGATCGGGCGCGAGCGGTCGCTCGAGAAGGCGCTCGTCGAGGTGCGGAACGCATACGACTACGTCCTGATCGACACGCCGCCGTCGCTCGGCCTGCTGACGATCAACGCGTTCGTCGCCGCGACGGGCGTCATCGTTCCGGTGCAGTGCGAGTACCTCTCGCTGCGCGGCCTCGTGCAGCTCGAGAACACACTCGCGATGGTTCGCGAGAACCTGAACCCGAACGTCGGCGTCGAGGGCATCGTCGCGACGATGTTCGACGGCCGAACGCTGCATTCCCGGGAGGCGATCGAGCTCCTCGAGGAGAACTTCGGCGACCTCGTCTACCGTACGCGGATCAGGAAGACCGTTCGCTATGCCGAGGCGCCCGTGAAGGGCAGCTCGGTGCTCAAGTACGACCCGACGGGTGCCGCTGCGGAGGCGTACCGCGAGCTGGCACGCGAGATCGTCGCGGCGAAGGAGGCCGAGGATGGCGCGCAAGCGCGCAAGCATGCGTGAGGGCCCGCTCGCGGAGCTGTTCCGCGCGACCGAGGCGGCCCAGCGGGCGCAGGGCGAAGAGCAGGGCGATGCGCCGCGTGCCGAGCCCGGCGCCGAGTCGGCGCAGGCGGCGAAGGAGACGCCTGCCGAGACACAGCTCCCGCTCGAGCCCGAGGCGCCGACGATCGTCGGCGAGCCGGGCGATCCGGACGCGACGGTCGAGCACGTGTATGACTTCGAGATCGGCCGGGCCGAGCGCCAGGCGACCCCGGCACCCGAGCCGAGCCGTCCCGATTCGCTCCGATCCGAGGCGAGCCGCGAGCCGGAGCCCACCCGCGAGCCCGAGCCCGAACCGCCGGCCACCGAGGACAGCGTCGCGCCCGTCGTCGAGCTCGTGCCTCCGCGGGTCGAGGAGCCTGCCGCGCGCGCGCCGCGCCCCGAGCCCGTCCCCGAGCCGCGGGCCGAGCCGTATACGCCTCCGGCAAGCCGTTTCGTGACGCCGATGCCCGAGAGCGCGCCGCGCCTGCACGTCGCCGGCGACGTCGCGTCCTACCTCGCCGTGATCCGCGTCGTCGGGGTCGGCGGCGCCGGCATCAACGCGGTCAACCGGATGATGGACGCCGGGATCGCGCAGGTCGATTTCGTCGCCGTGAACACCGACGCGCAGCAGCTCGAGCTCTCGGACGCGCCGGTGAAGATCCACATCGGCGAGTCGATCACACAGGGCCTCGGGTCCGGCTCCGATCCCGAGACCGGGCGCCGCGCGGCCGAGGAGGGGTACGACCACGTCCGCTCCGCGCTCCGCGGCAGCGACATGGTGTTCGTCACCGCGGGCGAGGGCGGAGGCACGGGCACGGGTGCTGCGCCGATCGTCGCGAAGATCGCTCGCGAGCTGGGCGCGCTGACGGTCGGGATCGTGACGACGCCGTTCAAGTTCGAAGGCACGCGTCGCAAGGTCGCGGCGGAGAGCGGTGTCGAGGCTCTCCGCGCAGCCTGCGACACGGTGATCGTGATCCCGAACGACCGCCTGCTTGAGGTGCTCGACCGCTCGACTTCGATGATCGACGCCTTCCGGATCGCCGACGACGTGCTGCGGCAGGGCGTCCAGGGCATCTGCGACCTGATCACGATGCCGGGCCTGATCAACCTCGACTTCGCGGACGTCCGCACCGTCATGACCGACGCCGGCTCGGCGCTGATGGGGATCGGCTACTCGGAGGCGCGCGAGAGCCGCGCCCGCGAGGCCGCCGAGCGGGCGCTTCGCTCGCCGCTCATCGACACCGAGATCGTGGGCGCGCGCGGGATCCTCCTCTCGATCGCCGGCGGCGACGACCTGACGCTGCTCGAGGTGAACGAGGCGGCGGAGGTGATCCGCCAGGCCGCGACGGACGACACGAACATCATCTTCGGCGCGACGGTCGACGAGCGTCTCAACGGGCAGGTCTGGGTTACCGTCATCGCGACGGGGCTCGGTGCGCCACGGCGTGCGTCGTACACGCCCGCCGCCGCGGCCATGGCCGTCTCGTCGGGGCGATCACGGCCGAACGGCGAGCCCGAGCGCGAGCTGCCGAGCTTCCTCCGTTGAGCTTCTAGGCTCTCGCCATGCGCGGGGCGGTGGCGGCCGGCAACCGGGACTCGGCGGAAGCGGGTGCATGGGCGCTGCGCGAGGGCGGAACCTGCGTCGATGCCGCGCTCGCCGCGACCTTCGCCGCGTTCGTGACCGAGGGCCCGCTCACAGGCCCGTCGGGCGGCGGCTTCCTGGCTCTCCACGAGCCCGGCGACCGGACGACGGTGCTCGACTGCTTCTTCGCCGTCCCGAATGCCGCGCGCGGAGAGATGGAGGAGGTCGAGATCGACTTCGCGGACGCCTCGACGCAGATCTTCCACATCGGCGAGCAGTCGGTCGCCGTGCCGGGGCTCGTGACCGGTCTCGACGAGGCGCACGAGCGACGCGGGGCCGTCCCCTGGCACAGGCTCTTCGTGCCCGCGCTCGAGCTCGCGGCGCGTCCCTTTCAGGCAACCGAGAGCCAGGCGTTCCTCCACGAGATTCTCGTCCCGATCCTCCAGCGCGAGGCAGGAGGCCGGAGGGTCTACGGAACCGTCGGCGTGATCGACGCCACCGATGCGTTGCCGGCGCTGCGAATGCTGCGCGACGCCGGCTCCGAGGCGCTGCCGCTTCTCTTCCCGGACCTTGCCGACGACCTCGCGGCGTATCGGGTCGAGGAGCACCAGCCGATCGAGCGCCCCTTCGCCGACGCGACGGTTCTCACGACACCGGAGCCTTCGATCGGCGGCGCGATCGTGCAGGCCGGGCTCGCGTCGCTCGACGATGGCGAACGGCCCTCGGCCGGCTCGGTCGACGACGCGCGGGCTCTCGCCCGCGCGCTCGCGACGGCCTACGGCGACCGCGGCGCCGGTGCCGGCATGCGACCGACAGGGACGACGCACGTCTCGGTCGTCGACGGAGACGGCGCGGCCGTCGGCCTGTCGTCCACGCTCGGCTCCGGCTCGGGCGTCTTCCGCGGAGGCTTCCAGCTGAACAACATGCTCGGCGAGCTCGACGTGATCGGAGACGGCCCGCGCGAGGCGGGCGCCCGCCTCCCGAGCATGATGACCCCGACGATCGTCCTCGATGCCGAAGGCGACCCCCGGCTCGTGGCGGGGAGCGCCGGCTCCGTCCGTCTTGCGGGCGCGATCCTGCAGGTCGTCGATGCGGTCGTCGGCCATGGGCTGCCCGTCGACGAGGCGATCGCGCGGCCGCGCCTGCACGTCGACGGTGCCGTCGCGCACGTCGAGGGGGGCTGGCCCGACGCGGTCGCACCGGCGCTCGAGGACGACGGGTTCGACGTGCGCCGCTGGGCGAGCAGGAACCTCTTCTTCGGCGGCGTCTCCGCCGTCGAGCGACGAGCCGGTGACGTCCTCGGCGCCGCAGGCGATCCGCGCCGCGGCGGTCACGGCGTGGTCGTCCGATGATCGCGATCCGGCCGGCCGAGCCGTCCGATGCGCCCGAGCTCGTGTCTCTCGCGGCGTCGGTCGGTCAGGAGGCCGGCGAATGGCTCCTGAGCACTGAGACGTGGCGTCCCGTCGCCGACGAGCGTCGCTACCTCAAGGCCGTGCGGAGGCACGCCGACGCCGCCGTGTACGTCGCCCTCGACGGAGACCGCATCGTCGGGCGCCTCTCGCTCGCGCGAGATCCCCATCCCGCCAGCAAGCACGTCGCCGATCTCGGGCTGATGGTTTCCGCGACCCACCGGCGGCGGGGTATCGGCACGGCGCTTCTCGAGGCAGCGGTCGCGTGGGCAAAGGGCTCCGGAGTGAGCAAGCTCGAGCTGCACGTGTTCCCCTGGAACGAGCCGGCGATCCAGCTCTATGAGCGTTTCGGGTTCGAGCGCGAAGGCCTGCGCCGCGGGCACTACCTCCGGCACGGCGAGGCCGTCGACGCGCTCCTCATGGCGTACCACCTCCCTTCGGGATCGGGATCCCCTCCATCTCCAGCGCCCTGATCAGGAACCGCCGCATCTCCGCCTCGTAGCGCGGATCGAAGAGCGCCTCGCCGCCAACCATCCCGCCTGCGGACCTGACGGCGTCGACGAGCTCGCGGATCGTCGGTCCTCGCTCCGCCCGTCCCACGGGCAAGGCGATCCAGCTCGACGGTCGCGCCGCGGGCACACGCTCCGCGTCGCCCCGACCGACGCGGCCGGCCTCGGCGCCGCCTCGTGCCATGTGCTCGTCCATGCGGACAGCGTGCCGTAGAAGGTGTGACGTCTCTGTGCCGGTTTTGTGCCGGAAGTGCTCGCGCGGCTCGCCGACGAGCCGTCAGCGGCCGCGCTTCCAGGCCGTCACCATCGCCCGCTGCGCGGACGTCTCCGGAGAGGCGACGGACGCGGCCGGCAGGGCCCGCCGCAGGTGGGCGATCCGGGCGAACGGATCGCCGCCGTCGAGCCCGTGGCGCATCAGCCAGCAGCCGACGACGGTGCCGGTCCGGCCGATACCGCCCCAGCAGTGGACGTAGACGCTGCCGCCGGCTTCGAGCGCTGCGTCCACGTCGTCGAGGATCCTCGTCATGTGCGGGATCGTCGTCGTCTCGAGATCGACGATCGGGTGGGCCACCCTGGTGGCGCTCGGGCCGATCAGCCGCTCGTACGGGGCGAGGCAGTCCGCGGGATGCGTGAGGTCGACGTACAGCGTCACGCCGTGCTCGCCGAAGAGCGCGAGCCTGCGGGCAGCTTCGTCGGGGTCCGACGCTCCCGGGTACCGGCCCGCGAGCAGCCCGTCGGCGACGCGATAGCAGTCTCGAACGGGGACGTCCACGCGCACGCCGCAGCGTACGCTTCGCGCGTGGACGCGGACCCGATCGAGCTACGAGTCCTCGGCTGTCTGCTCGAGAAGCAGCGCACGACGCCGGACCAGTATCCGCTGTCGCTGAACGCCCTGCGGCTCGCGTGCAACCAGACGACGAACCGCGACCCGATCGTCGAGTACGACGAGCGAGAGATCCACGAGGCGCTCCAGCGTCTCGCCCGTCGGGGCTGGACGCGTCTCGCAAGCGGAGCCGGGAGCCGCGCCGCGAAGTACCGGCAGCTCTTCGACGAGGCGCTCGGGCTCGCCGGCGAGGAGGTTGCCGTGCTCTGCGTGCTCATGCTGCGCGGCCCGCAGACGCCGGGTGAGCTCAACCAGCGCACCGGCCGCCTCCACCCGTTCGCGAGCCTGGCGGAGATCCACGAGACGCTCGACCGGCTCGGCGAGCGCGACCTCGTCGAGCGGCTCCCGCGCCGCGCCGGCCAGAAGGAAGAGCGGTATCGCCACCTCCTGGGAGGCGACGATGCAACCC
>JBKPNM010000112.1:0-21280 GCA_046732615.1 Actinomycetota bacterium | reverse complement strand
CGAGATTGCGCTGGAGCTCGCTGATCTCGGCGCGCATCTGGACGCGCAGCTTGGCGTCGAGGTTGGAGAGCGGCTCGTCCATCAGGAACGCGGACGGCTGGCGGACGATCGCGCGGCCCATCGCCACGCGCTGGCGCTGGCCGCCCGAGAGGGCCTTCGGCTTGCGCTTGAGGTACGGCTCGAGATCGAGGATCCGCGCCGCGTCGCGAACCCGCTTGTCGATCTCCGCCTTCGGGACCTTGTGCAGCTTGAGGCTGAACGCGATGTTGTCGTAGACCGAGAGGTGCGGGTAGAGCGCGTAGCTCTGGAAGACCATCGCGATGTCCCGCTCGCGCGGCGTCAGGTCGTTGACGACGCGGTCGGCGATCCGGATCTCGCCGTCGCTGATCTCCTCGAGGCCGGCGAGCATCCGCAGCGCGGTGGTCTTGCCGCACCCAGAGGGGCCGACGAGGACCATGAACTCGCCGTCCGCGATGTCGAGATCGAAGTCTTCGACCGCTCGCGTACCGTCGTCGTAGACCTTCGCCACGCCGTCGTAGGCGATCTCAGCCATAGCGCACCTCCTCGGCCGCGAGTCTAGAGGCTCGCACGGGGACCGCGCCACGACCGGACCGCCTTCACGACGCGGCGACGGTGGACGTCACGCGGGCGGCCTCCCGCGCCTGGCGCTCGTACGGGCTCCCGTCGTACCCCGTCCGGAGGTAGCTCAGCGGCATGCGGAGCGGGCGGTGCTGCATCTGCCAGACGTGGCAGAGCTCGTGGGTGATGAGCCCGTCCGAGACGTCGGCGCTGCGAAGCAGGATCACGAAGTGGGTGGCGAAGCCGTCGTAGCGCCGCCACGGCCGGAGACCGAAGAGCCACGGCGTGACGACGATGCGCACGTGCTCGATCCGCACGGGGCGCGGCCACCACTCCAGCCGGTCGAGCCGCGCCTTCGCGCGGACGAGCCGCGGGTCGGCCATCGGGGGACGTCAGCCCTTGGGGAAGGGCTGCAGCTGGAGGAGCGCGTCGCGCCCGCCGATGAGCTGGTAGATCCCGTAGTAGAGGTGCGGTCGCGTGAGCTGGTCGACGCGGCGGGCGATGTCCTGCCGCATCTGGCCCGGCTGGATCGACGAGCCGGCTCCGGGCAAGGTCCGCTCGAGCGGCTGGGTGAGCAGCCCAGGGTTCTGGCGCTCGAGGACGTCGCGCCGGAACACGAGGACGACGCCGTCGCTCCCGTCCGCGGGCATCGGTCGCAGGAAGACGGTGACGTTGTCGACCGTGGGGTCGAACTTCATCGTCCGCAGGGCGAGCTCGAGGCCCATCCGCCGGACGAGGAGACCGCGCTCGGCCGAGGCGTTCCCCGGGATCACGCACCCCTGTCCGCTGCCGCAGACCGAGAACTGGATCGCATCGCGAGGGATCTCGACCTTCGTGTCCTTGTCCTCGAGGCCGTCGGCCGGACGGAAGAGCTGGTAGCGGACACGCAGAAGCCCGAGCTGGCCGTCCTGGAGCGTGTTGCGGCTCGCGACGACGTTCGCGAGCTCCTCGCCGTTCCCGAGGCGGTATGAGCGCTGCACCTGCTCGGCGATCTGCATCGCGCCGAGCTCACCCGGCTCCGTCGGCTGGAAGCGCGCCGCCGGCTCGGCGGCGGGCGCCGCGGGGCCGTTGTCGTGGACGGCGACGACGATGAATGCGCCCACGGCGATCCCGGTCACGAGCGCGAGCGCGATGTAGAGGAGGTTGAAGCGCCTCCGGTACCCCGAGAGCCGCGCGCGCTCCTCTCTCGGCGTCGTGTCGGCGACCGGCTCGGCGACGGGCGCGTCGACCATGCGCGGCGGCTGCTGGACGCTCTCGCTCATGTGCTCTCGATCTCCTTCGGCCGCGGGCGCTCGGGCCCCGAGATCGTGAAGAAGGGCGGCGGCCACGTCGCCTCGTCGCCGTAGTCGAGGTCGGGGATCCGGATGCCGACCGAGTCCAGCAGGTCCATCAGCTCGTCGCCGAAGATCTCCTTCTTCTCCATCAGGACCTCGGCGATCCTGTCGAGTCCTTCGCGGTTCGTCATCGCGAGGTTGTGCGCGACGACATACGCCTGGCCGATGATCTGGGCCGCGGCCCGTCGCTTCGCCGGATCCGACAGGGCGCCCGAGATCGGGTCGGGGGCCATCGGGCCGCCGCCGCTCCCCATGCGGTTCATGATCTGGAGGCCGATGCCCTCGAGGCGCTCGAGGGCACGCCTGCGCGTCTCCTCCTCGGACTCGCCGTCCCTCGGCGTCGCGTGGAACGGCTGGGGACCCATAGCCGCTGCGCTGACCATGCCGGCCGTCTGGGCCGTGACGGACATCACGTCGCCGCCGACGCCGGTGGAGTTCTCGTTGTAGAAGACGCGCTCGGCGGCCATCGCGCCGAGGCCCCACACGAGCTGGGCGAACATCTCGCTCTGGAAGCGCGCGAAGCGCTCCTCCTTCTCGCGTGCCTGGTGGTGCCCGCCCGAGTCGCCGCGGCGCCTGATCGAGAGCCGCGTCGACTCGAAGTCCTTCATGAACGCGTGCCCGGCAATCGCGTGACCCGCCTCGTGGATCGCGATCGCGCGACCCTCGCGCTCTACGTACTCGATGCCGATCGCCGTGCCCGACTCGAGCGTCGTGATCGACTCGACGAGATCCTCCCAGCTGAACCGCTCCCGACCCGAGTGGTGCGCGATGGTCAGCGCCATCGACGTCACCTGCTCGATCATGGCCGGCGAGTACCCGTTGGTCACGCGGGCGATCTCGTCGCGCTTCCGCGGCATGTCGAGCTCGGGGAGGTGCGAGACCTTGTTGATGTAGAGATCGATGATGTCGAGCCGGTCCTGCTTGGTCGGCGTACGGAACCAGACGTGGCGGCCCATGCGGCCCGGGCGGATCAGTGCCGGATCGAGGCGGTCGATCGGGACGTTCGTCGCGCCGATGAAGTAGACCTGCTCGTCGCGCGGGCGCGGCGCCGGGAGCCGGAGCGACCGGCCGCGCACCCGGCGAGGGACGATGAAGCTCGCGTCGAGCAGCGTGTTCGTCTTGTTCGTGATCACCCGCTTCATGAACGGCGGGTTGTCGATGCCGTCCATGACGACGAGCAGCTGGTTCAGCGCCATCCCGCCCATCCCGCCGCCGAACGCGCCGGGGAACATGAACCCGTAGAACTTCATCAGGCTCGCCGCGAACCCGCTCGGCCCGATCGCCGGCGTCTCGCGGCTCGCGAAGAGCTTCTCGCGCCACGCTGCCGTCTCGAGGATCATGTCCCCGGACGGGTTGAGCGCGCCCCACGGCCCGTAGAAGAGCTCCTCGTGCGCGCTCATCGGGGTGAGCGGCGGGACGTTGATCGCACCGCCGAACCCCGTGCCCAGCGCCTGGCGGCGCATCCCCACCGCGTCGATCTCGTCGATGAAGACGATGCACGTGCCGCCCCACTTGCGGGCGGCGCGCTTCGCCTTCCAGGCGAGGTAGCGGACGACGATCGCGTCGATCCCGATGAAGGTCGCCGCGAAGCCGGAGCCGGGGATCGACACGAACGGGGAGTTGAAGCCCGTGGCGAGGGCCTTCGCCAGCATCGTCTTGCCCGTCCCCGGCGGGCCGAAGAACAGCACGCCGCGCTCGCGCTTCCCGCCGCTGCGCTCGAACTGCTCGCCCGACTGCCAGATCGAGACGACGCGCCGGACCTCCTCCTTCGCCTCGGCCTGGCCGCGCACGTCCTCGAGCTTCACGCCCCACTGTGCGTCGCCCGGCTCGAACGTCTTGATCTGCGTGAGGTTCATCGCGAGCAGCGGGCCGAACAGGATCCCGAAGTTGGCGATGAAGAGGAAGAAGACGAAGACGACCTGGATCCAGAGGGCGGGGGACGAGAGGATCGTCCCCATCCCGTCGAGGATGTAGCCGATCGTCCCCCACCACGTCCCGCCGCGGAACAGCCAGACGATCGTGATCAGCACGAAGAAGAGGACGAAGATCTTGAACCAGAACCGCCAGAACCAGGCGCGGCGGCGGCTGACGACGTCCTCCTCGCGGAGCTCGCGGCTCTCGATCCCGAAGAGGCTCGGCGAGGGGATCAGCTTGCGGAAGAGGAGGTCCGCGAAGCCGCGGAAGACGACGACGAGCGCGATCGTCGCGATCAGCGCCTTCCACCACGCCATGCCGTTCTGGTGCGTGAACCAGACGTAGACGGCGGGAGAGGTGAGGACCGCGACGACGGTCGCGGAGCGCGAGAGGCGCTTCCAGCTCTTCGCGAGCTCCTGCGAGGCCTCGGCCTGCGGGAGCCCCGCGAACGGGGGATCGGCGGTCGCCATCGAATCAGTGTACGCAGCTGGTTCTTCGCCTAGATGTTGGCACACTGTTAAGCGCCTGCGCACCCCCGACGCCTGCATCTGCGGGCCGAGAAGCCGCTGCTAGCGTCAGCCGCATGACACAGGCGACGCTCCACACCAGCGAGGGCCCGATCGAGCTCGAGCTCTATCCGCACGAGGCCCCCAGGACGGTCGAGAACTTCACGAAGCTCGCAGCCGACGGCTTCTACGACGGGCTCGCGTTCCACCGCGTGATCCCCGACTTCATGGTCCAGGGCGGATGCCCGCGCGGCGACGGGACCGGCGGCCCCGGCTACACGTTCGAGGACGAGTTCAACGAGCACAAGGTCGCGCGCGGCGCGCTCGCGATGGCGAACGCCGGACCGAACACGAACGGCTCGCAGTTCTTCATCGTCACGGCCGACGAGTGCCCGTGGCTCGACGGCAAGCACACGGTGTTCGGTCGCGTCACCGCGGGCCAGGACGTCGTCGATCGGATCTCGCTCGCCGAGCGAGACCAACGCGACCGCCCGCGGACGGACGTCACGATCGACCGCGTAGAGTTGGCGTAACGGCCGGTGTCCGACTTCAAGTCGGACACCCAGTGAGTAGGCTCGCCCGATGCAGCTGGCGGGCAAGACGGCGATCGTCACCGGCGCGTCGTCGGGGATCGGCGCCGCAACCGTACGGCAGCTCCGCGCGGCCGGTGCGCGCGTCGCGGGTGGCGCACGGCGGGTCGAGCGGGTCGAGGCGGACGTCGCGCTGCCGCTCGACGTCACCGACGAGGCATCGAGCCGGGCGTTCGTCGTCGCCGCCGTCGAGGCGCTCGGCGGGATCGACATCCTCTTCAACAACGCGGGGCTCGCCCTCACGCGGGTCCCGTTCGACGAGTCCACCGAGGAGGTGGAGGCGACCGTCCTCCACACGAACGTCGACGGCGTGCTGCGGATCACGCGCCTTTGCCTGCCGCACATCCGCGACGAGGGCCACATCCTCTTCATGGGCTCGATCGCGGGACGCCAGGCGTATCCGCACGGAGCGTCGTACATCGCCTCGAAGTTCGCCGTGCGCGGATTCTCGTACGCCCTGCGCGAGGACCTGCTCGGTCGGCCGATCCGCGTGACGACCGTCGATGCGGGCCTCGTCGAGACGGAGTTCTCGCTCGTCCGCTTCGACTGGGACAAGGGGAAGGCGGACGCGGTCTACGAGGGGCTCGACCCGGTCACGCCGGACGAGGTCGCGGAGTGCGTGCTCTTCGCCCTCACGCGGCCGCTGCACGTCAACCTCGACGAGATCGTGATCAAGGCGCTCGCCCAGTCGAGCGGCGCCCGGGTGGTGCGCCGGGAGGCATAGCGGCGTGTCGCTGACGATCCTCGACGGCTCGACGTTCTGCATCTGCGACGAGCTCGGCGACGTCCAGGGCGGTGTCTGCGGTCTGTACGCGCACGACACGCGGTTCCTCTCGACGCTCGCGCTCACGATCAACGGCGCCCCGCCGCTGCTGCTCTCGTCGGGCCGCGTCGAGTACTTCTCGGCGGCCTTCTACCTGCGGAACCCGCTCGCCGGCGGGCTCGAACAGGACGTCCTCTCGATCGCCCGCCACCGCTTCGTCGGCGACGGGCTGCAGGACCACGTCGTGATTCGCAACGAGACGCGCGACCGGATCGCCTTCACCGTCGAGCTCGACTTCGCGACCGACTTCGCGGACATCATCAGCGTCAAGCAACACGACTTCGCGCTCGGCGACCCGCTCCACGCGCCCGAGCTGCCCCCGCCCGCCGAGGCGCACTACGACGAGCGAGCGGGCCGGGTCGTCCTCGAGGAGGGTGACGGGCGCAGCGGCAGGACGCAGATCGTCCTCTCCCGCACGGGGAACGGGCGTGCCGGCGTCGTCCGCTTCCCCGTCACGCTCGCGGGCCACGAGTCGTGGGACGTCCGCGTCGACGTGGCCGTCTCGCTCGACGGGGAGGTCGAGCACCCGGAGCACGTCGAGCGGCGGTTCGGCACGGAGCGAGCACGCGTCCAGGAGGCGTTCGAGGCGTGGTCGCTGCGACTCCCGCGTCTCAAGACCACCTCGGACGAGCTCCGCCATTCGTTCGCGCAGTCCGTCGCCGACCTCGCCGCGCTCCGCCTGCGCGCCGGCGAGGGTCCGGGTCCGCTCCCGGCCGCGGGAATGCCGTGGTTCATGACGGTCTTCGGCCGCGACACGATCATCACGAGCCTGCAGACGATGCTGCTCGGGCCGGAGCTGGCGATCAACGCCCTCGAGACGCTGGCGGCGCTGCAAGCCCAGGAGGAGGACCCAGCGATCGACGCCGAGCCGGGAAAAATCCTGCACGAGCTCCGTTCGGGTCGCGCCGCGGAGAAGTGGTTCGCCCGCTACTACGGCACGGTCGACGCGACGCCGCTCTACCTGATCCTCCTCTCGGAGGTGTGGCGGTGGACCGGTGACGACGACCTCGTGCGCCGTCTTCGCGCGCCGGCGCTCGCGGCCCTCGCCTGGATCGACGGCTGGGGCGACGCGGACGGCGACGGCTTCGTCGAGTACGAACGGCGCTCTGCCGGCCTCGAGAACCAGTCGTGGAAGGACTCGGGCGACTCCCAGCGGTTCCGCGACGGCCGCTTCGCGAAGCCGCCGATCGCGCCCGCGGAGGTGCAGGGGTACGTGTACGACGCGAAGGTGCGCCTCGCGGAGCTTGCAGGCCGCGCGTGGGACGACGAGCCGCTCGCCGTCCGGCTCGAGGCCGAGGCGGCCGCGCTCGCCGCGCGCTTCGACGAGGCGTTCTGGGTGCCCGAGCGCGGCGGTTACTACGCGCTCGCGCTCGACCGCGACAAGCAGCGCGTCGACGCCCTCTGCTCGAACATGGGACATCTGCTGTGGAGCGGGATCGTCCCGGAGGAACGGGTCGACGCGGTCGTCGACGCGCTGATGCGGAACGAGCTCTGGTCGGGGTGGGGGGTGCGTACGATGTCGAAGTCGGATGCGGCCTACAGCCCGCTCAGCTACCACAACGGCACGGTGTGGCCGCACGACACCGCGCTCGCGGCCTGGGGCCTCGCTCGCTGCGGCCGTTGGCAGCACGTCCACCGCATCGCGCGCGCGTTGTTCGAGGCGGCCGGCCACTTCGACTGGTCGCTTCCGGAGGTCTTCGCGGGGTTCGACCGCTCGGAGACGCCGTTTCCGATCGCCTACCCGAGCGCCGCGCGCCCGCAGGCGTGGGCGGCAGGGACGCCGATCCTGCTCCTGCGACTGATGCTCGGGCTGCAGCCCGACGTCGCGGCGGGACGCCTCTCGACGCTGCCCGAGGCGGAGCCCATCCCCGGGTTCGGCATCATCCTCGAAGGCGTCCGTGCGCTCGGAGCGACATGGGACGTGTCGTGCGGCGCCGGTGAATTGCGAATCGAACTGGTCGAATGAGAGTCGCCGTCCTCAGCCCCGTCTGGTTCCCGGTCCCGCCGGCCGGCTACGGCGGCATCGAGTGGATCGTCGCGCTCCTCGCCGACGGCCTCGTCGACGCCGGCCACGAGGTGACGCTGTTCGCATCCGGCGACTCGCACACGAAGGCGCGGCTCGACGCGGTCTACCCCGTCGCGCCGAGCGAGTGGATCGGCCACACGTACTGGGAGCTCCGGCACGCGATCAACTGCCTGGGCCGCGCCGGCGACTTCGACGTCATCTCCGACCATACGGGGATGCTCGGGCTCATGCTGGGGTCGCTGGGGCCTACGCCGCTCGCGCACACGGTGCACGGCCCGCTCTCGGGCGATCCGGGGGCGATGTACCAGAAGATTGTCGCGATGCTCCCGCGTGCGGCGCTGATCGCCGTGTCCGACGACCAGCGGGAGCCGCAGCCCGACCTCCCCTGGGTCGCCACGTGCCGCAACGCGCTCGATCTTTCCGTCTACCCGTTCCGGCCGGAGCGCGGCGACTACCTCCTCTTCCTCGGGCGGATGACGGCCGACAAGGGCGCCCACCGGGCGATCGCGGTGGCGATCGAGTGCGGCCTCCCGCTGAAGCTCGCCGGGAAGTGCCGCGAGCCGCTCGAGCAGCAGTACTTCGACGACCTCGTGCGGCCGCACCTCTCCGACCGCATCGAGTACGTCGGCGAGGTCACACACGGAGAGAAGGTCGAGCTGCTCCAGCACGCCCGCGCGACGCTCTTCCCGATCGAGTGGGACGAGCCGTTCGGGCTGGTGATGATCGAGTCGATGGCCTGCGGTACGCCGGTCATCGCGACGCGCTTCGGCGCCGTGCCGGAGGTGATCGAGGATGGCGTCACGGGGATCATCGTCGACCACTGGCGCGAGATGGGCGCCGCCCTCGAGCGAGCGGACGCCATCGACCCGCAGGTGCAACGGCGCGCCGTCGAGGAGCGCTTCTCGCCGCAGCGGATGGTCGCCGACTACCTCGCCGCGTACGAGGCGACGATCGAGCGCTGGGCATAGGCTTTTCTCCGTGACAGGCGTCAACGTCCTCGGCGAGCCACTCGAGCCGTGCGGCTTCGCGCCGCTGACCGGGTTCTGGCGCGACGGCAGCTGCCGGACCGGCGGCGAAGACGTCGGCCTGCACGCCGTCTGCGCCGTGATGACGGCGGAGTTCCTGGAGTTCAGCGCCTCGGTCGGCAACGACCTCTCGACGCCGCAACTCGCGTTCGGGTTCGGCGGGCTCGTCCCGGGCGACCGCTGGTGCCTCTGCGCGGGCCGCTGGCAGGAGGCGTTCGAGGCGGGCATCGCACCGCCCGTGGTGCTCGAAGCAACGCACGCGCTGGCGCTCGAGTTCTCGTCGCTCGACGACCTCCGCGCCCACGCGGCGGTGGACTAACTCCGTCGCTGGCGGAGTCGGTGCGCGACGACGTGCCGCTCCTCGAAGCCCTGGCGGAGGATGTTGCGGTAGGACGCGCTCGGCCGGTCGTCGCGTAGCTCGCCGGTCTCCGTGACGAGCCTGCGGCAGCCCGCAGCGACGGCGCGTTCGATCCGGGCGGAGAACAACGCCCCTTGCGCGCCCCTGCCGCGGTGCTCCTCCAACGTGGCCGCGAGCCCGAGGTAGGCGCCGTCACCGCCGATCCAGACAGCCGCTGCTGCAGCCGGCTCGTCGCCGTCGAGCGCGAGAAACGCGGTCCACCCCGGGAGCGAGGGGACGGTCTCGATCATCCGCCGCGCGGCGTCGGGGAGACCGTAGGCCGTCGTCACGATCCGCGCCCAGCTGGCGGCGCTCCGCTCGTCGACCTCCGTCACCGCGAGCGACGTCTCCCCAGGACGAGGCGGCTCCGGGCCCCGCTCGAAGAGCATCCAGCCCCAGCCGTGCTCGAGACCGCGGGCCTCGAGGAGCGCGCCGAGGCGCGCATCGGCTGACGGCGCAACGGCGACGTAGAAGGCCGCGTCCCTCATCGTCTCGAGCGCGCGGTCGAGCGTCTCCTCGTCGAGCGGTGCATCGACCCCGAGTCCGACGACACGGTTCAGCATCGGTGAGTCGGGGGCCAGCGGGGCGCGGAGGCAGACGACCCCGTCGATGACGACCGCGTCGTCTCCGTAGAGCGGCAGGTATGCGTCGAGCGCGATCCGCTCGAGGGGATCCACGGCTACCGGGCGTCGGCCTGGAGCGCCTCGAGGCGCTTCCGCCAGAACCGTTCCAGGCCGAGGTAGCAGTGCCAGTACGGGGCGGCGCGGTCGTAGGCGTCCGCTTCGTCGGGATCGGAGGCAGTGACGTCCGCTCGCGCCGCTGCGACGAACGTCGCCTCGTCCATGCCGTGGCCGACCCGGTCGGCCCAGCTCCGCATCGTCGCGCGAAGCGCGTCGAGGTGGCGTTCGACGTCGTCGAAGACCCCGAAGTGGACGAGTGCGAGTCGCCGCGGCGAGCGGCGCTCGATCTCGTCGAGCGTGCGTTCCCAGGCGTCCAGGTCGATCTCGGGCGGCGGCGTCGGCGCGAACACGAAGCGGCCCGGCGCGATCCGCACACCTGCGGCATCTCCGTTGTAGAGCGTGCCGTCCTCGTGCTGGTAGGAGACCTGGTGCGAGGCGTGACCTGGGGTCGGGAAACACGCGAGGCCCACGACGCGCTCACCGACGACCCTGAGGTTCGCCTCGGGGACCGGCACGAGCTCGCCCCATAGGTCGTCGAAGGCCTCGCCGTAGAGCCTTCGCGCGCTCGCTTCGAGCCTGCTCGGGTTGACGAGGTGCGGCGCGCCGACCTCGGAGACGTGCACGACGAGCGACGGATGCTCGCGGACGAGCGCACCCGCCGCTCCGGCGTGGTCGAGGTGGATGTGCGAGAGCAGCAGGTGCCTCACGTCGCGCAGCTCGAGACCGCGTCCCGCGACAGCGTCGTGGAGCGCGGCGAGGCAGCTCGTCGGCCCGCAGTCGAAGAGCGCGAGGCCGTCCTCCGTCTCGACGAGATAGGCGGCAATCCGGCGCTCGTCGCCGCAGTGGAGCAGGTCGAGCGGCTCGATGCTCATGTCGCAGACGGTAGTCGGGTTAGCCGTACCACGCAGGGGTAGGGCGGAGGTCTACGGTCGAGAGACGCGCGATGACTTTCGAGCGGCCCGACGGTCATTGCTGCGACAACCGACAAGGGAGGCTCACATGCCCGCACCAACGATGGTCATCGGCGCTCCTTGCTGGATCGACCTCTACAGCTCGGACACCGACAAGGCGAGCGCGTTCTACGGCGAGCTCCTGGGCTGGACGGCGCAGCCGCCGGAAGAGGGCTTCGGGGGATACTTCATCTACACGAAGGACGGCAAGGCGGTTGCCGGCTGCATGCGCAACGACGGGTCGATGGGCTACCCCGACTCCTGGGGCATCCATCTCATGACCGACGACGTCGAGCGCACGGCGAAGGCCGCCCCCGAGAACGGCGGCTCGGTCGAGATGGGCCCGATGGTGGTCGCCGAGAACGGCAGCTCCGCGATGATCAAGGACCCCGGCGGCTCGATCGTCGGCGCCTGGCAGCCGAATCGGGTGCAGGGGTTCGAGATCATCGGTGAGTCCGGCGCTCCCGCGTGGTTCGAGCTCCACACCGGCGCGTACGACCAGACCGTCGCCTTCTACCGCGAGGTCTTCGGCTGGGACGCCCACGTGATGAGCGATGCCGACGACTTCCGCTACACGACCCTTGGGGAGGGGGAGCAGGCTCTGGCCGGCATCATGGCCGACGCCGCAGAGCCGTCCGGCTGGAACGTCTACTTCTCCGTCGAGGACGTCGACGCCGCGCTGAAGCGTGTCGAGGAGCTCGGCGGGAAGATCGTGGAGCCGGCTCAGGACACGCCGTACGGCCGGCTCGCGCGGGCCGCCGACACGACCGGCACGGAGTTCCGGCTCGTCGCGAGCCCCGACGCCTGACCCTGCTCCGGTCCCGGTGCCCGGCGACCGCTGGCCACCGGGACCGCCCTCCGGCTCGGCCTCAGGCCGGGGCGGGCGTCGCGGCGAGCGCGCGGTCGAGATCGGCGACCAGGTCCTCGGTCGACTCGATCCCGACCGAGAGCCGGACGAGGTTCGTCGGCGCCGCGAACGGCCCGGTGGCGGTCGACGCGTGCGTCATGCGGGCCGGGTGCTCGATGAGGCTCTCGACGCCGCCGAGGCTCTCTGCCAGCGTCCAGACCTCGGTGTGCCCGACGAGCTCGACCGCTTCCTCCTCGGTCTCGACGAGGAACGAGACCATCCCGCCGAAGTCGCGCATCTGACGCGCCGCGATCTCGTGGCCGGGATGCTCCGGCAGACCGGGCCAGAGCACTTGAGTGACCCGCGGGTGTCCACCGAGGAACTCGACCACGGCCCGCGCGTTGCCGCAGTGGCGCTCCATGCGGACGGCCAGCGTCTTGAGCCCGCGCAGGACGAGCCACGCGTCGAACGGGCCGGGCACGGCGCCGAGCGACTTCTGGAGGAAGCGCAGCCGTTCGGCGATCGTGGGGTCGTTCGTCGCGGCGAAGCCTCCGATCACGTCGGAGTGACCGCCGAGGTACTTCGTCGTCGAATGGAGGACGATGTCGGCCCCGAGGTCGAGCGGCGTCTGGAGGTAGGGGGTCGCGAACGTGTTGTCCACGACGACCAGCGCGCCCGCCGCGCGCGCCGCGCGGGCGACGGCGGCAATGTCGACGACGTTGAGCAGCGGGTTCGTCGGAGACTCGATCCACACGAGCCGCGCGTCCGCAAGGTGCGTCGCAGGATCGGTCGACAGCTGCTCCGGGGTCGCGTACGTGAAGCGGTAGCCCTTCGGCTCGTACACCTGCGAGAACATCCGGTACGTGCCGCCGTAGACGTCGTTGACGCAGACGACGCGGTCGCCAGGGTCGATCAGGTGAATGAGCGTCGAGGTCGCTCCGACGCCGGAGGCGAAGGCATGGCCGTGCGCAGCATTCTCGAGCGACGCGAGGCACTCCTCGAGGGCAGTTCTCGTCGGGTTCGCGACGCGCGCGTAGTCGTAGCCCTTGTGCACGCCGACCGCCTCCTGCGCGAAGGTCGACGTCTGGTAGATCGGCGTGATCACCGACCCCGTCGCGGGGTCGGGGTCCTGCCCGGCGTGGATCGCCCGCGTCTCGAACTCCATGGCCGCGATGGTACTCCCGCGGTCAGCCCCAGCCCGTGACGCGCGTCGCCCCGAGCCACTCCGCGAGGCCGCCGAGCGCCTCGCCGAGCCGCGACGTGTCGCCCCACGTTCCGAGCACCTCGAGCGTCTCCGTCCGCCGGTCGAACCGCGGCTCGACGCGGCCGACGAGCCGGTCGCCGACGAGGATCGGCAGGACGTAGTAGCCGTACTGGCGCTTCGCCGGGGGGACGAACATCTCGAGGCGGTAGCGGAAGCCGAACAGAGCCTCGGCGCGGTCGCGGTCGTGGATCAGGCGGTCGAACGGCGAGAGCAGCGCGACGCGGTCCCGAACCTCGCCGCCCACTGCGTCCGGGTGCGCCTCCCAACCCTCCCGCGTCGAGCGGACGCCGAGAGCGCGGAACCGGCGCGCCTCGAGCTCGCGCTGTGCCGTGGGGAGGGGAAGAGCCTCGGTGTGTGGAAGGAACCGGTCGGCGAGATCCCAGAGCCGCTGCCCGCGGTCGCGGCCCGCGACCGCGACCTCGCCGCGCAGATGGAGCGCGGTGAGCATCAGCCCGACCTTCCGCGGCCCGTACCAGCGGTGCTGCTCGCGCTCGCCCGCCGAACGGTCCTCGAGCTCACGTGAGAGCAGCGGCCCGCGGCGCTCGAGCTCCCGCAGGACGTATTGGCGGAACGAACGGTTCTCGGCGAGAAAGCCGCGCACCCAGCGCTCGGCGTTGTAGCGCGTCGAGGTTCGCCAGCGCCGCTGGAGGCCGCGCACGAGCGGGAGGTCCTCGATCGGCCAGACGAGCGCGTCCCACTCGAAGAGCGCGCGCTCCTCCCAGAGCAGGCGGTCGAGCTCCGCCCTGTCGTAGCGGGCGCCGAGACGGCTCCACAGAACCAGGTGCTGCGCCGGGGCGACGGTCGCGATGGGGTCGAGCTGGAGGAACCCGAGCGTGCGCACCGCGTCGGCGACGCTCGTCGCAGATCCGTCGAGAAGCTGTGAGCGAACCGCGATCTGCCGCGCCTCCGCCTCGTCCACGAGCCGACCGCGCACCGGAGGCGGCACCGCGTGCCGCGGGCCGACGGTCTCAGGCACGCAGCGAGGCCCTCCGCACGGTCTCCAGCCCGATCACCCGGCGCAGCCGGTCGAGCGCGCGGTCGAAGGCGTCGTCGAGGGCGGCCGACGAGCGGACGCCCGGCTCGCGATGAAAGGCCTTCACCACGAGCTCGCCGGCCGCGCGCTCCGACTTCAGATCGGCGCGGCCCGCGACGCGTTCGCCCCAGAGGAGCGGGAGGACGTAGTAGCCGTAGCGGCGCTGCGGGGCGGGCTTGTAGACCTCGATCAGGTGGTCGAACCCGAGAATCCGGCGTGCGAACGGGCGGTCCCAGAGGAGGTTGTCGAACGGCGAGAGGAGCACCGCGGCGCGCTGAGCCGGAAGGTCGAGCTCCGTGCCGGCCGCGACGAGCACCGGTGCGCCGCCGTCGTCGACGGGGAACCGCTCGAGCACCCCCTCGTCGACGAGCGCCTCGACCACCTGCCGCACGCGGGGAGCTCCGCCCTTGAGACGCCAGTGCTCGACCACCCCACGTTCCGTCAACGCGCCGCGCGCCCGGACCGCTCGCGTGACGAGCTCGCGCAGCCGCGCCGGCTCGTTCGGGGTCGGTGCGTCCAGGATCTCGGGCGCGAGCACCCTCTCGGGCACGTCGTAGAGCCGCTGGAATCCCTGCCGTCCGGCGACGACCAGGTCGCCGTGGTTCCAGAGCAGCTCGAGCATCTGCTTGGCCGGCTTCCAGCCCCACATCTCGCCCTTGCGCGCGGCGCCGTCGAAGTGGCGCGAGCCGAGCGGCCCGCGCGCGCGGATCTCGTCGAGGACGTGCTCGCGAAGGTGCGGATGCGTCCGATCGACCTCGCCGTACCAGCGCCGGCCGCCGACCTGCATCGCCGGCCGGAAGAGCGGCCAGTCCTCGGCGGGGAGCAGACACGCCTCGTGGGCCCAGTACTCGATCAGCCTGCCCTGGGCGAGCAGACGCGAGACCGCCTCACGTGGGAAGTCGCCGATCCGGCCGCCGAGCGCGATGCGGTGGCTCCGCTCGACCGTGGAGATCGAGTCGAGCTGGACGCAGGAGAGCCGGCGGACGGCCGCGTCGACCTCGGCCGTGGTCGCGCGTCTGCCACGGGAGGCGTAGCCCTGCGCCGCGATCACGATGCGACGGACGGCGGCCGCCGGAATACTCGCCCTCCGCACGCTTCAGTTCTACCTGGGGTCGGCCGATGTACCTGTCACATTCTTCCGATGCGACGCTTCGTGCTCTATTCCCTCGTGGTGCTCGGGCTCGCCTACGCGATCGGGGTTCCGGTCTTCCTCGGAAACGACGACGGCTCGTTGCCGAAGGGAGCCGACGCCGTGGTGGCGCTGGCCGGCTCGGAGCAGACCCTGCCCGCGGCCCAGCAGCTGATCGGCGGCGGCATCGCGCCGACGCTCGTGGTCTCGGCCGAGCGGAACAACCGCGACAAGCGCCGCCGGAGCCTCTGCCGCTCGAAGGCGGACGACGTCGTCTGCATCTATGCGGGCCCGTACTCGTCCGCCGGCGAGGCCAAGGCGATCTCCGAGCTCGCGAAGCGTCGCAACTGGGACACGATCGTCCTCGTCACATCGGACTACCAGACCTTCCGTGCCGAGCGCTCGTTCAGGCGCTGCGGCACGTTCCGGGTCGCCACGTACGGCGTCGACGAGCCGGCGTGGCGCACGGCGCTCGGCATCCCGCTCGAGTGGGTGAAGCTCGGGGTCACGGAAACCGTGCGCCGAGGTTGCTGAGCACGCGGCTATCGTCCGGCCGTGGACGAGAAGCAGCTCCGCAAGAAGCGCGACCAGGAGCTCATCGAGATCCTCAACGAGGTACGCGTCGCGCTCGCAGGCGCGAGCGTGCTGTTCGGCTTCCTCCTGGTTGTGCCGTTCAACTCGGGCTGGGACGGGGCGACCGACTCGCAGCGCGCGGCGTACGTCGTCGCGTTCCTCGCGACGCTCCTCTCCGTCGTCGGATTCATGACGCCGACCGCCTACCACCGGCTCCGCTGGCGCGAGCGCAACAAGGAGCGGATGTTGCGCGTTTCCCACGCGGGGACGATCTTCGGCATCGCCCTGCTTGCGGTCGCGATGACCGCGGCCACGTATCTCGTGATCGACGAGATGACGAAGACGGCCGTCGCGGCTGCGGTCACCGCAGTCGCCGGCGCGGTGTTCTTGGGTGTGTGGTTCGTGCTGCCGCTCTCCCGGCCCTACGACCGTTGGGACGACGACATGGACGACGAGGAGCTCGAGCAGCTCGGCAGTCACCCTCCCATCGGGTCGGCGACCGACTAGCGGGGAACGTCGCCCGCGAGGATCGTCGCGAGCCGGTCGGCGTCGATGTTGCCTCCCGAGACCACGCAGACAACCCGTCCCTCGCCGCCCTCTCCGGCGAGCGCCGCGGCGACGGCGAGGGCGCCGGCACCCTCGGCGACGACATGAGCTCGGGTCGCGAGGATCCGCACGGCGCTCGCGACGGCGGCGGATGAGAGGGCGACGGCGCCCGCGACGAGCGGCCTGGCGCGCTGCCACATCGCCGGCAGGAGCGCCTTCGAACCGGCGCCGTCGACGAACGACGGCGCGTAGTCCACGGCAACGGCCTCGCCGGCCGCGAGCGACGCGGTGAGCGGCGCTCCCGTCTCCGGCTCGCAGGCGATCACGCGAGTCGTCGGGGAGACGGCCGCGAGCGCGCTCGCGATCCCGGTCGTCAGTCCGCCGCCGCCCCAGGGAACGAGGACGGCGTCGATGCCGTCGAGCTCCTCTGCGAGCTCGAGCCCGATCACGCCGTTGCCGGCCATCACCCGCTCGTCGAGCACAGGGTGGACGAAGAGCCCCTCGAGCCCCGGGTACGCGCCCTCCTCCATTGTCTCCCACCACGTGTCGAACGGCACCGGGACGACGCGGCCGCCGAGGCGCTCCACGGCGTCGAGCTTCGCCCGCGGCGCGTGATCGGGCGCCACGACGGTCGCAGGCACGCCGAGCTCGCGCGCGACCCAGCACACGCCCTGAGCCATGTTCCCGGCGCTCGTCGTCCAGACGCCGGCGCGCCACTCGGCCGGGTCCGCCTGGCGGATTGCATTCGTCGCGCCGCGGAGCTTGAACGACCCGATCGGCTGGAGGCACTCGAGCTTGAGCCAGATCTCGCACGGCGCCTCGACCTCGAGCCGGACGAGCGGGCTCCGCGTGACTGCGTCCGCCGTCGTCGCGCGGGCCTCCTCGATCGCCGCGAGCGGGATCAGAAGTCGACCTCGGTGCCGACCCCTCGCTCGCGCGCGCGCTCGACGCAGAGCACGGCGGCGGCAAGGTCCTCGACGGCGATGCCGAGCGACTTGAAGACGGTCAGCTCGCTGTCGTCGCGTCTTCCGGCGTGCGTGCCGGCGAGCAGCTCGCCGAGCTCGGCGAGGATGTGGTCGGGCCCGATCCCGCGCTCCTCGACCGCACGCAGGTAGTCGCCGGATTCGTTCAGGGTCGACTCGCGCCGGTCGACGAACAGCGAGGCGTCCGCGACGACCTCGGCGTCGAGCTCGCGTGCCGAAGGCACGGACGACCCGACCGCATTGACGTGCGTGCCCGGCGCGAGCCACTCCTTGCGGACGATCGGCTCGCGGGAGGCGGTGCACGTGCAGACGACGTCGGCGCCGTCGAGCGCCTCTTCGACGGTCTCGCACGCGACGCCGTGCGCTTCCAGCGCGAGCGCCTCGGCATGCTCCGGCGTACGGCTCCAGACCCGCAGCTCTAGCTCGGGGAGCACGGTTCTCATCGCGTGGGCATGCGAGCGGCCCTGGACACCCGCGCCGAGGATGGCGACGTGCCGGGAACCGGGTCGGGCGAGCAGCTTCGTCGCCACCCCGGAGACTGCCGCGGTCCTGATCTCGGTGATCGCGGAGGCGTTGAGGATCGCGCGCAGCACGCCTGTGACGCCGTCGTGGAGCAGCACCGCTCCCTGGTGCGGATCGAGCCCGCGACTGCTGTTGGCCGGCGCGATCACGATCTCCTTGAGCGCGAAGACCGGATCGGAGCCGCCGCGATAGGCCGGCATGAGGCCCATCAGCGCCTCGCCGGGCGGAACGAAGACCGAGCGGAGCGGAAGCGAGAGATCCTCGCGCGCGAGCGCCTCGAGGACGTCCTCCATCGCCGCGATGGACGACTCCATGTCGAGCAGCTCACGAACGTCGGACTCGCTGAGCAGGAGCGCGGTCATGCGAAGAGGGCTCCGATCCTGGCACGTTCGTCGGCGTCGAGCGTGACGTCCAGCGCCTCGACGACGGGCGCGAGCTGGTCGATGTCGTTCGGACCGACGACCACGGCCGTGACCTCCGGGACGTGCAGGAGCCAGGCAATCGCGAGCGCGGCCATCGAGATGTCGCGTGCCGCGGCCTCGCGCTCGAACGCCTCCAGCGTGTCGAAGGTCGCGTCCGACCGATAGCGCTCGGATCCCTCCGGCCGCACCGTCATCCGAGAGCCCTCGGGCGGCGGCTCCCCGCGGCGGTACTTCCCGGTCAGCCAGCCCCCCGCGAGCGGGCCGAACGGCGTGTAGCCGAGCCCGTGCTCGTGGCAGAGAGGGAAGATCGTCCCGCGGTCGCCCTGCTCGAGCAGCGAGAACGCGTTCTGCACCCACTCGTAGCGGCTCAGCCCTTCGAGCGCCGAGAGCTCGAGCGCCTCGGCCAGCTCCTCGGCGCCGAAGTTCGAGGCGCCGACGGCGCCGACCGTTCCTCGCCTGACGAGGTCGTCGAACGCCGTCAACGTCTGCTCCTGCGGGACGTCGGGGTCGAAGTCGTGCGCGAGGTAGAGGGGGATCCGCTCCACGCCGAGGCGGCGGAGGCTCGTCTCCACCTGCCGATGGATCCGCTCGGGGGAGAGACCGCGGTCGGCGCCCTCGGCCATCGGGTTGAACGTCTTCGTCGCGATCACGACGCGGTCGCGGACGCCGGCGTCCTTCGTCGCGAGCCACGCCCCGATGTACTCCTCGCTGCGCCCCCCGCCGTACGCGTCGGCCGTGTCGAGGGTCGTGATGCCCAGGTCCCACGCGGCGTCGAGGAGCCGGAGCGCGTCCTTGCGCGACGTGCCCTGCCCGAACAGCCACGGCGCGGAGCCGACGCCGCCGAAGTTGCCGCAGCCGAGGATCACGTGCGACACGGCGACGCCGCTCCGGCCGAGTGCCCGCTGCTCCACGCCGCCGATCGTACGCAGGCCGCGAGTCCCCCGGCTGCGCCAGGGTTGCCCGCCCGCGCGGCGAACACCGGTCGGATGAGCGGCGATCCGGCGCACCGGGCGTGGCGTGAGGCGCGGGGCGAGGCGGCGCCCTTCGCCGCGATGATCCTCGTCGCGAACGTCGCGCTCGCCCTCGTCAGCCGGCAGGCCGGGTGGCAGCTCTTCGGCTCGGACGACTGGTGGGTCTGGCTCGTCGTCAGCGCGCCTTCGGCCGTCCTGGTCGCGACGTTCCGGATCGGGCCGGGGCGTATGGGGCTCGCCGAGCGTCGTCGCGAGGTCGCGATCGTCCTGCTCGCGCTCCTCGGACTCGGGACTGCCTCGGGGATCGTGTGCGTCGTCGTCACGCTCGCTCACTGGGAGCCAGGCGGCCTGCAGCTGCTCGCGAGCGCCGGCGTGGTGCTCTTCACGAACGTCGTCACCTTCGCGCTCGTCTTCTGGGAGCTCGACGAGCACGGCCCCGTGGCCCGGCGCCTGGCCGCGGCGCGGGAGCACCCGGACTTCCAGTTCCCGCAGGACGAGAACCCGCAGCTCGCCCGGCCCGGCTGGGCGCCGGCGCTCGTCGACTACGTCTACCTCTCGGTGACGAACTCGATCGCGTTCAGCCCGACCGACGCGATGCCGCTGACCCCCCGCGCGAAGCTCTTCATGGCGCTCGAGGCCGGGGTCTCGGCGCTGACGATCCTCGTCGTGGCGGCGCGGGCGATCAACATCCTCGGCAGTTAGTCGTCTAGCGTCGCTCGCGGCGCCAGACGAGCCGCAGGCCCGACCACGTCGCGTCGATCGCGGCGACCTTCGTGTCGACGAGCCCGAGCGGGAGCACGACGTCGCGCACGACGTCCTCGGTCATGTCGGTCGGAACCTTCGACGCGCGTTTCGGCCAGGCGATCCAGAGCATCCGGTCGGGGTGGATCGCCGTCGCGAGCTCCCGGATGCGCTCCTCGAGCTCGGCGCGCGCCGTGACGAACCAGAGCACGACGTCCGCTTCGGCAGAGTCGCCGACGCGAGACGCTCCCGCCGGTAGCGGGACGAGAAGCTCGTCGACGTGCCCCGGGTCGGCGACGACGGCGTAGACCTTCTCCTCGGCGATCCCGAGCTTCCGGGCGAGCGGCGTGCCGGAGTAGCCGTGGCTCAGAGCTGCACCGAGCCGTCGGCGCCGATCGTCCAGTGCGGGTTGTGGGCGACCTCCCAGGGATGGCCGTCGGGATCGACGAACACCGCGGAGTAGCCGCCCCAGAACGTCTCGGCGGGCTCGCGAGCGATGCGCGCGCCCGCGGTCCGCGCCTCCTCGATCACCGCGTCCACCTCGTCGGGAGAGCGGACGTTGTGGGCGAGCGTGATGCCGCCCCAACCGCCGGAGTCGTCGACGCCGCTGTCCTCGCGGAGGGCCTCGCGCGACCACAGCGCGACGACCATGCAGCCCGCCTGGAAGAAGTGGACGTCGTCGGGGCCGGACGCCGGTGTCCACCCGAGCGCCTCGTAGAACCGTCGCGCCGCCTCGAGGTCGCCGACGCCGAGCGTCACGAGGCTGAGTCGCTGCTCCATCCGTCGATCATGCCACTCGTCGGGCCCGCGGCGGTCGCGGCGAAGGCACGGTAGGCCGGCTCGAGCGCGTCGGCCAGGTCGCGGCCGCCGATCCTGATCCCACTCCGCCCGAGCCGCTTGACGACGGCGCCGGGTGGTAGGGCGCGGGGCGGCCGCGGCTGGGGTAGTTCTCCGGCCGACCACGGATCGCCGCTCCGCGAGGCCGGCGGCGCGACGGGCTCGCAGCCGCGCCAGCGCAGGAGCAGCGACGGGTCGCCGTCGATCCCGTCGGCGAGGACGAACGCCAGCGCAGAGACGTGCTTGCACACGGTCGACCACTCCCGGTCGGGGCACGTGCACGACGTGCGGATCCGCCGCGTCGGCGGGACGAGGTGCTCGTGGAGCTCCGTCTCGAGGTGGTGGACGAGGTGGACCGACTGCTTCGCGCCCTCGACGCCCTCCTCGAGGCCGCGCAGTTCTCGTGCCGTGCGAACTGCCGCGGTCCACGCGGCGTGCGGAAGCGGCGCGCACTCGAGCGAGACGGCGTACTCGGCGCCGCTCGAGCCGGTGACCCGGGCGCGCACGACGCCCTCGGCGACCAGCACTCCGGAGACGGCGCCTGCGCGCGCGAGCTCGCGGCCGCGCTCGGCTCGCCTCGAGCTCTCG
>JBKPNM010000111.1:0-28725 GCA_046732615.1 Actinomycetota bacterium | reverse complement strand
GCGTCGCGGGGCGTCGCTCGCCGGCTCCGGCTGCGCAGCTCGACGCAGCCTGGATTGCGGTCGTCGATCACCTGCGTGCGAGCGGCCTCGCATCAGGGGTGCTCGTGGTCGGAGGCCGGTCGTCGGGCGCGCGCGTGGCCTGCCGGACCGCCGCGGCCACAGGCGCCGAGGCCGTGCTCTGCCTCGCCTTCCCGCTGCAGCCGCCCGCCCGCGTCGGCAAGCCGTCGGCGCCGAGCCGCCTCGCCGAACTCGACGCCGTGACCGTTCCGACGCTCGTCGTCCAGGGAGCGAACGACCGCTTCGGCGTCCCGCCGGAAGGCACGAGGCGGACCGTCGCGGTCGTCCGCAGCGACCATGCGCTGCGCTCGGACGCAGGCGCCGTTTCGGACGCGGTGACGGCATGGCTCTCCGGGTTGCTCTGAGCTCGCTCCTCAGTCGGCCCGGGCAGTCGCAGGCGCGCCGACCGCGTCGCCGTGGCCGCCCGCGTCCGTGACGCTGCGCGGCCTGAGCAGCGCTCCGCCGATCGTCGCCGCGAGCGCGGCGAACAGCGCGCCGCCGAGGAACGCGATCCGATAGCCGCCGTTGAGCGCCTCGACCGTGTCCTCGCCCGAAGCGAGGAGCGTGTCCGTCCGCGAGGCCGCGATGCTCGCGAGGACGGCGAGCCCGAGGGCGCCGCCCATCATGAACGACGTGTTGACGACCCCGGACGCGAGACCGGCCTCGCTCGGGTCGACGTCTCCCATCGCGGCGAGGAGGACGGGGTTGAACGCGATTCCCGCCCCGACGCCGAGGAGGATCATCGCGGGAAGGACGTCGACGGCGAACGAGCCGTCGACGGGCGCCCTGGCGAACAGCAACAGGCCGACCGCCGCCGTCCCCAGGCCGGCCGCGAGCGGCGCGCGGATCCCGAACCGCATCACGAGCTTCGCCGACACCCCGACCGAGAGGATGCCCGCGATCAGGTTCCCCGGCAGGAACGCGAGGCCGACCTGCAGCGGGCTGTAGCCGAGCACCAGCTGCAGGTAGAGCGCCGAGAGGAAGAACCACGCGAACATCGCGGCCGCCCACAGCACGCCGACGATGTTCGAGATTGTGAGGTTGCGCAGCCGGAACAGCCCGAGCGGGACGAGCGGCGCGTCCGTCCGCGACTCGATCGCGGCGAACACCCCGAGCAGCGTCGCCGCGAGGGCGAGGAGGCCGAGCGTCCGCGTCGACGTCCAGCCGGCCTCGTTGCCGTTGACGATCGCATAGACGGCGACCATCGACGCGGCCGTCACCGTCACCGCCCCGGCGATGTCGAGGCGTCCGCTCGCCTGCCCGCGCGACGCCGGCAGCAGGACGAGCGTGAGCGCGAAGACCGCGATGCCGACCGGGACGTTGACGAGGAAGATCCAGTGCCAGTCGAGCGTGTCCGTGAGCACGCCTCCGAGCAGCACGCCGATCGAGCCGCCGCACGAGGCGACGAAGCCGAAGACACCCATCGCCTTCGCGCGCTCGGCAGGCTCGGTGAAGAGCGTGATGATGAGCGAGAGCGCGACCGCGGAGACGACCGCTCCGCCGATCCCCTGCACCGCCCGTGCGCCGACGAGCATGCCCTGCGAGCCCGCGAGCCCGCAGGCGATCGAGGCGAACGTGAAGAGCCCGATCCCCGTCAGGAACATCCGCCGGTGGCCGAGGAGGTCACCGAGCCGGCCGCCCAGGAGGAGGAACCCGCCGAAGGTCAGCAGGTAGGCGTTGACGACCCACGCGAGCGACTCCTCCGAGAAGCCGAGGTCCTCCCGGATCGACGGCAGCGCCACGCCGACGACCGTCACGTCGAGGACGATCATCAGATCGCCGAGGCACAGCACGATCAGGGCGAGCCAGCGGGCGCGGGTGTCGGCGATGGTCATCGGTCGGGCTCCTTCCGGGCCGGTGGGGCGATGTCGAGGGTTTCGACGGCCGTCCGAGCCGAAACTCATCGCGCCGATCAGCGATGACTTCCCGTGGCGTCGACGGTCGAAGCTCCGATGGCCCCGGCAGAGCCGCGCATGCTCGACTTCTCGATCCACGGGCCGATCGCGCGCTCGGACCTTCCCGGCCTCTGCGACCGCGTCTGCGCGCTCCTCACGACGAGCGGCGCGGCGATCGCACGCTGCGACGTGCGCGGCGTCGAGCCCGACGCCGTCACCGTCGACGCGCTCGCACGGCTTCGGCTCGCAGCCGGTCGTCACGGCTGCACCGTGCATCTCGTGAACGCATCTCGTGAGCTGCTCGAGCTCGTCTCGTTCATGGGCCTCGCGGACGTGCTGCCGGGCCGGGGCTAGACGGCGTCGAGGCTCGGCGGCAGGCCGAAGAGCGGGAACACGCGCGCGGTGTCGAGAAAGAACGTCAGCTCGGCGATCCGCCCGTCCTCGATCTCGACGACCTGCAGCGCCCACGGCTCGTAGCCCTGCCCGGACTCGCTCGGCTTGTACTGCCCGAACGCCGGCGCGCCGTTCGCGGAGACCGTCGGGATCACACGCGACCCGCGACAGCCGATCCCCGGGCCGAACCACCAGGTGAAGATGTCGTCACGGCCGCGCAGCCAGAGGTCGTACGGCGGCATCGACTGCGTCGCGTCCTCGTGGATCAGCGACGTGAGCGCCTCGAGGTCGTAGCGCTCGAAGGCGTCCACGTAGCGGGCGAGGAGCTCCGCGTCCGCGGCGTCGACCGAGGGAGACGTCGTCGCCGCCGCGAGGTCGCTCGCCTCCAGCGTCGCCCGTGCGCGCTGGAGCGCGCTGTTCACCGACGCGACGCTCGTCTCGAGCAGCTCCGCCGCCTCGGAGGCCCTCCAGCGCAGCACCTCGCACAGGATGAGAACCGCGCGTTGCCGCGGCGGCAGGTGCTGCAGCGCCGCGACGAATGCGAGCCGGACGGTCTCGCGCGCCGCCGTGACCTCGGCGGGATCGCCATCCGGGACGACGAGCGCGTCGGGCGCGGGCTCGATCCAGGTGACCTCGGGCAACGCTTTGAGGTTCGCGGCGATGGGCTCGCGCGAGGGACCGAGGTCCATCGGCCGCGCGCGGCGCTCGCGGCCCGCGATCATGTCGAGGCAGACGTTCGTCGCGATGCGGTAGAGCCACGAGCGAAGCGCCGAGCGCCCCTCGAACCGCTCGAACGCCTTCCACGCCCGGAGCATCGTCTCCTGCACCGCGTCCTCGGCCTCGAACGGCGAGCCGAGCATCCGGTAGCAGTAGCCGGTCAGCTCGCGACGGTACAGCTCGAGCTGGCCGGCGACGTCGGGCGTGGCGACGCTCACCCGTCCATCGTACGAGCCCCGCCCGCGCGTGTGGTTCGGCTAGCCGCACCCAAGGCGTTTGGTGTCCGACTTTAAGTCGGACACCAAACGGCCCTGCGGCGCGCTACTTCGTCGGCTCGGCGACGCGGGTCGCGGGCGCCGGGACGATGCGGATGTACGGCTTGGGCTCCTCCCAGCCGTCGGGCCAGAGCTCGCGCGCCTCGTCGTTCGAGACGGAGCCGGCGATGATCACGTCGTCGCCCTCCTGCCAGTTGACCGGTGTCGACACCCTGTGGTCCGCGGTCAGCTGTAGCGAGTCGATCACCCGCAGCACCTCGTCGAAGTTCCGGCCGGTCGTCATCGGGTAGACGAGGATCAGCTTGATCTTCTTGTCCGGGCCGATCACGAACACGTTGCGGACGGTCTGATTGTCGGCCGGCGTCCGCGATTTGGCGTCACCCTCGACGTCCGCCGCGAGCATCCCGTAGAGCTTCGAGACCTCGAAGTCGACGTCGCCGATGATCGGGTAGTTGGGCGCGAGGCCCTGCGTCTCCTCGATGTCCCTCGACCAGCCCTCGTGGTCGCCGGTCGGGTCGACGGAGAGCCCGATGATCTTGACGTCGCGCCGGTCGAACTCCGGCTTGATCTTGGCCATGTAGCCGAGCTCGGTGGTGCACACCGGCGTGAAGTCCTTCGGGTGCGAGAAGAGCACCGCCCACGAGTCGCCGATCCAGTCGTGGAACGAGATCCGTCCCTCGGTCGTGTCCGCCTCGAAGTCCGGTGCCGTGTCGCCGATTCTCAAGCCCATTCCAACCTCCCGTTCGAACGTCGGTCGTGCCCAGCCGCGTGGCAGGTACTCCTCCAACGCGGCCGCCGTGGCGATTCTTCCACAATTGAAGCATTAGGGGGTGTGCCGAGACGGCGTTGGCGACCGGCGCGATCATCGGTCGACCGAGCCGTACGGCGGGCGACGCCGCGACGTGTGGGCACCGCTGGGCGGGGGTACAGACGCGGAGTGTCGACGCGCGCGCCGATCGCGGACGAGCAGGTCCAGAGGGGCCCGGAGCAGGAGCCCGTGGAGCACGACCTGTCGCGGTTCGCGGGCCGCGTCGCCGTCGCGACGCTGGTCGTCACCGGGATCCTCACCGCCTGCGTCGTCGTGTGGGAGGCGCGCCTGGTCGTGGCGCTCCTCCTCAGCGCCATCGTCCTCGCCGCGGCGCTCAGGCCGACCGTCGAGCGCCTGGCCGGAATGGGCGTACCGCGCGGGCTCGCGGTCGTACTCCACTACGTCGTGCTCGGAGCAATCCTGGCGGTCGGGTTGTGGCTCGTAGTCCCGGCCGCAACGGATCAGGTGCAGGCTGCGCTCGGCGATCAGCACCAGCTCCGCCAGGAGGCCCGTCAGTCGACCGGCATCAAGCACGACATCCTCATCGCGCTCGACCGCAAGCTGAACGACGTCCCGTCCGGCTCGAGCCTCGTCGACCCCGCAGTCGAGTACGGGCGCAAGGCGTTCGAGGTGATCGTCGGGACCTTCTTCGTCTTCGCGGCGGCGGCCTACTGGATCGTCGAGCGCGACCGGGCCGTCGATGTCGTGTGCTCGCTGCTGCCGCGCCGGAGACGAAGGAAGGTTCGGGACACGTGGGGACTCGTCGAGCTGCGGCTCGGCGCGTTCGTCCGAGGCCAGGCGGTGCTCGTCGCGCTCGTCGCCACGGTGCTGTCGGCCTGCTTCTGGGCAATCGGGCTGCCGTACTGGCTGCTCGTCGGCGTCTTCGCGGGAATCGTCGAGGTCGTCCCAGTGATCGGCCCGCTCGCCGCGGCGATCGTCGCCGTCGGGGTCGGGCTCTCGCAGTCGGTGCACCTGGCGATCGTCGCGGGGGCCGTCGTGCTCGTCGTGCGCCTGCTCGAGGACTACGTGGTCGTTCCGCGCGTGCTCGGGCACTCCGTCGGCCTGTCGCCGCTCGTCGTGCTCGTCGCGGTCACGACGGTCGGTCTCGTTCTCGGCGGATTCGCGGTGATTCTCGCCGTGCCCCTCGCGAGCATCGTCGTGACGCTCGTCGACATCGTCGTCCGGGACAAGGACCCGGCGGCGGAGCCCGTTCCGTCCGTGTTGTTCCCCGCGAGCGACCTCGACTAGCGCCCGCCCGCTACGACCGGCGGCGTGGCTTCGGCTTCTTCGTGAACGCGTTGGCGGGTGTGACGCGGTCCCAGACCCGGTTGTCCGCCGCGACCCGCGTGACCTTGGCGCGGTAGGTGCCGATCGACGCCGGCCGCGAGAACGTCATGCGACCCGCCGTCGTCCGTCCGGCGGCACGGGCGTAGAGCTTGCCATTGCGGTAGAGGGCGACGGTGACGGACGCATCGCGCACGCGTCGCCGTCGCCCGTCGACGACGGTCACGAAGACGTAGAGTCGCTTCTGCGCGACGCCGTAGCGCACGGCGGAGACACGGACGGGCGGGGGCGGCGTCACGGTCACGCTCGACGTCGCAGTGAGCGTTCCCGTCGGCGTCGTCACGGTCGCGGTCACCTGAGCGACGCCGGGCTCCGTCCCCGCGGTGAACGTCGTTGTCGTCCCCATGTCGGCCGACAGGGCCCCGAGGGTCACCGGCGACACGGTCCAGAGGGCGGCAGTCGGCGTGGCGTTGCCGAAGCCGTCGACCCCGACCGCCGTGAGCGGGACCGCTCCGCCGGGCAGCACGGTGGCGGTTGCCGGCTCCACACGCAGCGCGACCGGCGCTGCGCCGCCGACCGTGATCTGCTGCGTGCCCGCGACCACGCCCGCGGCCGTCGCGGTGATGGTCACCGTCCCGGCCGTCGGATCCTGGTAGTAGAGCTGGGAGGTTGCGAAGGCGCCGGCGGGCAGCTGGACGGCGAGCGTCGGCGCGAACGGCCCCTCCGGGGCGACCGCGAAGAGGCCCGTCGGCGACGAGGACGTGATCGTCGCCGATACGACGGCGGCGGGCCGTGCGGCGACCCCGGAGACCTGCACCTGCACCTGAATCGGCCTCGAGATCGTGCCCGCGGCGATGGTCTGCGGGGGAGAGACGAACGCGAGCGCCGTCGGCGACCACGCACGGAACCCGCGCCAGGCCGCCGAGAGCGTCGACCCGGCGAGGTCTCCCGCGCACCAGACACCGCTTGCCCCGCACGCCGCAACCCCCGGATCGGCCGGTGCGTCGGCTTCCGAGTCCCTGATCGCGGTGGCGATGCGGTCGAGCACCGCGGCGGTGCGGCGTGTGAAATCGCTCGGCGCCAGCGCGTCGAGGTTCTTCGGCGCCCAGGCGAACCCGAAGCGGTCGGTCGCCCTGCCTGCCCGAACGCCGTGGTTCCGGAGCGCGTAGACCTGGGCGGAGACGTACTGCTGCATCAGGATGTCGTCGACCGCGGTCCAGCCGAACGCGGAGTCCCACTGCCAGGCGGCGTTCGCGAGCGTGCTACCCGCGTTGGCGAGGAACGCGTTCGCGGTCCCCGAGACGGCGCCGCCGGACGCGGCGAGCAGGTCCATGTGGCGGAGGTAGTCGACGAGCCCGTCGCGCCGGCCCGCGAGCGCGGCACCAGGGACGGCGTAACTGCGGACGTCCCCGTACGCCTCCTGCGACCAGTCGCTCACGTAGGCGTTCATGTCGATCCAGAACTGGGCGTCCTGGAACCACTCCTGCACCCGCGCCTTGTAGGTCCCGAGCTCGGGGACGCGCTGGCCGAGCCCGACCACGAACACGATCCCGCGCGTCGGCGGCCCCTCGCCGGCCGCGTCGTAGAGGCCGCGCAGGAGCTCGCGCACGTTGACCCGTGCGTTGCCGTCGCCGCGCCGCACCGCCGAGGAGACCTCGTTCAGCGCCCACGTGTCGCCCGCGGCGACGTCGTAGCCGGCGGCGGCCATCCGCCGTCGTGCCTCGATACCCGCCTGGTACCAGGACGAACCGGTGCTCGCGACCCACTTCTGCCACGCGGTGTAGTGGATCTCCGCGAGGGCGTGGAACGCGGGCCCGAGCGCGCGGATCCGCTGCGCCTGATCGGGCCGAGGCTTCGTCTTGTCCGCGACGACCGGCGGCACCGAGACGTAGTACTGCGCGCACGGCGACGCCTTCGCAGCGAGCATCGTCGCGAGCCGCAGCCAGTCCGTGGCGGCGTAGAACGTCGCGCGGAGCGGACGGCAGTCGACGTCGACGGAGAGCGGCCGGATCTGCCGGGTCGCCGTGAGGCGTCCCCACAGCGCCTGGGTCGTCTCCGGGTCGAGCGAGGGGACCGGCTGCGACGGCGCAGCGGCGACCGGGCCGGCGAGCGTCGCCGCGACGGCCGCGCAGGCAAGCGCGACGACGAGGAGCCGGGCGCGGAGCATCGCGGCAGGCTACGCGAGGGCTGTGATGGAGCTATGAGGGGCGGAGTCCCGGCCGAGCACGTCGCGCAGCTGGTCGAGCGTGACGTTGCCACCCGTGCAGATGAGCGCCACGCGGCGCCCGGCGAGCCGCTCTCGCAGCCGCAACGCCGCGGCGAGCGGCGCGGCACCGGCGGTCTCGACGAGGTTCCGGGTGTGCTCGATCATGAGTCGGGCCGCGTCCTGCAGCTCGTCCTCGCCGACGAGGACGAAGTCGTCGAGGTGCTCCCAGAGGATCGACTGCGGGAGCTCGAAACCGACGCGCGTCGCGAGCCCGTCGGCCGCCGTGCTCATCAAGTCCTCGACGACCGCCCGCGCCTGCCACGACCTGAACGCGGCCGGTGCGCACTCCGCCTGGACGCCGATCAACTCGCAGCCCGGCGCGACAGCCTTCGCGACGATGCACGCACCGGCCGCGCCGCTGCCACCTCCGATCGGGACGAGGATCGCGTCGAGGCGAGGCTCCTGCTCGAGCGCCTCGAGCGTGTGCGTCCCGACGCCCGCGATCAGCCACGGCTCGTTGCCCGAGTGGACGTACCGGTAGCCGTGCTCCTCCGCGAGCGCCTCGCAGTGCTCACGGGCCTCGTCGAAGTCGCAGCCGTGCTCGACGAGCTCGACGCCGAGCGCACGCATCGAGCGCAGCTTGACGGGATTCGCTCCGACGGGGACGCACACGACGACACGCGCGCCGAAGAGCTGGCCCGCGAAGCCGATCGACTGGCCGTGATTCCCGGTCGAGGCGGTGACGAGGCCGCGCGCGCGCTCGTCGGGCTCGAGGTGCGAGACGAGGTTGATGCCGCCTCGGACCTTGAACGCCCCCGTCGGCAGGTGGTTCTCGTGCTTGACGAGCACCTGAGCGCCGACGAGCTCCCCGAGGCCCGGGTAGGAGTGGAGCGGTGTCCGCAGCAGGTACGGCGCGATCGCGCGGCGCGCTTCGAGCACGTCGGCGAGGCCGAGCCGCGGCCATCCCGTGTGGTCGGACATGCCCGGACGCTACACGGCCGGCTGCAGCGGGAAGACCGCCGTCAGGGTCGTCCCGGCGCCGTCCGGGCTGACGATGGCGAGTGTCCCACCGAGCGCTTCGACGCGGTCGACGAGACCGCCGAGGCCTGACGCCTCGTCCTGGCATTCGATGCAGGCACCGCCGATTCCGTCGTCGCGCACGACGACCGTGAGCGTGCTTCCCTCGTCGACGGCCGTGAGCCACAGCCCCGATGCGCGGGCGTGCTTGACGGCGTTCGTGCACGCCTCCGCGGAGACGTAGTACGCCGCGGCCTCCACCGCCTCCGGAAGACGGCGCGGAAGGCGGAGGTCTACCTCGACGGGCAGCGAGGCGCGTGCGGCGCCCGCCCGCAGGGCCGCCTCGAGCCCGCGGTTTGCCAGGAGCGGCGGATGGAGGCCACGTGCGAGTTCGCGGAGCTCGTCGATCGCGCCCTCGAGCTCGTCGAGCGTGCCCTGCGCCATCGACCGGAGCTCCGGGTCGTCGGCGAGCCGCGACTCGAGCGAGCGGAGACCGAGGAGCGCCGCCGTGAGCCGTTGTTGCGCGCCGTCGTGGAGGTTCCGCTCGAGGCGGCGCCGCTCGCCGTCGGCGGCCTCGAGGATCCGTAGTCGCGACGCGCGCAGCTGCTCGAGCTTCGAGACGAGGTCTCGGTGGAGGCGGTCGCGCTCCATCGCGATCCGCATCAGCGGCACGAGTGTCGTCGCGAATTCGGGAACGTCGAGCAGCCGCGTGTCGTGGACCAGTGCGCCGACCTTTCGGGTCTCGTAGCCGATCCAGGTGACGGCGGCTCCCGGCAGGGCGGCCGGCTCGACGGCGACCCCGCGCACGTCGACGTAGCGCTCGAGCTCCCAGTCCCACCAGTAGAGCTGGAGGAGAGGGTCTTCGAGGATCTCCGAGAGCGCGGCCTCGACCTCGCCGGGCGCGGCGAGGTCCGGGATGCCCTCGAACACCCGCCCGATCGTGTCGAGCCACGTGACGACCTCGCTCACGGACGGGTTGTAGCGCGTGGCGCGGCCGAGCGCCAGGCATGCCGAGACGGGACGGTGGGCAACTGGTGTCCGACTTAAAGTCGGACACCAGTGACGTGCGGCGACGCCCCAGGCGCTACTTGACGGTGATGACGCCCCTCATCCCCGCGGCCGCGTGGCCGGGGATCGTGCACAGGTAGCGGGCCTTGCCCTTCTTCAGCGTGACGGTCAGGGAGACCGTCTTGCCGGGCTTCAGCTTCGGCGTGACCTTGCCGCCGATCTTGAAGTCGTGTTCGAGCGCACCCCTGTTCGTGACCCTGAACGTCACCTTGCCCTTCGTCACGGTCTTCTTCGAGACGGTGAACTTGAGCTCCGACGGCTTGCCGGCGGTGACGTTCACGGCCGTCGCCGACGACCCGGCCGACGCGGGCAGCGCGATCGCCAGCGCCACTGCAACACAGGCGAGAAGCGCCATCAACCCCTTGCTCGTCATGCTCCTCCCTCGGATCGACCTACCGCTCCGCACTATGCCTGCCGTCGGCACGGCCAGGCGGAGGTCGTCCGTAGGCTTCGGCGATGGCTTCCCGTCGAGAGCATGCCGCCGCCTCGCCGCGGACGCGCGTCCGCCGCCTCCCCGAGCGCGGCCGGTACGACCGCGCGGCGCTCGAGGCCGTCCTCGACGCGGGGCTCGTCGCGCACCTCGGCTTCGTCGCCGACGGCCAGCCGTTCGTGATCCCGACGCTCCATGCCCGGATCGAGGACGAGGTGTTCGTCCACGGCTCCGCCGCGAGCCGCACCTTGCGGACGCTCGCGGAGGGCTTTCCCGCCTGCCTGACGGTCACGCTCCTCGACGGGATCGTGCTCGCGCGGTCGGTGTTCGAGCACTCGATGAACTACCGCTCGGTCGTCGTCCTCGGACGCGCGACGCCGGTCGTCGACCGCGACGAGAAGCTGGCCGCGCTCGAGGCGTTCACCGAGAAGCTGCTCCCCGGACGCTGGGCGGAGGCTCGCCGTCCGACGGCGAAGGAGCTCAAGGCGACGAGCGTCCTGCGCCTCCCGCTCGACGAGGCGTCGGCGAAGATCCGCGACGGCGGCCCGGAGGACGGCGACACGCCCGACGCCGAGCTCGACGTCTGGGCCGGTCACGTGCCGCTCACGGTGACGGCGCTCGAGCCGGTTCCCGACATCGGGTTGCGCGCCGGAATCCCCGTGCCGCCCGGACTTCGGCCGTACCGGCGCCCGGGACTCGTCGAGTAGCGACACTTCCCACGTGCGCGCGCCCGAGTTCGACACCGTCGTGATGAAGTTCGGCGGCTCCTCGGTCGCCGACCCGGAGAAGATCCGCCACGTCGCGCACCGGTTCGTGGAGGCCAAGCGACGCGGGCTCGACGTCGTCGGAACCGTCTCGGCGATGGGGAAGACGACCGACGAGCTCCTCGCGCTCGCCTCCGACGTCTCGCCCGAGCCGAATCCCCGCGAGCTCGACATGCTCCTCTCGACCGGCGAGCGGATCGCGTGCGCGCTCGTCGCGATGGCGATCGGCGACCTCGGCGAGGAGGCCGTCTCGTACACGGGGTCGCAGGCCGGCATCCTCACCGACTCGACCCACACACGGGCGAAGATCCGCGAGATCCGCGGCGACCGCATCCGGACGTCGCTCGAGCAGGGGAAGATCGTGCTCGTCGCCGGCTACCAGGGCTTCTCGCGCGACACGATGGAGATCACGACCCTCGGTCGCGGCGGCACCGACGCGACGGCCGTGGCGCTCGCGGCCGCGCTCGGCGCCGCGTGCGAGATCTACTCCGACGTGCCGGGCGTCTTCACCGCCGACCCGCGGATCGTCCCCGAAGCCCGGCAGCTCCCGTACGTGTCGTACGACGAGATGCTCGAGATGGCGGCCTCCGGGGCGAAGGTGCTGATGCTCCGCTCGGTCGAGCTCGCACGTAATCATGGGGTGCGCATCCACGCGCGCTCGACGTTCTCCGACGAGGAGGGAACCTGGGTGACCGACTACGAGGGAATGGAGCAGGCGATCATCTCGGCCGTCACCCACTCCGAGACGGACGTCGTCTTCACGCTCACCGGGATCCCCGACCGCCCCGGCGTCGCGGCGATGATCTTCGACCGCGTCGCCGGCGCGCAGGTGAACGTCGACACGATCATCCAGAACGTCGTCCACGGCCGGGCCGAGATGTCGTTCTCCGTCCCCGCCGAGGACGTGGCGGCGACCCAGCAGGCGATCGCCTCGACGCAGGAGGAGCTCGGCCCCTTCGCCGTCGAGCTGAACGAGCAGCTCGGCAAGGTCTCGCTCATCGGGGCCGGCATGCGCTCGCACCCTGGCGTCGCGGCGACGATGTTCCGAACCCTGGCCGAGCTCGGGATCAACCTCGAGATGATCTCGACCTCGCCGATCAAGATCTCCTGCATGATCGGCCGCGACCGCATCCCCGAGGCCGTGCGCGCGCTCCACGACGCGTTTGCCCTCGAGGGCGAGCCGCAGCCCGAGCCGACGATCTGAGGTCGATCTGGTGTCCGACTCCGAGTCGGGCACCAGACGCCGAGCGCCGCGCGTGCAGGCTCACGCCGCCGCACGCCGAACCGAACGAGCGTGAGCGACCGCACGGTCGAGGCGCTGATCACTGCCGGTGTCGGCCTTGGCGCCGTGCTCCTGGTGCGCGTCCTGCTCGGCATCGCGTTCGAGCGGTACGTCGCCCGGCTCTCCGCCAAGGACCCCGGTCTGGCGGCCCGCCGACGGACGACGCTCGGGTTCCTGCGCCGCGTGATCGTCGCGTTCGTCGCGGCGATCGCGATCTGGAAGGTGCTCGCGCTCTACCCGAGCACGAACCAGCTCGCGAACGCTCTTCTCGCCTCGAGCGCCGTCCTCGCGATCTTCGTCGGCCTCGCGTTCAACACGCCGCTCTCGAACCTCGGCTCGGGAATGCTCGTCGCGTTCGCGCAGCCGCTCCGGATCGGCGACCGCGTCACCGTCGGCGACCAGACGGGGTTCGTCGAGGAGATGACCCTGCTCTACACGACACTCGTCACCGACGATGCCCGGCGCGTGTACATCCCGAACAGCCAGCTGACCGCGTCGATGATCGTCAACCGGACGATCCGCGACCCGCGACGGGTCGTATCGGCGTCGTTCCCGGTGAGGCTCGGCGCCCCGGTCGACGAGGCTCGCAGCACGGTGCTGCAGGCGATCGACGGGCTCGAAGGCCTGCACCGGGGGAAGGGCAAGGTGCTCGTGGGCGACGTGAGCGGCGGCGCAATCTGGCTGACGGCGACCGTCTCGGCGCCGCTCGACGCCGATGTGATCCAGCTCGGCTCGGACGTCCGCGAGGCCGCACTCGGTGCCCTCGGCGAGGCCGGCTTCCTCGCAGCCTAGGGCGCGGCTTCAGCCTCGCCCTCCTGCGGTTGCGCGCAGGAGCAGAAAGAGGAGCGAGGCTGAAGCCCCGCCCCTCTCAGCCTCCGTCAGACGCAATCTCGGAGAGCCTGCGCCTCGGGCAGCGTCTCGAGCCGCTTGAGCGTGTTGTTCTCGATCTGGCGGATCCGCTCGCGGGTGACGCCGAACGCGCGGCCGACCTCCTCGAGCGTGCACGGCGCCTCGCCGAGCAGCCCGTAGCGCAGCTCGATCACCTTGCGGTCGCGCTCGGGCAACGACCCGAGGGCGAGCTCTATGTCCTCCCGGCGCAGCGAGAGCGACGCCGTGTCGAACGGCGACTCGGCCTGGTCGTCCGGGACGAAGTCGCCGAGCGACGAGTCCTCTTCCTCCCCGATCGGCTTCTCGAGCGACACCGGAAGCTGGGCCATGCGCAGGATCTCGCGCACCTCCTCGACCGACATCTCGAGCTCCTCCGCGACCTCCTCGGGCCGCGGCTCGCGGCCGAGCCGCTGGACGAGCTGGCGCTCGATGTGGACGACCTTGTTCAGCTTCTCGACCATGTGGACGGGAATCCGGATCGTGCGTGCCTTGTCGGCGATCGCGCGTGTGACGGCCTGGCGGATCCACCACGTCGCGTACGTCGAGAACTTAAACCCCTTCCGGTGGTCGAACTTCTCGACGGCGCGGATCAGGCCGAGCGACCCCTCCTGGATCAGGTCGAGGAACGTGAGCCCGCGACCGAGGTAGCCCTTGGCGATGGAGACGACGAGCCTCAGGTTCGCCTCGATCATGTGCTGCTTCGCCCGTTCGTCGCCGCGCTCGATCCGCTTGGCGAGCGCCACCTCCTGGTCTGCGGTGAGAAGCGGCACCTTTCCGATCTCGCGCAGGTAGAGACGGAGCGAGTCGAGCGACGGCTCGACGGTGAGGTCGAGCTTGGGTGCCGCCGCCACCTCCTCGGGGGGGACGATCGGCTGCTCGTGCGGCAGCGCCTTGTGCTGCTCCCCTTCGACCAGCTCGATCGAGTGGTCGATGAGGTACGTCGTGAAGTCCTCGAGCTGCTCCTTCGTGAGATCGACGTCCTCGAGGGACTTGACGATCTCGTCGTACGTGAGGAAGCCCTTCTCCTGCCCCTGCTCGACGAGCTTCTGCAGCTCGTCGACCTCCGGAAGGGTGGTATCGACAGCGAGCATGGACCTCTCTTTCTCCCAGCGGTTGACGGAAGACAGACCCTCGAACGCAGCGAGCCGGACCTCTCCGTTCCGGCTCAACCCTTCGGCGCCGGATCGTATACATCCGTCTCCACTTTGGGAAGAAGATTCTCGATTCTCGATTAGAACCCCGCGACACGGAGCTCCCCGACGGGGTCGCCGCGGCTGTTCGAGATCGCGTCGGGCTCGAGCTGCGAGGCGTCGAGCCCCAGGAGGGAGAGGACGTGCGCGACAGCAGCCTGGATCGGGCGGAAGGCGCCATCGACGACCTTCAGGGCGACTCCGAGCCCGTCGGCCGACGCGGCGCAGAAAAGACCCTCGGCACCGCCCTTCGCCACCCAGCCGTCGAGCACACGGATCAGGACGACGTCGGCGGCGACCGGCCCGCGGAGCAGATCCGGGTGCGCGCGCATCGCTCCGACGACGCGCTCCCCGCCGTCGAGCGACGCCAGCCGGGAAAAGGCGTGCGCCGCGCGCTCGAGCGGCAACGCGAACGTCGGCACGCCACATCCGTCGGTCGCAACTGCGAGCGACGAGGGCTTCATATCGGCCGCCACGGCCACCTCCCGCAGCATCGCCTGCTGGCACGGGTGCTCGGGCAGCCGGTAGCCGGGCGTCTCCCAACCGTTCGCGCGGCAGAGGGCGAGGAACCCCGCGTGCTTGCCCGAGCAGTTGTGCGCGATCGGCGTGGGGTCCGGCCCGCACTCCAGCTCGTCCGCGGTCGCCGGCGCGGCGGCGAGGATGCGGCGCACCACAGCGACCTGCGCCGGCGCCGCGAGATGGGAGGCGCAGACGAGAGCGATCTGCTCGTCGTCGAGGTCCGGCCGCGCGCGGACGACGGGCAGCGCCTGGATCGGCTTGGCCGACGAGCGCAGGAACGTGACGAGCGCCGGGTCGCCCGCGGCCAGCTCGATCCTCCCGTCGCGGACGGCGACCGCGTGCACGACATGCCGCGCCTCGACCACCTCGCCGCGGGTCGCCTCGACGACGATCGGCTCCACGGGGCAGCAGCCTAGAGGCTCTACGCTTCGAGTCATGCCGGAGCTCCCCGAGGTCGAGGCGTGGGTGCGCGAGCTCGACCCGCAGGTGTCGCGCGCCCCCGTCGAGCTCGCGCGGCCGGGTCACATCGCGACGCTGAAGACGTTCGACCCGCGGCCGGACGCCCTCCAGGGGCGCTCGTTCGCGGGAGCTCGCCGTCGAGGGAAGAACCTCCTCTTCCCGACAGAGGACGGCGAGCTCGTCCTGCGCGTGCACTTGATGAGCGCGGGCCGCCTGCGCTACGTGCCGTCCGGAAAGAAGGGGCCCGCGAAGCCGATGTTCCAGGTGCGCTTCGCGGACGGCGGCGAGCTCGTCCTCACCGAGGGCGGCAAGAAGAAGCGGGCTGGCGTCTGGCTGCTCACACCCGCGGCGCTCGACGCGGAGCTCGCGCATCTCGGGCCGGACGCGCTCGAGCTCGACGCCGAAGGACTGCGCGAGATCCTCCGTCGCGAGCGCCGCCAGCTGCACCCGCTGCTCCGCGACCAGAGGGCGCTCGCCGGCATCGGCCGCGCCCATGCGAACGAGATCCTCTGGGAGGCCCGCTTGTCGCCGTTCCGGCTGTCGACCGACCTGAGCGACGAGGAGGTCGAGGGGCTCGCCGCTGCGATCCACGACGACCTCGAGCGGGCCCTCGCGCTGCGCCTCGCGGGCAAGGGCGACGCCGACGTGTACCGCGTCCACGCGCACTTCGGCGATCCGTGCCCGCGCTGCGGCGAGACGCTCCGCCGCGTCGATTTCGAGGAGCACACGATCACTTACTGCCCCACCTGCCAGACCGGCGGGCGGATCCTGAAGGATCGCAGGCTCTCGCGCATTCTTCGTTGACAACCGGGGTACCCTCGCCCGGTGCCGAAGCTCAACGTGAACGGCGTCGACGTTGCGTACGACGATTCGGGCGAGGGGCCGCCGCTTCTCCTCCTCCATGCCGGTATCGCCGACCGGACGATGTGGGACGACGTCGGGCCGATGCTCGCGGAGCGCTTCCGCGTCGTCGCGCCGGACCTGCGGGGATTCGGAGAGACCCCGCTCCCGGACGGCCCCTTCGTCTATGCGGCCGACGCTGCGGCGCTGCTCGAGGGCCTCGGCATCGAGCGCGCGGGCGTCGTCGGGGTCTCGCTGGGAGGCCACGTCGCGCTCGACCTGGCGCTCGCGCGACCGGAGCTCGTCGACCGCCTCGTGCTCGTCGGCGCTGGGATCGACGGCTGGCAGCACGAGCCGGGGCTCGTGGCCGCGTGGGAGGAGGAGGCGGCGGCGTTCGAGCGCGGCGAGCTCGACGACGTCGCGTGGATGAACGTCAGAACATGGCTCGACGGCCCGACGCGCGGTGAGGACGAGGTGCCGAAGGCGCTGCGGCGGCGGGTCTTCGAGATGCAGCGCACGGCGCTCGACCACGAGAACCCGGCGGCCGAGGGCGGCTGGCTCACGCCGAGTCGCCGGGAGCGGCTCGGCGACGTCACGCAACCCACGCTCGTTCTCGTCGGCGCGCTCGACCAGCGTGACTTTCGCCGGATCGCGCGGCTGCTCGGCGAGGAGATCCCCGGGGCGCAGCTCATCGAGCTGCCGGACGTCGCCCATCTGCCGCCGCTCGAGCGTCCCGAGGCGTTCGCGCGGACGCTGCTCCAGTTCCTCCCCGCGGCCTGAGACCGGGTGTAGCGTGATCGGCGTGAGCGACCTCCCGCTCGTCCGCGACATGCAGGCGTCCGCGCCGCCCGTCGGGCTCGCGCTCTCGCGCGCCGGAGTCACGGGTGTCCAGAAGGCGATCCGCATCCGAAGGGGCGACCACGAGATCCTGATGGCCGCCGAGATCGACTGCACCGTCGACCTCGCGCGCGACCAGAAGGGCGTCCACATGTCTCGCTTCCCGGAGCTCTTCGACGAGGCGATCGACGAGGTCGTCCTCGGCCAGGGCCTGCTCGTCGAGGTCCTCGCCGACCGGATCGCATCCCAGATCGTGGAGCGGCAGCACGCGCTGCGGGCGGAGGTCCGAATCGTCGCCCGCTGGCCGCAGCGGCGTCGCACGCCCGTGACGGGCCTCGAGACGCAGGAGATCGTGTCGCTCATCGGCATCGCCGCGGCGGGGAGCGGGGGCTCGCGTCGCGTCGTCGGCGTCGAGGCGACCGGGATCAACGCCTGCCCCTGCGCGCAGGACCTGGTCCGCGCCCGTGCCTACGAGCGGCTCGAGGAGGCCGGGTTCGGCGCCGACGCCGACCGCATCCTCGAGCTCGTCCCACTCGCGACCCACAACCAGCGCGGGCGGGGAACGCTGCTCGTCGGCACGACGCACGAGCTCGACGCCGAGGACCTCTCCGGCATCGTCGAGCGGTCGATGAGCGCGCCCGTCTACGAGCTCCTGAAGCGCCCGGACGAGCTCTTCGTCGTCGAGCAAGCGCATCTACAGCCGCGCTTCGTGGAGGACTCGGTCCGGGTCGCGATCCGTGAGCTCCTCGAGTCGAAGGCTCTCGACGACGGCGACTTCATCCTCTCCCGTCAGGTGAACCTCGAGACGATCCACGACCACGACGTCCTCGCCGAGCGGTGGGGCACGGTCGCCGAGATCCGCCACGAGCTGGCCGGCGCCGAGCCCTCCGTGCGCCAGACGACGCTCGAGGACTGGCTCCGCGGGCCTACCGCTTGACGAAGCGCGCCCGCACCGTCGCGGCCCTGGTCATCGGGACGGTGCACGTCGCCGCGCGGCCGGAGCACCCGCCGCTCCACGCGACGAGCCGCCAGCCGGCCGCGGGCGTCGCACGGAGGCGAATCGGTGCGTAGGACGTCGCGGAGCGGCTGCAGCGCGTCGTCGCGCACGCGGCTCCCACGCCGGTGACCTGCCCGCGGCCCGACACGCCGACGAGGAGAGAGAAGCGTGAGGGCGCGAAGAGCACGCCGACCGACTGCGCAGCCCGGAGGGTCACGTCGCAGGGTCCCGACCCCGAGCACGCGCCGTCCCAGCGGACGAACCGCTGTCCCGCGCCGGGCAGCGCCTCGAGCGAGACCCTGCTGCCGGCGTCCCACTCCGTGGTGCACGACGTCGCGCAGTCGATTCCCGGGACGTCGCTCTCCACCGACCCGCGGCCCGCGATCGCGAGCGCCAGCGAGAGCTGCTGCGAGGCGAGGCGCAGCCAGAGCGAGTCCTGCACGTCGGACCACGCCCCCGAATGGGCGTAGTAGTCGTCGTGGCCGACGTCGAGGAAGAGCGTGCCAAGGGCGAGGCCGGTCCGCGCGTACGGGTAGAGCAGGTCGAGGTCGCTGTCGCAGGGGTGGCCGCGCCTGTCCGGGCATGCGTGCGGCGGTCCCGCGTCCGCCAGCGCCCCGAAGGCATGGAGGAGCTCGTGCCCGGCGACGACGGCCGAGGGCACGTCGGTGCACGCGCCGAGGTATACGATCGCGACGCCGTCGCCGTCGGGTCGCCCCGCTCCCTCGCCGCACGTGTCGGGGTTGTCGACCGGGCCGCCGTAGTAGACGAGCTGCTTCTCGAACGCCGAGCGTCCCGTCGCCACGGCCACCGCCCCGGCGATCCGGTCGCCGCGGCCCGAGCCCCGTTGCAGGTCTGCGGTCGAGTCCGCGAGCCGGAGCACGAGGACGTCCGCCTGCGCGCCGCAGGCGAAAGCCGCGCGGTCGAAGCGCGGCTCGCGCGTCGGATCCTGGCCACGCCACCACTCGTCGATCGCGTCCACGTCCGCCGAGATTCGAGGCGCAAGCTCGCCGCTGCGGTCGGGCGCGTCGCCCGCGTACGCGTAGACGACGCGGATCGACCGGCCCGTCACCGCAGGAGCACGATCCTGGGTCGTCGTCGTCCCGCACCACGGGACGGCGAGCGCATCGCCCTCCGCGACGGCGACGGCGACCGTCGCGACGACCAGCACGAGGACCGCGCGGCGGATCACCTGGCGCCGCGGATCAGCGAGCGCGAGAAGCGCGGCTCCGTCCCTGCAAGCAGGCGCCGGACGTTGTGGTGGTGCAACGCCAGGACGCCCACGGCCGCGACCGCCGCGAACCACACCACCGGCCAGGGGGCGCCGAACGCGAGGCACGAGAGGGGCAACGCGCATGCCGTCACCATCGACGCGACGGAGGCGTAGCGCAAGGCGGCGAAGGTGACGAGCCACACCACGAGGCAGGCGAGCGCAGCGAGCGGCGCGAGGGCTAGCGCAACACCGCCCGCCGTCGCGACCATCTTCCCGCCCCTCGAGAAGCCGAGGAACACCGGCCGCGCGTGGCCGACCATCGCGGCGGCGCCGGCGAGCACCCCCACCCAGTCGCCGCCGAGCTCGACGCCGACGAGCGCGGGGACGAACCCCTTGGCCACGTCGAGCAGCGCGACGGGGATCCCGAGCGAGCGTCCGTAGACCCGCCAGACGTTCGACGCGCCGACGTTCCCGCTCCCGTGGCGACGGATGTCGTCGCCGCGGACGAGCCGGGGCAGGACGTAGCCGAAGGGGATCGAGCCGAGGAGGTAGCCGCCGACGACGACGAGCGCGTCCGCGATCACCGGAGTGTCCCCGCGGGCCCAGCTCCCGCAGTCAGGACGGGATCGCGTACGACGCGATCCACCCGTTCACCACGTCCCAGTCGAGGTTCTCGAGGAACGCCTCGATGTAGGAGGGACGGTCGGTCTGGTAGTCGAGGAAGTACGCGTGCTCGTAGACGTCGAGCGCGACGAGCGGGGTGGCATTCCAGACGGGGAACGTGTTCTGCGCGTCGCCGAGGTAGTTGAACAGGCGCCGTTCGTCCCAGTCGTAGGCCGTCCAGGCCCAACCGCGGGCCGCGATCCCCGTGGCGCGCAGGTCGGCCCGCCACGCCTCCACCGACCCGAAGTCCCGCTCGACGAGCGTCCGGAAGGCGCCGCGCGGCTCGCCACCCTCCCCCCCGAGGTGTGCGAAGTAGAGCTCGTGGTTCTTGATCCCGCCCACGGCGAACGTGAGGTCGACCTTGAGTGCGCGGACGTCGGAGTAGACCTGGTTCGCTCTCGCGAGGTCGACGCCGCCGAGCAGGCCGAGGATCTCGTTCCGCTTCGCCACGTACCCCTGGTACAGCCGGTAGTGCGCCTCGACCGACGCGCGCGAGATGCCCGAGAGCTGCAGCAACCGGGGATCGAGGGGGCGGGGCGAGATGTCCTCGGTCGGTGCCATGACGCTCCTCACTCGGCGGGACGGGACCGGCGGCAGCATATCCTTGACCTCGACCGACGACGACCGAAGGAGCGATGGCAATGGCGTACTCCGTCCCCGATCTCGCCTACCCGTTCGACGCGCTCGAGCCGCACATCGACGCGCGCACGATGGAGATCCACCACGACAAGCACCACGGCGCGTACGTCACGAATTTGAACGCCGCGCTCGAAGGGACCGAGTGGATGGACCGCCCGATCGAGGCAGTCCTCGCAGACCTCGACATCATCCCCGACGACAAGCGCACCGCCGTCCGCAACAACGGCGGCGGCCACGCCAACCACACGCTCTTCTGGGAGATCATGGGACCGGACGGCGGGGGCGAGCCGTCGGGCGAGCTCGCGGCGGCGGTGTCGGACACGTTCGGCTCGCTCGACGACTTGAAGACGCAGGTCAACGACGCCGGCGTCAAGCGGTTCGGCTCGGGCTGGAGCTGGCTCGTATGGGACGGCACGGGGCTCGCGGTGCTCTCGACGGCGAACCAGGACTCGCCCGTGATGGAGGGCAAGACGCCGATCCTGGGCGTGGACGTGTGGGAGCACGCCTACTACCTCAACTACCAGAACCGCCGCCCGGACTACCTGGCGGCCTGGTGGAACGTCGTCGACTGGAACGCTGTCGCGGCGAAGTTCGACGCCGCACGCTCGAGCTAGGCACCCGGACGGGCGTGGAGCGGAGAGCGCCGTTCCACGCCCAATCCGATCGGAGGCCGCACTCGTATTCCTCTCGATGGACGCGGCCATCGCCTTGCGGACCGACTTGCCGTTCGCTCCGCGAGTCGCGAGCATCCCCGCGATGAAGGCGGAGTCCCGCACCGACGCCGAGCTGATCTGCCTGATCGCGGAGGGCGACCGTCGGGCCTTCGAGGAGCTCCACAGGCGCTACGCTCGCTCGGTGCTCGGCATCGCGCTGCGGCGAATCGGCGATCGCGGCCGTGCCGAGGACGCGACCCAGGACACGTTCGCGAGCGTGTGGCGCTCCGCCGGTCGCTTCGACCCGGAGCGGGGGCAGGCCTCGTCGTGGCTCTACACCGTCGCGCGGAACGCGATCGTCGACGGGCTCCGCCGACGACCGCCGCCGACCGTGGAGAGCCCCCCGGACGTCCCGGCCGGGGATCCGGGGCCGGCCGACGAGGTGGAGCGCGACTGGCTCTCGTGGCGCGTCCACCGCGCCGTCGAGACGTTGCCCGACCAGGAGCGCTCGCTCGTCGAGCTGGCGTACTGGAGTGGCCTCTCGCAGAGCGAGATCGCCGAGTACGTCGGGCTCCCGCTCGGCACCGTCAAGACACGGACGCGGACGGCGCTGCGGCGTCTCGCCGACGAGCTGGAAGACGAGCTTCGATGACCGACCTCAGAGACATCGTCGGCGACGACCTCGAGCCGGGCGAGCGCGAGCGGCTGGAGCGCGTCCATGCGCTGCTCGAGCGCGCCGGGCCGCCGCCGGAGCTCTCCCCCGCCGTCGCCTCCGCGCCGGACCCGCCAAAGGCACGCGTCGTCCCGTTCCCGCGCAGGTACCGGTACACCGCGGCCGCGGCCGCGGCCGTCGCGGCGCTCGCGCTGTTCGGCCTCGGCTACCTCGCAGGGGGTGGCGGGGGGCCCGACCCGCTCCAGACGGTCGCGATGAGCGGCCCGGGGCAGGCGAGCGCCGAGCTCGACCTGTTCGAGAAGGACGTCGCCGGCAACTGGCCGATGGAGCTCCGCGTGAGCGGCCTCGCCGCAGGTACCTACGAGCTCTGGCTGACCCGCAACGGCAAGCCCGCGGAGCCGTGCGGCTCGTTCGCCGTCGCCGCCGGCGAGACGACGGTGCCGCTCAACGCGCCGTACAAGCTGAAGACGTTCGACGGCTGGGTCGTCGTCCCGGCCGGCGACAGGGAGCCTGTCCTGACGACGTGACGGCGGCCCGCGTGCCGGACCGCCGTCCCGTCAATCGTCGTCCGGCTCGGAGGCGTCGTCCTTTCCCGAAGCGTTCTGCTTCGCCTTCCCCGGCTTGCCCTTGGCGTTCGCCGCCGTCGTGCCGGCCGCACACGCGCCCAGCGTGTCGGCATGACGTGCCTGGTGCGCGGCGACCGCGTTCTCGGAGATCCGAAGCGTGACCTTGCCCTTCTGGCAGATCGTGACCTTCGCAGCGCTCCCAGCCGGTCTCGTCCGGGACTGTCCGGTCGCGTCCTGCGGCTTCGCGGGCTTTGCCGGCTTCGCTGCGTTCACCGGCTTCGCCGCGCTGCCCGCCAGGCCCGTCCCGCCGAGCACGCCGAAGGCGAGCACCGCGACACACACGATTCCTGCCGCCGCCGAGAGACGCCGCCATCTCCGCTCGTTCATGCCGGCCCCTCTCGTCGGAGCTCTCGAACGCCGTATCGGCTGGATCAGGCTGTCGCGAGCGCGAGCCCTCGACACGGGGATCGTCGGCGACGGCGCTGCGCGCGTCAAGGGAGGACCACGAAAAACACTGAGCCGGCAAACCCGAAGGCCCGCCGGCTCAGATGGCGAGAATCTAGAGCGGTCCTCGAGGCGCCGCAAGGCGCGCTCGCTGCGAAAGTCGCAAATTGCGACTTTTTTGTCGGCGGGCGAGCGCCGTCACGCGCGGCGGATCGACCGTACCGTGGCCTGCCAGGCTCCGCGCGGAGCCTCGACGCCCACGACGTCGCCGACGCCCTTGCCCATCAGCGCCGAGCCGAGGGGGGAGTCCGGTGACACGCCGCCGACCGAGGAGATCGTGATCTCCATCACGTCGCCCTCCTCGTCGGCGATCTCCACGATCGACCCCGGCCCGACGTGATCGTCGGTGTCGTGGTCGACGACGGTCGCCCCCGAGATCCGCGCGCGGAGCTTCGTGATACGCGCCTCCAGCAGCCCCTGCTCGTTCTTCGCGGCGTGGTACTCGAAATTCTCGGAGAGGTCGCCGAAGGAGCGCGCGGTCGCGATCGCCTCGATCGCAGCCGCTCTCCGCGGGCCTTCGAGCTCGGCGAGCTCCGCCTGGAGCGCCTCCATCTGCTCGCTCGTGAGCACCTCGCCGGCGTCGGTCATCCGGCTGAGGCTACCGGCCTCCGCTCGTACGTGACGTACGCGAGACCGTCGCCGTGCTCGCGGCCGACCTCGACCCAGTCGTCCCACTCGACCGCCGGGAAGGTCGTGTCGCCGTCGGGCTCGTCGTCGACGAGCGTGAGCTCGAGGCGGTCGGTGAGCGGGAGCGCGTCCGCGTAGACCTGCGCACCCCCCACGACGAAGACCTCGTCGTCGATCGCCGTCGCCGCCCGGACCGCCTCCTCGAGCCCTGGCGCGACCACGACCTCCTCGGAGCCCGCATCCCACGCGGCGTTTCGCGTGACGACGACGGTCGTCCGTCCCGGGAGCGGGCGGCCGATCGACTCGTACGTCTTCCGGCCCATCACGAGCACGTGGCCGAGCGTCAACGCCTTGAAGCGGCGCAGGTCGTCCGGCAGGTGCCACGGAAGCCCGCCGTCGACGCCGATCACGCCGTTCCTCGCGACGGCGGCGACGATCGTGACAGGCACGGCCGCTCAGACGGCGATCGGCGCGCGGATCGCCGGATGGGGGTCGTAGCCGACGACCTCGATCGAGCCCATCTCGAATGCGTCGATCGATCTGCACGCCGGATCGAGGCGGAGCTCCGGCAAGGGGCGCGGCACCCGCGTCAGCTGCTCGCGCGCCTGGTCGAGGTGGTTCGAGTAGAGGTGGGCGTCGCCGAGCGTGTGGACGAAGTCGCCGACCTCGAGGCCCGTGACCTGCGCCACCATGTGGGTGAGCAACGCGTACGAGGCGATGTTGAACGGGACGCCGAGGAAGAGGTCGCCCGAGCGCTGGTAGAGCTGGCACGAGAGCCGCCCGTCGGCGACGTAGAACTGGAACAGGGCGTGGCACGGCGCCAGCGCCATGCGCGGGATGTCCGCCGGGTTCCAGGCGCTCACGACGTGGCGCCGCGACTCGGGCTCGTCGCGAAGCTGCTCGATCACCATGGCCAGCTGGTCGATCCGGCGACCGTCGGGGGCGGGCCAGGAGCGCCACTGGACGCCGTAGATCGGCCCAAGGTCACCGTCCGCGTCCGCCCACTCGTCCCAGATCGTGACGCCGTGCTCGTGGAGCCACTCGACGTTCGAGTCGCCGCGCACGAACCAGAGGAGCTCCGCCACGACCGAGGGGACGTGGACCTTCTTCGTCGTCACGAGCGGGAACCCGTCGCGCAGGTCGAAGCGCATCTGGTGGCCGAAGACCGAGAGCGTCCCCGTCCCTGTGCGGTCCTGCTTGCGGACGCCCTCGTCGAGCGTCCGGCGCAGGAGGTCGAGGTACTGCTCCACGCCGCGATTGTGCCAACCGCGTCGGCGTCCGCTCTGGTGTCCGACTTGGAGTCGGACACCAGACGCTCAGAACAAGCCCACGGTGTTCCCGTGCGCGTCCACGTCGATCGAGAAGGCGGCCGGCGCCTTCCCGAGGCCCGGCATCGTCTGCATGTCGCCGCAGAGGGCGACGATCCATCCCGCGCCCGTATAGGGCCGCAGGTCGCGGACGGTGACCGTGAAGCCGGTCGGCGCGTTCAGCAGGGTGGCGTCGTGCGAGAGCGAGAGATGCGTCTTCGCCATGCAGATCGGGAGCTGGCCGAGGCCGGACGCCTCGAACGCCTTCGCCTTGTCCTTGGCTGTCTTGAGCAGGAAGACGTCATCGGCCCCGTAGACGCCCGTCGCGATCGCGCGGATCTTCTCCTCGATCGGCGCGTCGTACGGGTACCCGAAGCGGAATTCGTTGGGCTCGTCGGCGGCGGCGACGACGGCCTCGGCCAGGGCGGTCGCGCCCTTGCCGCCCTGCTCGAAGCCGGCGTTGACCTCGGCGGCGTACGCGCCGTGCTCCAGCGCGAGCCGCTTGACGAGCTCGAGCTCCTCGGTCGTGTCCGTCGGGAACTTGTTGACCGCGACGACGGCGTTGAGCCCGAAGTGCTTCACGATCCCGATGTGGCGGGCGAGGTTCGCCGCACCGCCCTGGATCTCGGCCATGCCGCCGTCGATGTTCCCGCCGTGGTGCTTCAGGGCGCGGACGGTCGCGACGAGCACAGTGGCGCTCGAGCGGAGCCCGCCGATCCGGCACGTGATGTCGAAGAACTTCTCCATCCCCATGTCGGAGGCGAAGCCGGACTCGGTGATGAGGTAGTCGCCGAGCTTGAGCCCCACGCGGTCGGCGACGAGGGAGTTGTTGCCGTGCGCGATGTTCGCGAAAGGTCCGCAGTGGATGAACGCCGGCTGGCCCTCGAGCGTCTGCACGAGGTTCGGCTTGATCGCCTCCTTCAGCAGCACCGTCATCGACCCGGCGGCCTCGAGCTGCTCGGCCGTGACGGGCTCGCCCTCGAACGTCTGGCCGACCGTGATGCGACCGAGTCGCGCGCGCAGGTCGGCGAGGTCGCGTGCGACCGCGACGAGCGCCATGATCTCGCTCGCCGCGGTGATGTCGAACCCCGTCTGCCTGGGGTAGCCGTTCACGCGGCCGCCGAGCGACGTCACGATGTCCCGCAGCGAGCGATCGTTCATGTCCATGCAGCGGCGCCACGAGATCGTGAGCGGGTCGATGCGGAGCTCGTTGCCGTGCAGAAGGTGCGCGTCGATCAGCGCGGAGAGCAAGTTGTTCGCCGCCGTGATCGCGTGCAGGTCGCCGGTGAAGTGCAGGTTGAGGTCCTCCATCGGGACGACCTGCGTGTAGCCCCCGCCCGCAGCGCCGCCCTTGATCCCGAAGACCGGCCCGAGCGAGGCCTCGCGCAGCGCCAGCACCGGGCGCTTGCCGAGCTGCCCGAGCCCCTGCGTGAGGGCGACGGAGGTCGTCGTCTTGCCCTCGCCTGCCGGCGTCGGCGTGATCGCCGTGACGTTGACGATCTTCCCGTCGGGCCGGTCGGAGAGCCGCTCGAGGATCGAGAGGTCGACCTTCGCCTTGTAGCGGCCGTACAGCTCGAGCTCGTCCGGCTCGATCCCCGCCTCCTCGGCGATGTCGGCGATCGGTCGCAGCGTCGCTTCCTGTGCGATCTCGAGGCTCGAGCGCATCGGTCAGTTCCTCCAGAGGACGGGGGCAGCGTGTCGGGCGAGATATATCTCAGTGCTGCGCGACGGCGCCGAGGTGCTGTTCGTGCGCCTCGGTCGCGAGGATCTCGCCGATCTGGTCGATCGCGAACCGCAGCTCGTCGTCCGAGGTGAAGAAATGCGGCCCGAGCCGGATCCCTGCGTCCGGCCGGAAGTCGCAGAGGATCTCCCGCTCGGCGAGCTCGCGATGGACGGCGGCGAACTCGGGCACGTGGACGGTGACGGTGCCTCCGCGCCGATCGGGCGAGCTTGGGCTGCGGATCTCGAACCCGGCTTCGTCGGCCAGGTCGATCAGGAGCCGCGTCTGGCGGAGCGAGTTGGCGCGGATGCGCTCGACGCCGATCTCCTCGATCAGGTCGTAGCCGGCCGTCGCCGCGTAGTGGGCCGGAACGTTCGGCGTGCCGGTGAGGAACCGCGCGGCGCCGGCCGCGTAGCGCATCTCCTCCTCGAACCCGAACGGCGACTCGTGCGCCTGCCAGCCGGTGAACGTCGGCTCGAGCCGCTCCGCGAGGTCGGGCCGGACGTAGAGCCAGCCGTTCCCGGGCCCGCCGCAAAGCCACTTCACCGAGCCGCCGACCGCGAAGTCGACCCCGAGCGCGGTCACGTCGAGCGGGACGATCCCCGCCGACTGGTAGCAGTCGAGGATCACGTGCGCGCCCACCTCGTCGGCGCGGCGCACGATCGGCTCGACGTCCTGGATCTCCGCCGTCCTGAAGAGGACGTGGCTGATCGGGACCAGGAGCGTCCGCTCGTCGATCGCGTCCACGATGCCCCCGTCGTCCTCGCAGACGACGACCTCGAGCCCGGGCTGCGCCTGGTAGAGGTAGCGGACGGACGGGAAGTTGCCACGCTCGTAGACGACGCGGTTGCGCGCGGGGTCGAGCGGGAAGAAAGACGAGAGGACGACCGCCTCCGCGACGGCGACGTTCTGGTGCATCACCGTCGACCCGGCCGGCGCACCCACGATCCTCCCGACCTGGTCGCCGACCGTCATCGGCATCGTCCACCAGCTCTCGCCCCACGAGCGGATCCCCCGCTCGCGCCACATGCGGGCGTACTCCGCGAGACGCTCCTCGGCTCGCCGCGGCATCGCCGCCAGCGAGTGGTTGATCAGATAGGTCGTGTGCTCCAGGATCGGGAACTCGGAGCGGTAGTCGAGGAGATCGCGCATGACAGGCAGCGTAGAGACGCGATGAGGGCGATGGTGCTCCGGGCGGCCGGCGTGCCGCTCGAGGAGGCGGAGCTCCCGGATCCGGTGCCGGGCCAGGGACAGGCGCTCCTCAACGTGCGCGCGTGCGGCGTCTGCCGGACCGACCTGCACGTCCTCGACGGAGAGCTCCCGCACCCGAAGCTCCCGCTCGTGCTCGGCCACGAGGTCGTCGGCGAGGTCGTCGCGAGCACGGGGCGGTTCGCTCCGGGCGACCGCGTCGGCGTCCCATGGCTCGGCTGGACCTGCGGCGAGTGCGCGTACTGCCGCGCCGGGCGCGAGAACCTCTGCGACCGCGCGCGGTTCACCGGCTACGACCTCGAAGGCGGCTACGCGGAGCTGTGCGTCGCCGACGAGCGCTTCTGCTTCCCGGTGCCCGAGGGCTTCGCCGACCTCCAGGCTGCCCCGCTACTCTGCGCCGGCCTGATCGGCTACCGGTCGCTCCGCCTCGCCGGAGACGCGGCCCGGGTGGGCCTGTACGGCTTCGGCGCGGCCGCGCACATCGTCTGTCAGGTGGCTCTCCACCAGGGGCGGGAGGTCTACGCGGTGACCCGCCCCGGCGACGAGGACGCCCAGGCCTTCGCGCGCTCGCTCGGCGCGACCTGGGCGGGCGACACCGCGACGCGGCCGCCCGCCGAGCTCGACGCGGCGATCCTCTTCGCGCCGGCGGGCGAGCTCGTCCCGACGGCGCTCTCCCACGTCGGCAAGGGCGGCCGCGTCGTCTGCGCCGGGATCCACATGAGCGACATCCCGTCGTTCCCGTACGAGCTCCTCTGGGGCGAGCGCGTCGTCCGCTCGGTCGCCAACCTGACCCGCCGCGACGGCGAGGAGTTCCTCGGCCTCGCTGCCGAGGTTCGCGTCGAGACCCGCGTCGAGGAGCTGCCCCTCGAGCGCGCGAACGAGGCGCTCGCCCGGCTCCGCGCCGGCGAGGTGAACGGCGCCCTCGTGCTCGTGCCCTAGGAGAGGCGCCGGAGCAGCCCGAGGGCGCGCTGGTCCCACGGGACGCGGTGCGTGAGACCCGCGCCGCGCAGCGCGCCGCGGTGCTCGAG
>JBKPNM010000110.1:0-3500 GCA_046732615.1 Actinomycetota bacterium | reverse complement strand
CACGCTGACCGCCCTGATCCTCCTCGCGGTCGGCCTGGTCGTCGGAGCCCTCGGCTCCGGCCTCACGCTCCGGCGGTACCTCAAGGTCTGACGTGCCTCGGCTCGTGTCCGACTTCAAGTCGGACACGAATCGCCTCGCGGCTACCGTTGCCCAATGGCACGAAGCCGCCGTTCGCGCCCTCCCCGGCGCCCCTCGCGCGCCGCTCGCCACGCCCGCGCAAGCGGCGCGTACAAGCGCGCGGCGGTGCGCAAGGCCGAGGACCGGATCGAGATCCGGCTCCCCGAGCGGCGCAGGCAGCCGGAGTCGGTGGTCGCGCACCTCGGGCCGACGAACTCCGGCAAGACGCATGACGCGCTCGCGTTTCTCGCCGAAGGCGGTCGCGGCGTCTACGCCGGCCCGCTCCGGATGCTCGCGCAGGAGGCACACCGCCGCCTCTCCGCGCAGCTCGGGCCCGGGAAGGTCGGTCTCCTCACCGGGGAGGAGCGCGTCGACGAGGACGCGCCGATCTTGTGCTGCACGGTCGAGATGGCGCCCGGGTCGGGTGACGTCCTGGTCCTCGACGAGGTGCAGTGGGCCGACGACGAGGAGCGCGGCGCTGCCTGGACCCAGCTCCTGCTGGCCGGCGACTACCGGCATCTCCGTCTCCTGGGCGCACTCGACGCGCTCCCGCTCGTCCGTCATGCCTTCCCCGACGCGGAGCTCCGCGTGCACGAGCGCAAGCTCCCGCTCGAGTTCATCGGCGCACGCCAGCTGCGAGGGCTCACGCCGGGGACGGTCGTCGTCGCCTTCAGCCGCAGGGCGGTGCTCGCGCTCGCCGGCGAGATCAACCGGCTGCGACCCGACCGGGTCGCCGTGCTGTACGGCGCGATGCCGCTTGCCTCCCGGCGCGAGGAGATCGACCGCTTCCTCCACGGCGCGGCGGACGTGTGCGTCGCGACGGACGTCCTCGGCCACGGTGTCAACCTTCCCTGCGAGACGCTGCTCTTCGCGGAGACGACGAAGTTCGACGGGGAGCAGCGGCGCGACCTCCTGGCCTGGGAGCTCGCGCAGATCGCCGGGAGAGCCGGCCGCTTCGGGCTCGTCGAGCGAGGCCATGTCGGCGTGCTCGTCGGCGTCCCATGGGCAAACGCCGATCCGGGGATCGTCGAGTCCGCGCTCGAGCCCCACGTGTCCCTTCCGGAGGGCCACCGCGGCTATCGCGTCGTCGACGAGGCGCGCATCGGCCCGCGGCTCGGCGACCTCGGCGTCGAGGACGCCCGAGATCTCGACGCGGCGCTCGCAGCGTGGCATCGCGTCGCGACGCGCGAGTGGGCGCACGAGGGCTGGCTTGCCGTCGAGTCGCTCGCGCCGATCCGCGGAAGGCTCGCAATCGTCACGCGGCACCTCCGCGAGCGAGGAAGGCGACTCTGCCTCGGGGAGACGTGGCAGCTCGTCAACGCGCCGGTCGACCCCGAGGGCGGCGAACTGCTCGGCGTGCTGGCGCTCGCCGTCGCGGGCGACCGGGCGCAGCGGCCGCTCCTCCAGTTTCTCCTCGACACGTCGCGCTTGCGCGACGCCACCCTCGAGGAAGCCGAAGAGGCAGGCCGCGTGGCCGCAATCCTCCGTTGGTTCGCGCTTCAGTACCCCGGAGTCGGCGGCGTCACGATCGAGCGCGCCGCAGAGCTCGAGCAGGCGGCGGCCGAGCGGGTCGTGCGTCGTCTCGCGGTCGAGGTGCGCGACGGCACGATCGGCCGCTGCCGCTCGTGCGGAAGGAGCTGCCCGCCCTGGTTCCCGCTCTGCGAGCGCTGTGCGCGCACCGGACGCAGGTAGGCGACGAGCGCAAGTGACACCGTGTCACTTGCCCGGCGTAGCCCGGAGCCGCATCACCGTCGCCGTCGTGATCGTGTACGACGTGATCGCAACGGCATTCGAGACGATCAGGGCGGTGTTGCCGAGTGCGACGCCGTAGGCGAGCCACAGCACGAACCCCGCGAGCAGGACGAGCAGGAACGGCAGCGAGACGTCTGCGGACGAGCGGCGCGAGACCATGTGGCGCACCTGCAGGAGCGGCGACAGGCCCATGGCGACGCCGAAGACGGCCGCCGCGACGCCGAGCGTGGTGGTGACGTTCAAAACGAGACCTCCGGACGGACGAGGGACGACGACGGTCGAGTCCTCAGTCGCGGAGGTCGCCGCGCTCGCGATCCTCGCCGTAGAGCGGTGACCGGAGGTCGAGCGCGTCCACGGGACGAGACTAGCCAAAGGCCTGATATAGAGACGCGGTGGACGTCGCCGAGCTCCGATCCCTTCCTCCGCTCGCGGGAATGAGCGAGGTCGGTCTCGCCCGCGTCGCCTCGCGGGCGGCGACGTTTCATGCGGAGGAGGGGCGCGTGCTCGCACTCGAGGGCGATCCGGGCGCCGGCATGTTCATCCTCTGCGAGGGCTCGATCGCGATCGAGCTTCGGTCGGGAACCCTCGAGCTCGGGCCGGGTGACTTCTTCGGCGAGCTCGCGTTGCTCGTCGACGACGGGGCCCGCGTGGCGCGCGTGCGGGCGACGACGCCGGTCCGGTGCGTGTCCATCCCGCGCGAGGAGTTCCTGACGCTGGTCGAGACGGAGCCGAGCTTCGCGTTGCACATGTTGCGGGAGCTCGCGCGCCGCCTCACCGAGGCGCGCGGCGCCGTCTGAGCCACGAAGAGGTCGCGGCTACGATCGCGCCGTGTCCGGGACGAAGACCATCGCCGAAAATCGCCGCGCGCGGCATGACTACCACCTGCTCGAGCGGCTCGAGGCCGGTCTTCAGCTGACCGGCACGGAGGTGAAGGCCCTCCGCGACGGCGGCGCGCAGATCGCGCAGGCGTACGCCGAGATCCGCGACGGAGAGGCGTGGCTCGTCGGCGCGATGATCTCCGAGTACGCACGCGGGAACATCGCGAACCACCGTCCCGAGCGGGACCGCAAGCTCCTCCTCCACCGCCGCGAGATCGACTCGCTCTACGGCAAGGTGCGGGAGAAAGGGCTGACGATCGTCCCGACGCGGCTCTACTTCAAGGACGGACGTGTCAAGGTCGAGCTCGCGGTCGCGCGCGGCAAGGAGCGCATCGACAAGCGCCGCGATCTCGCCGAGCGCGACGCGCAGCGTCAGATGGAGCGCGCGCTCAAGACCCGTCGCTAGCGCCCTCGATCGCGTCGTTCAGGACCGTGAGCGCCCAGCCGACGTCAGGCGTGCTCGTGTCGCGCCACCGGGAGACTTCTGTCCTCGCCCAGCGTGCCCAGTCTGCAAGCGCGCGTCCCTGCGCGATCCCGAGCGACGCGACGAGCGCGTTCACGTGGATGCGCTCGGGAAACGGACCCTCTCCCCGTGCGTAGTCGCCGCCGAGTGTGGCGAAGTGGTCGACTTGCGACGCTGCGTCGGCCTCGAGACGTTCGAGTGCGGCGATCAGGTCCGCCTTCGTTCCCGAGTTGCCGAACAGGACGCGCAGATGCGCCTCGGACTCCATGCGTTGCGCCGCCGGTGGCGT
>JBKPNM010000109.1:0-17995 GCA_046732615.1 Actinomycetota bacterium | reverse complement strand
TGAAGTCGCGCACGTCGAGCACGATGACGCTCCGGCCCGTGTCGAGGAGCGCGCGCACGAGGTTGCCGCCGATGAAGCCGGCGCCGCCCGTGACGAGGGTCGTCCGCTCGGCGACCGGCTTGCGCTCTCGGCCACCCGCGCCGATGTCGATCTCCGGCCTCGCCATGCCCTGCTCGTAGCGGCTCTCGCTCATCGCGCCCCTCCTCCATCCGGGAACACCATCTAGCCCTGGACGGCGCCGAGCGTGAGCCCTCGGACGAGGTGCCGCTGCAGGAGGATCCCGAGCACCAGAGCGGGTATGAGCGACACCATCGTCAGCGCGCTCGCCTCGCCGTAGAGGTTTCCCTGGAAGGAGGTCGCCATGCCTGCGAGCGCGACCGGCAGGGTCACCGCGTGGTCGCGGGCGAGCACGACCGCGAAGAGGAACTCCGTCCAGGAGAAGATGAAGGCGAAGGCAGCGGCAGAGACGACCCCGGGAGCGGCGAGCGGCCAGGCAATCATGCGCAGCGCCTGGATGCGCGTGCACCCGTCGACGAGCGCCGCCTCCTCGAGCGAGACGGGCATCTGGCGGAAGTACGTGTACATCATCCAGACCGTGAACGGCAGCGCGAAGACCGTGTAGAGGAGGACGAGCCCCGTCCTCGTGTCGATCAGCGCGTATCCGAGCCACTCTTCCGAGTAGCGGCTGTAGAGGAGGAAGACGGGGATGATGATTGCGATCGGCGGCAGCATCCGCCCGGAGAGGAACCAGAAGGCGAGGTGCCTCCCGCCGGTCCGGAAACGTGCCATCGAGTACGCGGCCGCGGTTCCGATCACGACGGCCAGGATGGTCGTGATGCACGCGACGATGAGGGAGTTCTTGAGTCCTTTCCAGCCGTTGAACTTGTTGAGCGCTTCCGCGTAGTGCAGGTCGGTCGGGTCGTCCGGCCACCAGACCGGCGGTGACGCGAGGAGATCCCCCTGCGGCTTGATCGACGCGATCGCGACCCAGTAGAGGGGCACGAGGAGGAAGACGAGCCAGACCCCGATGACGAGGAAGCGCAGCCAGCCGACGCGCAACCGCCAGCCGAGGATGATCTTCGCCGCGTCGGGCGTGTGTCCGCGTGCCGCCTGCGTGCTCACGCGGCCACCGGCCTCAACAGGCGCCGGACAAGCCAGAAAGCGATGAACGTCAGCATCAGCATGAACATCCACGACCCGGCCGTGCCCTGACCGAGATGGAAGAGCTGGAACCCCTGTTGGTAGAGGTAGTACGTCGTGGTGTACGTGTCCGTCCCCGGCCCACCCCGCGTCAGCGTGTAGATGATGTCGAACAGCTTCGCCGCGTCGATGAAGCGGAACGTCACCGCCACGAGGATGATCGGCAACAGCAACGGCAGCGTCACGAAGAAGAAGGCCTGCCGCGGCTTCGCCCCGTCGAGGTCGGCGGCCTCGTACATCTCGTCCGGGATCGACGCGAGGCCTGCAAGGAGGATCACGAACATGAACGGCGTCCACTGCCACGCGTCCGCGACGAGGATCGAGACGTAGGTCCAGGGTGAGTCGAAGGTGAAGTCGATTGCCGTCTGGCCCGGCACGAGCCAGCTGATGATCTGGTTCGCAGGCCCCTGGGGCCGGCGCAGGAACAGGTCGAAGAACATCCCGACGATCACCGGGCTGACGAAGAGCGGGATCACGAACAGGACCATCAGCACGCGTCGCCCGCGGAACGGTCGTAGCATCGCGAGCGCGAGGATCAGCCCCAGTCCGAGCTCGATCAGGGTCGCGCCCGCCGCGAGCGCACCCGTGATGTAGAGCGAGCGGCGCCACACGGGGTCCTCCCAGTTGACCCGGAAGTTGTCGAGGCCGACCCACGGGTGCTCCTCGCCGAGCGAGAAGTCGAACTGCACGAAGCTCGTCCAGAGCGAGAAGATCAGCGGGAAGACCGTCAGCGCCAGGACGACGAAGACCGCCGGCGCGACGAGGATCCAGCGGATGTTCCGGTCGACCCAGGAGGAGGCGGCGCGCGACCGCCTCCTCGTCGGGTCAACCGCAGTCGTCGAGGTCACCGACGGCCTGCGTCAGATCTTGACCGCCTGGCCCTTTCGCGCAGGCGTGTTGCTCTTCTGAGAGCCGAGGTAGTTGTTGAGGAAGTTCTGGTACCCGGCGCGCTGCTTGTCGACGCCGAGCTTCTTCGTGATCGCGTCCCACTCTTTCGCGACGTCGTTCAGGGTGCCCTGCACGTCACCGCCCGCGTAGATCTTCGACATCCCGCGGTCGAGCGCGTTCGCGTAGTCCTGAGAGCCCGTATAGATCGGGTCGAGCACCGAGAAGTTCGCCCCTTCGGCCAATTTCGCCAGGTACTCCTTCGCCGCGGGCCACCGGCTCGCGAATTGCTTCGAGCGGTAGTGGGAGATCCGGTAGGGGTCACGCAGCGTGTAGGGGAGCTGTACGCGCTGCAGCGAGATCGAGGGGCTGGTCGCCCACTGGTTGAAGAGGTACGCCAGCTCCTGCTGCTTCGATGTCGCCATCACGCCCTTGATGAACGAGCCGGCGTGCTCGCCGTTCTGACCGGGCACGATCGCGTAGCCCACCTTGCCGGCGATCTTCGACTTGGGGATGAACGCGAACGCCTTGTCCCGCTGGGCGTAGTTCTCGGACATCCGCCCCGTCGGCGGCCAGGAGAAGATCATCGCGGTCTTGCCCCCGAGCCACTGAACCCACGCGGAGACGACGTCGAGCTTCTCCACACCCGGCGGCGACGCCTTGTTCTGGGCGAGGATCTGATTCATCGTGCGCACGCCGATCCTGTTGTTGATCAGCGCCTTCATCGTCGACGGGTCGAAGAACTGGCCGCCGTTCGAGCGGAACTGCTGGTAGAAGTAGAACTGGTTGCCGGGATTGCCAACCGTGCGCCCGAGGCCGGTGCCGTACACCTTGGGCGCCATCTGGTCGGTGATGAACTGCGCGGTCTCGCTGAACTCGTCCCAGCCGCGCGGCACGCGAAGCGCCTTGCCGAACTTCGCCCGGTAGGCGGCCTTGAGCTTCGCGTTGTTGAAGATGTCCTTGCGGTAGTAGAGGATCCAGACGTCGCCGTCGTCGAAGAACCCGTACTGCTTCCCCTTGTACTTCATCATCGGGCGGAAGAGCGGGTGATAGTCCGCCATCGTCGCCTGCGCCTTGTATTTCCGGATCAGGCTGTCGATGGGCGCCAGCACGCCGCGCTCTGCGAAGTCGGGCACCCACACGGGCGAGCCGTCCACGACGTCGACGGCTCCGGACCTCGCGATGTGCTCGGCGATCACCGTCGAGTAGATCTCGGCGAAGGGTTTCTCGATCACCCTCAGCTTGACGCCGGTGAGCTTCTCCCAGAGCGGCCCGGTGAAGTTCTTGTCGTCGAGCGCCTGCAGCCCAGCCTCGTTCGTCTTGGTCAACGTGGCCCCCGAGAACTTCTTCGCCGCGTCCACGGCGCTCTTCGCGATCGGGTCGGCGACGGTAGCGTCGGTGCTGGTGGACGCCTGGATCGCGGCGGCGGCCTGTTCCCCGGCCATGAAGAACGGTCCCGCGGCAGCCGCCGCGGCGACGAGCTTCGCTCCATCGAAGAGGAAGTCCTTCCGGCCGACGCGGTGGTCGAAGACCGATGCAGCCTCGTCGTCGAGTGCGTCGATGTGCTCAGTCACTCTGCCCTCCGATCCCTCTGATGGCCTGCTGTATGACCAATTCGCGATAATGTCGCGTCCGGGCTGCGTCGTCAAGTCGGGAACGGTGTGTCACGGGGACGCGCTACCTCCGCTCGAGGGAACGCCGCTCGTGTCCTCGAGAGTCGACCGTTCGGCCGCGAGTCGGGCCCCCGACTCGAGGTCGAAGAAGCGCAGCGCGCCCGGTGCGACGGCGATCTCGGCCGTCTCTCCGTCCTTGGTCGGCGAGTCGACCCCGAAGCGACCCACGAAGTGCGTTCGCCGCTCCTGGCGTCGATGATCGAGCTCGCTCAGCGTGCTCTCGTCGACATCCTCGGCGATCTCCAGCACTGCATCCGTGACGACCGGCGCCGCCTGAACCTCGAAGTGGACGACCACCTCGGACCCGAGCAGCTCGCGCAGCTTCACGAGCCCCTTGAGTCGGCGGTTCGCCGGCGCCCCGGAGGCCAGGGCCGCATCCTGCAGGTGTTCCGGGCGGACGCCCACGATCAACTCCTTCCCGTCCATGCCCTCGAGCGCGGGGGCGAGCGAGCGCTCGCGCTCGTCGACCGCAAGCCGCTGACCGTCGCCGAAGGACACCCAAAGTCCGTCCGCCTCGGTGGACATTCGGCCGAGGAAGAAGTTCATCGCCGGGCTGCCGATGAACCCGGCCACGAAGAGGTTCGCCGGCGTGTTGTAGAGCTCCTGCGGCGTCGCGACTTGCTGTAGCTCGCCGCGGCGCATGACGGCGACTCGCTCGCCGAGGGTCATCGCCTCGACCTGATCGTGGGTGACGTAGATCGTCGTCACGCCGAGCTCCTTGTGGAGGAGACCGATCTCTGCGCGCATCTGCGTCCGCAGCTTGGCGTCGAGGTTCGAGAGAGGCTCATCCATCAGGTAGGCGAACGGCTCGCGGATCATCGCGCGGCCCATCGCAACGCGCTGACGCTGGCCGCCGGACAGCTGGCCCGGCTTCCGCGGCAACTGCTCCTCGAGCTCGAGGACGCGGGCGATCTGCCGCACGCGCGCATCGACGTCGCGTCGGCTCAGCTTGCGGAGCTTGAGCGGGAACGAGAGGTTCTCGTAGACCGTCTTGTGGGGGTACAGCGCATAGTTCTGGAAGACCATGGCGACATCGCGGTCCCGAGGCGGAAGGCCGTTCACCACCCTGTCGCCGATGCGGATCTCGCCCTCGGTGATCAGCTCCAGCCCGGCCACCATGCGCAGTGCCGTGGTCTTGCCGCACCCGGACGGGCCGACGAGCACGATGAACTCTCCGTCCGGGATCGCGAGCGAGAGATCCTGCACGGCGACGGTTCCGTCGTCGTAGACCTTGCGCACATGGTCGAATGCGACCCCGGCCACGCAACCGAAGCTATACGACGGCGTACCAGTCGTCCAGGATCGACCGGCATGCCATATGACGTATGATAGGCCGGTGAGCGGCAGTGCCCCGACAGGCGACCCGGCCCTGTTCGCACTCGTCGCGCGCGAGCCCCGCCTGTCGGACAAGGTGGCCGAGAGGATGCTGGAGACGATTCTCTCGAACCGCCTCAACGTGGGTGATCGCCTCCCCTCGGAGCGTGAGCTCGGGGAGCAGTTCGGCGTCTCGCGCACGGTCGTGCGCGAAGCGGTGCGGGCACTGGTCGCCAAGGGCGTGATCGAGGTGCGCTCCGGAAGCGGCCTCCGTGTCGCGGCGGTCGACGCCGAGTCGGTGCGCGAGTCGATGTCCCTGTTCCTCCGCGGGGGCGACATCGACTTCGAGAAGGTGCACGAGGTGCGCTCGCTCCTCGAGGTGCACATTTCCGGTATCGCCGCGGAGCGCGCCACGCCCGACGACCTGGCGCGACTGGCGGAGACGCACGCCAAGATGGTGGGCGAGGCAGCCGTCGTCGAGTCGGCGGCGCGGGACGATCTCGAGTTCCACCGTACGATCGCGCTCGCTACGCACAACGAGCTCTTCCTCGTGTTGATGGACTCGATCGGCTCGGCGCTGATCGACATCCGCCGCCTGAACCTCGGCTCCGGCTCGACGCCGATGACGCTCTCCCAGCATCAGGCGATCCTGGACGCGATCGCGGCGGGCGACCCCGCGTCGGCGCGCGTGGCGATGGCCGCACACCTGGAGGGCGTCGCCGCCTGGTGGCGTGAGAACCTCGCGCCCGGAGACGGCGCCGTCACCGAGTGAGCATCCTCCGCCGCCTCGACCACGTGGCCGTGCTCGTCCGCAGCACGGACGACGCCTTGCGCTTCTACCGTGACCATCTCGGTCTCACGGTCCACTCGAGCGAGGAGATTCCCACCCCGCCGGTGCGGCTCACGTACCTCGATGCCGGGAACGCCTTCGTCCAGCTCGTCGAGCCGCTGGAAGGCGACTCGGACCTCGCGAAGTGGCTGGAGGCGCACGGCGAGGGCCTGCACCACATCTGCTTCGGCGTCGACGACGTCGCCGGCGCCGTCTCGACGCTGAGTGACGACGGGAGCCCGGTGGTGCTCGGCACCGGGCGCGGCCGCGTGTCGGGCTTCGTCAGGACGAGCGGCGGAAACGGGGTCCGCATCGAGTGCACCGAGTTCGACCGCGCGCTCGACGTCGAGCACGCCCCCGGCTGGCTTCCCTAGCGCAGCGAGCAGTGGGTCAGCGGCCGCGGGACGCCTCGACGAGCGCGTCGAGGGGCTTCCAGAACGTGTCACGCACGACGGGGTCGCCGACGAGGGTCGGAACTTCGTGGTCGGCGAAGAGCTCGTCGGTCGTCACGATCGTCCTCAGCTCCTTGAGCTCGTCCGAGAGACCCGTCAGCCCCGCGAAGGCCTCGCGCGGCCCCTCGCGCCCGACCACGTCGTCTCTGTCGCCTGCGAGCACGAGGACCTTCGTATTCTCGATCGTCGACAGGTCGATTCCGACGTCGACCAGGATCGGGTCGACGGGAAAGACCGAATAGACGGCTTTCGGGTGCGGGACCCCCCACTCCTCGGCTCGGGCCGCGTACACCAGTGCCAGCGTCGCGCCGAGTGAGAACCCGGCTGCAATCACCGGCTGGCCGTCGTAGTCGATCGCGTCGAAGCCCGTACGGAGCCCCTCTGCGAGGTCGAAGGGCGTCAAGACGAACGGATCGTCGAGCCCCGGCTGGTAGCGGGGGAAGAGCACCGTGCTTCGCCTCTCCAGCAGGTGATCCATCCACTCGAGATGCCATTCGAACGGCAAGTACGCGCCGTAGCCGTGGAGGTACACCACGACGCTCGTGGTCTTGCCCGCTCTCGGTCGCAGCACCCACACCTGCTCGGCTCCGGTGCCGTACGGCGTCGCTGTCCCTCGTTCCGTCTCGATCACGGGGCCGCTCGCGTGCGGAGGCGGCGGCACGTCGTCGACCATGCGATCGCAACCCGCCCCGGCGAGCGCCACGACGATCGCGACGAGTGTGATGCATCGGGGGCTGATCCCGGTCAGCCTCCCTAGCCACCCGCGTCCGGTGGCAGTCCGAGCACCTGGCCGCCGTCGACGTGGATCACGTTGCCCGTGGTCCAGGAGGTCGCCGGGTCGACGAGCGTCCAGATCCAGACCGCGATCTCCTCCGGCTCTGCCATTCGGCCGAGTGGGACGCGGCGGGAGAGGTCGGCGTACGCGGCTTCGAGGTCGTCTGCCCAGACTTCGTGAATCGGCGTCCGAACGGGTCCCGGCGCAACGCAGTTCACCCTGATTCGACGGTTCGCGAGCTCGTAGGCAGAGGCGCGCGTGAGGTATTCCAGCGCCGCTTTGGTCATCCCGTACAACCCGTTGCCCGGCTTGACGATACTGCCCACGGACGATGAGACGTTGACGATCGCGCCGTCTGGAGACGCGGTGAGCGCGGGCGTCGCCTCCTGAGTCAGCAGGAGCGGGGCGCGCGTGTTGACCGCAAGGTGCCGGTCGATCTGCTCCAGCGTGAATTCGTCCAGCGCGCCGACGGCGATCGTCGCCCCGTTGTTCACCACCACGTCGAGGCGGCCCAGCGTCCGAACTGTCTCGTCCACGAGCCGGTGAGGGAACGCCGGATCGACGAGGTCGCCGGGGAGGACGAGCGCCCTCGCGCCCATAGCCTCGATCGCGTGCGACGTCTCCTCCAGCAGCTCACGCCTGCGCCCGACGAGCGCCACGTGCATCCCGCGCTCGGCGAAGAGCCGTGCCGTCGCTGCCCCGATCCCCGTGCCGGCGCCCGTGACGAGCGCGACGTGGCCGTCCCGCCCGCTCAACGGAGCGTCTGCCAGACGGTCACGTGCGCGTTCGCGCCTCGCCGAGCACGACGCGGTTCGTGAGCTCGCCGATCCCGCTCGCCGACACCGTGACGATGTCGCCGGGCTCCAGGAACCGCGGCGGGTCCATGAACGTCCCGCACCCGGCCGGCGTGCCGGTCGAGAGGATGTCGCCGGGCTCGAGCGTGATCACCGACGAGAGCCATTCGATCGCAGCGGGCGGCGGCCCGAGCTGCTCGCCGACCAGTGCGTCCTGCCGCAGTTCTCCGTTGACATGCGACTGGATCCGGATCGCGGCCCAGTCGGGGAGCTCGTCGCGGGTGACGATGCAGGGCCCCATCGGGCAGAAGGTGTCGAAGTTCTTGCCCAGGTCGACCTGACCGTTGTGAAACTGCACCGACCGCGAGCCGACGTCGTTGATCACCGTGTAGCCGAAGACGTGGTCGACCGCGTCCTCTGCGCGGACGTTCTTCGCACGCGTCCCGAGCACCACGCCGAGCTCGACCTCGTAGTCGACCGCGAAGCCGTGCTCGCGAAGTGGCCCGGCCGTGTCGCCCGGCACACGGCGAATGACGTCGTCGTTCGGCGGAATCACGATCTCGGCGTCGGGCCCGACGATGGCGCTCGCGACCTTGATGAAACCGATGATCACCTTCTCGTCGGGAAACACGAAGCCCGGCTCCTCGTCGCCGTGGCTCGCGTAGTTGACACCCGACCCGAAGATCTTGCCCGGGTTGGTGAGCGGAGCGAGGAGACGGTCGACCGCGACCGGCTCCGAGCGCCCGACGGCCGCGGCGGCCGTCTCGAGCCCGCGGTCACCGTCACGGATCAGCGTCAGCGTGTCGGGGTACCCGGTGGGATGCACCTGTCCGCCGACCTCGACGCCACAGCCCACGGTGCCGCGGCTCTCGTACTGGACGATGCGCATGCTCCTCCCTTCCCTGTCGTGATGGGAAGGGAGCCTAACCTGTATGACAGTAGGATGGCGCCGTGGCGAGCGCGGTCCGCCAGCCGTTCGTCGTCCTCGACGACGACCCCACCGGCGTGCAGACCCTCGTGGGGATCCGTGTGCTCCTCTCGTGGGATGCCGACCGGGTCCGGGCGGCGCTCGCGACCCGACCCTCCGTGCACCTCATCACGAACACGCGTGCTTTGCCCGCCGCGAGCGTCCGCGCGTTCGTCGCGGACGCTGCCCGTGTCGCACTCGAAGGAGCACCCGACGCGACAGTCGTGCTTCGCGGCGACAGTACCCTCCGCGGCCACGTCCTCGAGGAGTACCTCGGTGTGCGCGACGTCGTCGCACCGTCGGGATGGCCCGCGCTCCTGCTCGTGCCCGCCCTTCCTTCCGCCGGCCGGGTGACGATCGGCGGTGTGCACCTCTTCGAGCGCGACGGAAAACGTACGCCGCTGCAGGAGACCGAGTACGCGCAGGACGGCGTGTTCGCCTATGGGAGCGCGCGGCTGGTCGAGTGGGCGGAGGAGCGGTCGGCGGGGCTCTTCGCCCGCGCCGCCGGCCGCGAGTTGCCTCTCGACGTCCTGCGTTCGCGCGGACCCGCCGCGGTGAGCGAGGCGCTGCTCGCCCTTCGAGGCTACGGTCGCCCGGCCGTGCTCGCGCCGGACGCCGAGACGGTTGGCGACCTGGAGATCGTCGCCGAGGGGTATCGCGCCGCAAGAGCGCATGGAGCCTCGGTGATCGTCCGCTGCGCCCCGACGTTCGCCGGCGTGCTCGCCGGCACCACGGCGTCGGGCCTCCTCCCGCACCCTCCAGCCGGGGATGTCGTGCTCCTGGTCTGCGGCTCGTACGTGCCGCAGACGACGCGCCAGCTGGCGCGCTTGCTCGAGGCTCGGCCCGGCTCTCTCGTCGAGGTGGACGTCGTCGCGCTGGCCGGGGACGATCCCGCCGCCGAGGTCGCCGACCGTGCGGCCGAGGTGTCGCGCAGACTTGCGGTTCACCGACTCGCGGTGCTCGCGACGCCCCGCGAGCGACCCCCCGGCACCGCAACCCTGGATGCCGGCGAGCGGATCGCAGCCGGGCTCGCCCAGATCGTGGCAGGCGTCCGTCCTCGTCCGCCGCTGATCGTGGCGAAGGGCGGGATCACCGCTGCCGTGACGCTCCGCGCGGGCGTCGGCGCAGCGGAGGCCGATGTGGCCGGCCCCGTCGAGCCCGGCGTCTCGCTCTGGAGCGCCCAATGGCCCGACGGCAGCGCGCTCGACTACCTCGTCGTGCCGGGGAACGTCGGCGACGACGACCTGCTCGCGCGGCTCGTGGCCTCCGTGGCAGGATCGGTTGCGTGCTGACGCCGTTTCGCGAGATCCTCGAGGAGCGGCGAGCGGCGCGCGCTGCCGTTGGGTCGTTCACCTGCTACGACGTGACGACGGCGATCGGCGTCGTCCGTGCGGCCGAGGCACGGGGAGATCCGGTCCTCCTGCTCGCCTCAGTTGGATCGTTCCGGTCGCCTTCCGGCCGCTTGCTCCTGCCCGCTCTCCTCGCGGTCGGCGCCGAGGCGCGTGTTCCCGCGTGCGTTCAGCTCGACCACGTCGACGATCGCGAGCTGATCCACGCGGCGCTCGAGGCCGGGGCGGGGGCCGTCATGGCGGACGGATCGAAGCTGCCCGCAAACGACAACGCGTCGTTCGTCGCCTCGGTTCGCGCCCACGCTCCGGATGCCGGGCTCGAAGCCGAGCTCGGTCACGTCGAGGGCGGAGAGGATGTTGCGGGACCGGCCGAGGCGGGCTCGCTCACGGACCCGGACGAAGCGGCCTGGTTCGTCGCTGCCACCGGCTGCGACTGCCTCGCCGTCTCCATCGGGAACGTGCACGGAAGGTATGCGCGCCCGCCGGAGCTCGACTGGGAGCGGCTGCGTGCGATCCGCGAACGAGTCGACGTCCCACTCTCGCTCCACGGCGCCTCCGGGATCCCGGACGCCGACGTCGCCCGTGCGGTCGCCCTCGGCGTCTCGAAGGTCAACGTCAATACGGAGCTTCGCGAGCGCTATCTCGCCCAGCTCGAAGCGGCGCTCCCCGCGGCGAAGGACGGACTCCGCCTCGTCGACCTCGAAGCCGAGATCGTCGACGCCGTCGCGGAAACCGTCGGCGCGAAGCTGTCGATGCTCGCGGGCTGGCAGAACCTGCCTGACGCGAAGGCGAACCCCCACGCAGCAGCTCGAGTAGACGGTACGTCGCCCCGCGTCACCGGGCGAGAGTCATAATCGATTATCGTTTCGTCTGCCGTTCCGGGCAAGCTGAGAGTCCCACCGGTCGACGAGGAAAGGCGACGTGCGTCAGGGACGGATTCGACGACGGAGACCGCGGCTCGGCGAGCTGAGACCACTGCTGACGCTCGATCTCCCGGGCCCGCGGGTCACGGAGCGCCGGCTCGCGGCCGCCCTGACGATCGACGACCTCAGGTCGCTCGCCAGGCGCCGGACGCTACGGGCGGCGTTCGACTACGCGGACGGCGCGGCGGAGGGCGAGACGTCGCTCGCCCGGGCACGGCAGGCGTTTCGGGACGTCGAGTTCCATCCGCAGGTGCTGCGTGACGTGTCTGCCGTGGACACGAGCATCGAGGTTCTCGGTGGCCGCTCCGTGCTGCCTTTCGGCATAGCGCCGACCGGGTTCACGCGCCTGATGCGCACGGAGGGAGAACTCGCGGGTGCGGCAGCTGCCGGCGCCGCCGGGATCCCGTTCTCGCTCTCAACGCTCGGGACGGCGTCGATCGAGGACGTCGCAGCCGCGAATCCGAGCGGACGGAACTGGTTCCAGCTCTACGTCTGGAGAGACCGTGACCGCACGCTCGCGCTGGTCGATCGTGCGGCGGCGGCGGGGTTCGACACGATGCTCGTCACCGTCGACGCGCCCGTGGCCGGGGCGCGACTTCGCGACCGCCGCAACGGGATGACGATTCCGCCGAGGCTCAAGCTCGGCACCGCCCTCGACGCCGTGCGGCGGCCCGCATGGTGGTTCGACTTCCTCAGTACCGAGCCTCTCGCCTTCGCGTCGTTCGACCGCTGGCCCGGCACCGTCGCGGAGCTCCTCGACACGATGTTCGACCCGTCCGTCACCGACGCCGACCTTCGCTGGTTCCGCGAGCGTTGGCCCGGCCGGGTTGTCGTCAAGGGCATCCAAACACTCGAGGACGCGAAGCGGATCGCCTCGCTCGGCGTAGACGGGATCACGCTTTCGAACCACGGAGGCAGGCAGCTGGATCGCGCCCCCGTGCCGTTCCACCTGCTGCCGGACGTCGTCCGCGAGCTGGGCCGCGACACGGAGATCCATCTCGACACCGGCATCATGAACGGAGCCGACATCGTCGCCTCGATCGCGCTCGGCGCGCGCTTCACACTCGTCGGCCGGGCCTACCTCTACGGACTGATGGCGGGTGGGCGGGCAGGCGTCGACCGCGCGATCGCGATCCTCGCCGAGGAGATCACCCGCACGATGAAGCTCCTCGGCGCCCGCTCGGTGGACGAGCTCGAGCCCTCACACGTCACGCAGCTGGAGCGGCTCGCACCCCGTCGAGGTGGGGCGCCCCGACCGGCCCTGCGCTGAGACTGCGGCGAGATGCTTGCACTCGGCCACTGCGCACGCGGTTGGACGAACGCACGTCCACGAGCTTGGCGCCCAGCAGCCTGATCGGGCTGCGGATGCCTCTTCGCGAGCTCACGCGCGACTGGCGAGTCGACTAGCGGGGCTGCCCGACGGGAACCGATGACCGGGGCGCACGAAGCGCCCCGGTCATCGCTTTGTTCAGGAGACCTCGACGGTCGTGCGCATCCAGGGGTGGATGAGGCACTCGAAGCGGTGCGTTCCGGGACCGAGCGTCACGGACAGCGTCCCGCCGGCCGGGATGAGCGTCGCTGCGAACGCCCCGCCCGGGAACCCCGCGCACTCCGGCACGGGTGTCAGCCCCAGCAGGTCGTTGAGAGCGTCCACGCAGCCGCCGCCGAAGTTCGCCACCTCGGTGAGGGTGTGATCCTCGCCGCCTTTGTTGCTCCCGACGACGGTTCCGCCGCCGGCCAGCTTCAGCTGGCCGGGCGAGAAGCGCCACGCCGGCGCGCTCCCCTGAGCGAGGAGCTGGCCGACGAAGTCGGAGAAGGTCGTGCTGCCGTCCTTGACGCACGTGCCCGGCCCGAGAACAGCGTTGAAGCTCGCCGGGTCACAGTCGTCGCGGATCACGACCTGTCTGCCGTCACTCACTGCCGAGGAGCCGGTCGCGACAAGCAGCGCGAGCAGCCCAGTGAGTCCGAGCATGCGGAGAAATCGCATACGTGTGCCTCCCTTCTTTCTCCGGCGACCATCGGTACGAGCGGCAGCGCCGATCGGATTGCGGTCGGCCTACGTGCGGACGACGTTCGCGTCCGTGAACTCGTCGAGCTCGTCACGGCTCGTGGTCGAGAACTCGGAGACGACCGCGCCCTCCGGCCCCGCCTGGAACCAGTGCAGCGTCCCGGGTGGGATGGTGTGCTGCATCCCCGGCCGGAGCTCGATCTCGCGGCCGACGGTGTACACGCCGGGCGGAGGGGTGCACGCCGGCTCGCGCGTCGGCTCGCCCTCGACGTAGAGGTAGACGAGGCCGCTGCGACAGCGGAACGTCTCCTCCTTGCCCGCCGTGCCCTCGAACGGCGGGTGGCGGTGCTCCGGGCACGTCTGGCCCGGCCGTAAGACGAGCTCCTTCGCGCAGTAACGGTCGGTGTTGACGTAGACGAGGAGCTGGAGGCCGGTCTCCGCGCATCGCGAGAGCCCGAAGTCGGTGACCTCGATCGCCTCGCGCTCCTCGGGCATCAGGACGACGCCCGCCTCGGCGAGCTTCGCGACCGCGTACAGCCGGGCCTCCCGACGCTCGCGCTCGTCGATCACACGGCGACTCCGACGCTCGCGAGGATCTCGTAGGAGCGCACGCGTGCCGCATGGTCGTAAATCGCGGCCGCGACGATCAACTCGTCCGCCTGGGTTTCCGCGATGACGGCTTCGAGGCCGGCTCGCACCGTGTCCGGCGAGCCCACGTACGAGCGGCTCAGCATGTTCGAGACGTGCGCCTTCTCGGCGGGCGACCAGTGCGCCTCGATGTCGTCGACGGGAGGCGGGAGCTGACCGCGCGCGCCGCGGATGACGTTGGTGAACGCCTGCTGCGCCGACGTGAAAAGCCGCTGCGCGATCGCGTCGTCGTCGGCCGCGACGACGTTCACGGCGACCATCACGTACGGCTCCTGAAGCTGCGCCGAAGCTTGGAAGCGCGCGCGGTACACCTCGAGCGCCGGCAGCAGCAGATCAGGAGCGAAGTGCGAGGCGAAGGCGTACGGGAGACCGAGTGCGGCCGCCAGCTGCGCGCCGTAGAGGCTCGAGCCGAGGATCCAGAGCGGCACGTGCGACCCGACACCGGGGATCGCGAACACCGTCTGTCCGGGGATTGGATCGCCGAGCAGCGTCTGGAGCTCGAGGACGTCCTGCGGAAACGAGTCGGCGGTCGGATCCCCTCGCAGTGCGCGCAGCGTGAACTGGTCGGTGCCGGGCGCGCGCCCGAGCCCGAGGTCGATCCTGCCCGGATGCAGCGCCTCGAGCGTCCCGAACTGCTCGGCGATCACGAGCGGCGCGTGGTTCGGGAGCATGATCCCTCCCGCCCCGACCCGGATCGACTCGGTCGCGTCCGCGAGGTGCGCGATCACGACCGACGTCGCCGCGCTGGCGATGCCGGCCAGGTTGTGGTGCTCCGCGACCCAGTACCGCTTGTAGCCGAGCCGCTCCGCGTGCTGCACGAGGTCGATCGAGTTGCGAAGCGCCTGCCCCGGCGTGCCGCCCTCGACGATCGGTGCCAGGTCGAGGATCGAGACGGGCAGCACGCCCCGAACATACCCACGACACGATGAGGTTCCGGCGGTTTGTCAGTCTCTACCGCGCACGTGTCCAGGCGAGATGCGGCCGCGGAGGCCGCGGCGAGAGAGGAGTCTGGGATGACGCGGTACCTCGTTTCGTTCCCCAGCGGCGCGATGGAGCACATTCCCGCCGAGGAGTTGCCCGCCGTGGCAGACGCGGCGCACGCGGTTGTCCGGGAGGCGATGGACGCAGGCGTGTGGGTGTTCGGGGGTGGGCTGGCCGAAGACGTGGATCCCGTCATGGTGGCCGGGGACGGGACGATCACCACCGGCACGTACCCGCAGACGAACGAGCTCGACGGAGGCTTCGCCGTCCTCGAGACGCCCTCACGCGAGGCAGCGCTGGAGTGGGCCGCGAAGCTTGCGGTCGCCTGCCGCTGTGATCAAGAGCTCCGCGAGTTCATGCCCGACCCGGCGGTCGGCAACTGATGGAAGCCTCGGTGACAACACCGCCCAGGATCACGCCGCTGCTGGTGGCCGACCTGCTCGCCGAGGGCGAGCGAATGCCGGTCTACGTGCACGTCATCGACCATCCCGAAGCGCGCGTGCTGGTCGACACCGGCATGACGGAGCTGCATCCGGCGGTGGCCGACATGGATCCCCGCCTCGTCCCGCTACCCGAGCAGGACCTCGACCTCGCCGGCATCGACATCGTCGTCAACACGCACCTGCACTACGACCACTGCGGCGGCAACCACCTCTTCGCCGGCAGGCCGATCTACGTCCAGCGCCGCGAGCTCGACGACGCGCTCGGCGAGGACGACTACACCATTCGCGAGTGGGTCGAGGCGCCCGGCGTGCGCTACGAGCCGGTCGACGGCGAGCTCGAGCTGCTGCCCGGTCTCCGGCTCGTGCCGGCCCCGGGCCACACGCGCGGCTCGCAGATGGTCGTCGTCGAGACGGGTGGGCGTCCGGTCGTCGTCGGCGGCGACGTGGCGGTCTGGTTCGGGGAGCTCGACGAGCCGGAGACCGAAGGACAGCTGCGGGTGCGCGCGCTCGACCCCGAGCTGGTCTGGCTCGCGCACGAGCACGAGCCCTGGCGGCCGGGCACGAAGTAAGGGCGCGTTCTTCGCGCAGCCGTCGACCGGCTAGAGACTGCGCCCGCGTTCGGCAATGCCAATCTCGAGCACGACCTTGCCACGCTTCCCGCGACCCCCGACTCGCTCGAACGCCGCGCGGGCCTCGGTGAGCGGAAACACCGAGTCGACCTCCGCCCCGAGCTCGCCTGCGTCTACGAGCGTCCCCAACTCCAGCAGTTGCCCCTGGTCGGGTTCGACGATGAAGTAGGTCGCACCCGGCATCTCCTCTGCGATCGTGACCACGCGGTCGCCGGCGGGGACCTCGCCGCCACGAGTGTCGAGAACCAGATCGGCCGGACCGCTCTCGACGACCGCCGCTCCGGCGTGTCGCGCAAGCTGGACGGCGATGTGCCCGACCCCGCCCGCGGCGCCCGTGATCAGCACGCGCTCGCCTCGGACGAGCCGCCCGTGGACGAACAGCGCTTGCCAGGCGGTCAGCCCGCCCATCGGCAGAGCCGCCGCCTCGACGTGGCTCAGCCGCGAGGGCTTCGGTGCAAGCACCTCGGCCGGGACGACGGCGTACTCGGCAGCTACGCCGTCACGATCGAAGGGCGTGAGCGCATATACCTCGTCGCCGCTGTCGACCACGACGCCCGAAAGCTCGTAAGACGGAATCGCCGGCAGTCGATCGACCGGCCACTGCAGCTCGTCACGTGTAATCGCCGCCGCATGGACGCGCACCAGCACCTCGCCCGGCGCCGGCGACGGCGTCTCGATCTCCTCGACCCTCAAGCCGTGATCGTGCAGCCGTACCGCCAGCACACCGCTCCTCTCTGCCGCCCGTGTCGGATCTTGCCATCGCTTCGTCAGGCGAGCACTGCTCGGACGACGAGCTCCGGCCCCTCGAAGCGAACCTCGAGGCGGTCGAGGACGCGCCGCAGCAGGCTCACCGCTGCCGCGTTGTCGCTCGCGACGAGGGCCGTCACCTCCGTCACGCCGGCGGCGCGGGCGTCCCCCAGGAGCTCTGCGGTCAGCGCGGAGCCGATGCCGAGGCGGTGGTGGTCGTCGGCGACCTCGAACGCGATCTCGGCAGACGAGCCGTCGCGGACGAGACGGGCGAGCGCGATGGGGCGCTCGTCGCCGTCGAGGTAGCCGACGAGGACGTGGCGGGTGGCGTCGACGGCGGCGAGGTGGTCGAGCTCCGCCGGTGAGAGGCGCGGCTTCGGGCCGTTGAAGCGCGCACGGCGCGAGCGCTCGCCGAGGCGCTCGAAGACCGCGGCGACGGTCTCGACGTCCCCGTGCCGCAGCGGGCGGACGACGAGCCCGCGCCCGCGGCCGACCTGGCGGTAGCGGCTCTGCATCACGGGCACGCTCCGTCCGCGGCGACGAGGCGGCGGGCCGCGCGCACCGAGGCGTACGGGAGCGTCGCCGCGAGGAAGAGGCCGCCGAAGACGACGCCCAGGCCGGCGAACCCTGCGAGCGCGTAGGCGACCCCGCCCACCAGGGACCCGATGAGGTAGCCGATCTGCGTCGAGACGGCGCGGACGACGCCGACCTCGCGCGCGAGGTCGTTCGCCACGGTGAAGCCGTAGACGGTCGCGGCGACCATGCGCGTCGCCGTCATCGCCGCGGCCAGCGAGAAGAAGACGAGCGTGACCGCGACGCTCGCCGTGACGCCCCACGTGAGGGCGACGGCGAGCGCCGCGCCGAGGCTGCAAGCGAGCATCACGCCGCGCGCCGCATCCTGCGTCCCGCGGCCGGCTCGCTGGTTCGCGACCAGGTACGCCACCGCGACCCCGCCGAGCGCGAGGCCCGTCGCGGTCGTCGAGAGGCCGTACTCCTCGGTGAGGAGCGCGCCGCTGTAGACGAGCGTTCCCGCCCAGGCCGCGTTGGCGGCGAGCTCGCCGAGCGCCCACCGGCGCGCAAGCGGCAGGCGCAGGAGCCCGCGCAGCGACGTCCCTCTGCCGGAGAGCGGCACGTCGCGCGGGCGCCCGACGACGGCGAGGAGAGCGACGAGCGCGGCCGGGAGCGGCAGCGCGAGGAAGGCGAGGCGCCAGTGGACCTCCGCGACCACGCCGATCACGGGCATCCCGACGATCCAGGCGGCGGGTGGCCCAGCAAGGGCGTACGCAACGACGCGCGTCCGGCGCTCGGGCTCGCTCCACGCCCCCGTCGCGGCGACGCCGGCGGCGAGGAGCGTCGCGATCCCGGCCCACATCGGTAC
>JBKPNM010000108.1:0-5742 GCA_046732615.1 Actinomycetota bacterium | reverse complement strand
ACGATGCACGCCGCAAGCATGACGACGACGAGAGTGACTCGTCTGACCATCTTCCCTCCCCTTGATAGCCGCAAGAGGTGAGATTGTCCGACTTGTTACGAAAGGTGTCAATGCATGTGTCGGCTCCGGCGACCGCCGTAGCGCCCTGATTCTCCTGGCGCCAGTAGCCCGGCTGAGCGTTTCGCGACGATCCCTTCCAGCCCCTGTTCGCACACCGCCAGGTACAGGGCGGTGCCGTCCTCGAACGTGTTCCGGGTCACGCACTGCCCTCGCGGAGGGCGAGCGGGGAAATACATGCCAGGGGCAGCCATTCCGCCTCCTGCTATCGGCCGACGTCGAGGTGGAGGGTTGCTTCTTTGTGGTTTCTGCCACATAATCCCGCGCCAATCACCACAAGGGGGATCAGATGTCCGCAAGTTCGCGGTCACGCGGGTTCAAGTGGTCGATGACAAGCGCTGCTGTCGCGCTCGCGGTGGCCACGCTCGGAGCAGGTCCGGCGGCGGCGGCACCCAATCCTGCCGCTTCATGCGTCGGGCTCACGGTGCAGTTCACGGCAGAGAATCTCGCCACCGGCAGCGTTGCCGTGCTGACGCGCATGCTCCATCAGGAGGCCAAGGACGAGGGGATCCCTCCGGGAGCGGGAGACGCGGCGCTTGCCAAGCTCCACGAGGGCGACCCGTTCCTCTGCTTCTAGAGCGTCGATCGAAGCTCCGGGTAGGACGAGAGACCTCAGCAGGATGAGGTCTCTCGCGGCTGTTCGCGTATCGCGGGGATGTCGGGTGGCGAACGGGAATGCAGTGTGCCCGCGAGAGAAAAGACGTCCGGTTCTCGGCATCGAGCGGGCCGGGGGGCCGGCACGAGTCTCCCCCCGGCCGGCCTCCTCCCGACGATTACCCGCTGGCGCAGATGAACTGCTGAAGCTCGGGAATCGAGTCGATTCCCGGGAACTGGGTCGGTGCGAACTCCGCGAACCACAGCTTCAGCACGCCCGGCGGCGGCTGAAAACGTCGGGCTTGCCTTCGTGTGACCACGGCCAGGTCGACGCGATGAAGCTTGCGACTGCGTGGCAGTTTTCCGCCTTGGACTCGGCCGATGCAGACCCGGCGAACATCCCACACGCCGCCAAAGCGGCGATCACGACCGCCGACACCATCCTCTTGCGCAGACGGCGACCCCGTCACCTCTCCGAGTAGCCCCGCGGGAGAGGTCCCGAGTTCGAATCTCGGCGCCCCGACTGAAACCCCGCCAAGAGTGGGGCTTTCGTGCTTCGGGTGGCCGTGGACGCAAACAGTCGCGGACGAGTGTGCTCCATCCGCCGAAAAGCACCGGCCCACCTTTCCTCGAGGAGTCGGAACCAGGCAAGTGGCCGGCTCCGAATCTGTACATGACCGTGCCGGAGAAAGCCCGAGACCTCGGCGAGCTCTCGAGCGGGAGGCGCGGCTCGGTCACGACCGCCCTGTGCCGGAGCGGTCACGTTTGCCCATAGGCAGCGACGGAATATGACAGTCATGTGGATTGCGGGCGTTTCGCTGTCGGCAAGCTCGGCAGCCCTGCTTGCCCTGAGGCTTGCTCGAGCCGGACACTCGGACCTTTGGGCAACGCATCGGGATCGCCGTCGACCGCGACGTTGACAGCGTCCGGTTGCTGGACGCCGAACGGATGAAAATCCTCGCCGTGCTCGAGGACGCGCCCGCACCGCTCGCCGAGCTTCGCCGCGTTCTTCTGCGCGAACAGGCCTAGCAGCGGGCGGCGCACGCGCAGGTCGTTGCCCGAGCCGGGGGAGGGGTGGCGCTCAGGCCCGACGCCGCGCGTTGCGGCCACGCCGCCCGCGCCACGGATGATCCGACAACGGTTGACAAACGTCAACCGGCAAGAGCCGCGTGACCATCTAGCGTTCTACGATGACCTCCGATTGCGGAAGCCAGGCGAAGGTCGACGATGCGAAGCAACGGCGGTCGATCCCTAGTCCGGTGAGCTCCAGCACGCGGTGCACGACTGCGTGGGACCTGCTCCGAGGCAACCAACCTCGACGTCGGTGTTTTGGCCTGCTGCCCCCGGGGGACACACTCCTGCACGGCGAAGCCAGAATCCGGTGTACGTCTCGACGGTCTGGAGATCGCGTGACGAACGAGGACGACGCAAGCGCAACGAAGGGAGAGTTCAACTTTGCCTTGCTACCGGACGCAAGCCGTCTCAGGGACTTTCGCCGTGCACTGAGTGCATGGTTGCGTGAGCATGCGATCGAGCCGTCGCTGCGAACGGACTTGCTCATCGCCGCGCACGAAGCCGTCGCAAACGCGATCGAGCACGCCGGAAGCCGCGCTGAGATCCACGTTCGCGCCACTCTCGCCGCGGGCTCGGTCCACATCGAGGTACAGGACAAAGGCACCTGGAAACACCCGACCACCGAGCGGGCCTACGAGCGCGGACGCGGTCTCGCCCTCATAGCAGCACTCGTCAGCGAATCGCAGATCACGCACAACGGGCGCGGGACGACAATGCGGATAAGCCAGATCATTCCGAACCGCTGAGCGGAGCGCCCTGGCGACGTCTGAAGGGGCATTGAGCCGTCGGGCGTCGCCGGCAGCGGCGCTACCCGAGGCGTCCGAGGGCGATGCGCAAGCTCGTAGGATGGGATCAGACGGAGGAGGTCAGACGTGGCATACGCCCACATCACCGAGTTCGAGTCCGGAGACGATCGCAGCACCCGCAACTACGACGCCCTCAACGACCGGATCGTCACCGAGGGCTATCCGGGCGGGCTGATCTACCACTGCGCGGGCTTCGATGACGAGGGCGTCTTCCGCATCATCGAGGTCTGGCAGTCGAGCGAGCATCGGCAGCGCTTCCGCAAGGAGCGTCTCGAGCCGCTGATGGCAGAACCCCCTGCCGATCCGACGCGCACCGCTCCGCCGAACCGCGAGTACGGCTACGAGCTCCACTACTCCAGCCAGTAGCGGCGCCGCCGCCGGACCGGCCGCTTGACCCGCCGACGGCCAGGAGGCCTATCGTCTTTCGCACGACCGTCCGGCCGTTTAGGATCCGCGCGGCTCCATGCGGCGTGCAGCGTTCATCACGGCGGTGGCAAGCGCGCTCGTCGTGGCGGCCATCGGTCGCGGGGTGCCGATGCCACTCGACCCGCCGGTGCCCCAGGTCGCGATCTTCTACTACGCGTGGTACGGCACGCCCTCGGTCGACGGGACGTGGCTGCACTGGGCGCAAGGAGACAACGCGCCGCCGCGGGCGATCGGGTCCAACTTCTACCCGGCGCGGGGGCCGTACTCCTCGGCGGACGGCTCGGTCGTGCGCGCCCAGATGCGTGAGATCGCCGCGACGGGCATCGACACGGTGATCGTGTCGTGGTGGGGGCCGGGCTCCGTCGAGGATGCGCGTCTCCGGCCGGTTGCCTCCGCAGCCAGGGCGGCGGGATTGAGTGTCGCGCTTCACGTCGAGCCGTGGGCGGGCCGGACGCCGGCGTCGGTCGTGTCCGCTCTGCGGACGTTGACGGGTCTCGGTATCCGGGACGTCTACGTCTACGACTCGACGAGCTCCGCGGACGACGAGTGGCGGGCGGCGCTCTCCGGCCTCGACGGATTCCGCGTCTTCGCGCACACCTCGCTGCCGGGCAGGGCCCTGAAGGGGGGCTTCCGGGGCCTCTACACGTACGACGTCCTCGTCTACGACGGCAGGTCGTTCGGCCGCATGTGCGCCGGCGCGCGACGCCTCGGACTCGCGTGTGCGCCGTCGGTCGGGCCAGGCTTCGACGCCTTCCGCGCAACGGGCGACGAGCGCGTGCGCCGGCGAAACGACGGCAGGGTCTACGACCACATGTGGCAGGCCGCCGTCCACGCGTCGCCCGACGTCGTGACGATCACGAGCTACAACGAATGGCACGAAGGGACGCAGATCGAGCCTGCGCGTGCGGCCGGCGGATATCTCGCGTACGACGGTGCGTGGGGCCGCAAGGGCACCGACGCGCAGCGGGCGTACCTCGACCGCACCGCCTACTGGATCGACCGGTTCGGGGGTGCGACGGCGACGACCGCCCGCGTGACGCGGTCTCAGTAGAGCGCTGTCGCGAGGCGGCGTCGGTAGCCGGAGACGACCGGGTCGTCCTGGCCGAGCTGCTCGAAGAGCGCGACGGCGACGTCGCGTAGGCGGTCGCGCTCGTCGGCGGCCGCCCCGGGGACGGCGTCGATGATGAGGTCGAGGGCGCGCTCGAGGTCGCCGGCGTCCACCGCTGCGACGACGTCCGGCAGCTCGTCCGAGCCGCGGAGCTCCTCGACGAGGGAGCCTGCGCGCGGTGGCGCCAGCAGCTCGTCGAGGAACGTCGCGACCGAGGCGCGCGACTGTGCGCCGACGAACTGGCTCACCACCTTGCCGTTGCGAAACGCCTTGACGGCGGGAATCCCGCTCACGGCGAACTGCGCGGCGAGGCCCTGGTTCGCGTCGACGTCGACCTTCACCAGCTCGACCGCCCCTTCGCGTGCCTCGATCTCGCCTTCGAGGATGGGAGCGAGCGCATGGCACGGGCCGCACCACTCGGCCCAGAAGTCGACGACGACCGGAACCTCGTGAGAGCGGTCGAGGACGGCAGTGTCGAACGTCTGCTCGGTCGCTTCCATGGGAGTCAGCGTACCGACGGCACCTCGGCCGGCGGCACGACGACGTCTCCGCCGCAGCCGGCGACGAGGGCGGCGCGCATGTGCTCGGGCGCGACGCCCCGGAGCGACCGGTGGCGGGTGTCGACCTCGATGCCGTCCCAGGCGTCGAGACCTAGTGCCCGAGCGCCGTTTGCGCCGCCGACCGCCCAGAGCTCGTCGGTGGCGAAGATCGCGCGCCGCCCCTCCTGCCGCCGCGCAATCCCCTCGAGCTCCCGGAGCTCCTCGAAGGGATCGATGCGGACGTTCGAGTCCGAGCCGATGCAGAGCGGGATCCCGCGGTGCCGCACCCGGGCGGCGGGGAGAAAGCCGTCGCCGAGGTCGGCCTCGGTCGTCGGGCACGCACAGATCGTCGCGCGGCTGTCCCGCAGCAGATCGAGCTCCGCTCCGTTCGCGTGCGTCGCATGCACGACCGTGCTGCGCTCGCCGAGGCAGCCGCAGTCGGCAAGCAGCTCGACGGGGCGCAAGCCGTGCTCGGCGAGGCACTCCTCGACCTCGCGCGGCTGCTCGTCGGCGTGGACGTGGAGCGGCAGGCGCTCTGCCGCCGCGTAGCGGCCGAGCTCGGTGAGCCACTCCCGAGGACACGCGCGCACGGAGTGGGGGGCGACACCGACCGCGACCCCGCCGGCACGGAGCGTCTCGAGCTGCTCGACGTAGGCCGCGACGGTCGGTTGCCGCATCCGCTCGATCCCCCCGCGCGCGTATGCGACATAGAGGCACACGAAGCCGATGCCCGCCTCGGCGGCCGCCTCGGCCGCGGCGAGAGCCGTATCGAGGCCGAGGTAGTGGAACTCGCCGACCGCGGTGAACCCCGCCGCCCGCATCTCGCGGTACGTCGCGGTGTAGAGCTCGAGCACGGTCGCCGGCGTCTGCGCGGCCGCCTCCGACAGCATCCCCTCCCGCCAGGCCCAGAAGTCGCCTCCGGCCGCCCGGCCACGAAGCGCGCGCTGGAACGCGTGGCTGTGGGCGTTGACGAGCCCGGGCAGCGGCGCCGCTCGCGTCACGGGCGACGACACTAACCTACGGGGATGCACACCCAGAGCTCGGTCTCCGCGCCGCTGCGGCAGCTGCCGAACGTGCT
>JBKPNM010000107.1:0-17171 GCA_046732615.1 Actinomycetota bacterium | reverse complement strand
GCTTCGTCCTCAGTCGCCCCGATCGGCCTCATATCGGGGCTCCCTGCGTCCTCGCATCGCACGCGCCCGACGCGCCCCGGCGACGAAGCGTCATTCCGGGTCGAGGTCTTAGACGTCCGGGACGCCGTCGCGGACGAGGGCCTCGACGTCGCCGCTGACCAGCACCGCGTCGATCCCGGCGCGCTCGAGCTCCTCCACGTCCTCGCGCGACGCACCGGCGAGCTCCGCGATCGCGAGCTTGCCGGCCGGCACGTCTGGAAGCAGCTCGAGCACGCGGTCGAGCTGCTCCTGCTCGCTCTCCGCCGCGTCGGCCGCCAGCAGGAGGATCTCCGGGTCGACGTGCTCGAGGACGTGCTCGAGCTCCTCGTCGTCCCGCACCCGGACGACGTACTCGAGCCCGAGCTCGTGACAGCGCTCGGCGAACGCGGGAAGCGCGTCGGGGTCGTCGACGGTCAGCACGACCGCGTCCGTGGCGGAGGCGTCTTCCGGGGCGAGCCCGTACGCCAGCAGCGGCAGGTCGGTGTGCGAGCGGAGATCCGCTGCGCCGCTTCGCACGACGATGCCCTTCGCGCCGCCCTCCTCGGCGCGGCGGGCGCCGTCCTCGTCCCGCACGTGCACCAGCACCGAGATCCCGTCGCCCTCTGCGATCGCCTGGCTCAGACGTCGATGCGTCACGGTCGCGGATGCTATCCGCCGAGGCCGATCGCGTAGGCTCGCGCCCGGTGAGCCCGGTGAAGCGCGTCTGCCTGCTCGGGGCCGAGTCGACGGGCAAGTCGACGCTTGCCGAGGCGCTCGCGCGCCACTACGAAACGCTCTGGAATCCCGAGTACGGGCGGCCGTACACGCTGGTCGGGCGCCCCGCCGGCGCCGCGTGGACGAGTTGGGAGTTCACCCACATCGCGCGGATCCACTGCTGGTACGAGGACTTCCTCGCGACGCTCGCCCACCGCGTGCTCTTCTCGGACACGGACGCGTTCACGACCGCGGTGTTCCACGAGGTCTACCTCGGGACGCGCGCCAGCGGGTTCGAGGACCTCGTCGCGCGCAACTACGACCTCTTCGTCGTCTGCGGGCTCGACGTGCCGTGGCGCCGTGACGGGATCCGCGAGTTCGAGGAGCAGCGACGCGAGATGCACGGGCGGTACCTCGCGCGCGCTCGCACGAGTGGGAGCCCGTGGGTGCTCGTCGAGGGGCCGCTCGCGGCGCGGCTCGAGGCGGTTGTCGAGACGCTCGACCCGCTGCTCGGCTGACCTCGGCTGCCTGGGATGGGCGACGCGGCGCGTCGCGGTGGCCTGCGTCGCCGTTACGTAGTCGGCACGAAGCTGGCACTGTTTTGTCGCCAATACAGGCGACGGAAGCATTTAGAATTGGCAGCGGGTGGTGGGTTGGGGTGCCCCAGAGGAGCACGGCGTGTCGAAGCCGGAATCAGCCGCTCAGCGCCCGATCGGGTGCCAGACGGTCTTCAACTCCATGAACGCGCCGATCTCCCACGCGCTCTGCTCGTCACGCGCGCGGACGACGCGCTTCACGTTCTCGGCCGCGAGCACCTCGAGCGCCGCAACGTCCCCGTCGGCGCCCGTCACGTCGATCGCGTTCACGTCCATGTGCGCGGCGAGAACGGGGGCAACCTCCTCACGACGCCCCGTGAGGACGTTGACGACGCCGGCGGGCACGTCCGAGGTCGCGACCGCCTCCGCGAGCTCGATCGCCGCGAGCGGGTGCGCCTCCGAGGCGGCGACGACGACAACGTTGCCACCGACGAGCGCCGGCGCGACCCTGGAGACGAGGCCGTCGAGCGCCGGCTCGTCCGGGGCGACCACGGCGACCACTCCGGTCGGCTCCGGCACCGTGAAGTTGAAGTACGGGCCCGCGACGGGGTTCGCCCCACCGAGGACCTGCGCCAGCTTGTCCGCCCAGCCCGCGTACCAGACGACACGGTCGATGGCGCGCGCGACCTCGCGGCGACCGCTGCAGACGCGGGCCAACGCGGCGTGGCGCGTCTCCATCGTCTCGGCGAGCCGGTAGAGCACCTGCCCGCGGTTGTAGGCGGTCGCGGCGCTCCAGCCGGGTAACGCCTTGCGGGCCGCGACGACGGCGTCGCGCGCGTCCTTCCTCGAGGCGCGCGCGACGTTGTGGCCCTCGACGTCGAGCGTGCGGCCGGACTCCGAGCGCGGGAACGCGCCGCCGATGAACAGCTTGTACGTCTTGCGAACGGGCAGTCGCGCGCTCATTCGTCGACCTCCGCGCGCAGGACCTTCCAGACGCCCCAGACGAGCGCGCCGAGCAGCACGAGCTTCGCCCCGACCACCGCCGCGGGCTGCCGCGTCTCGTCGCTCACTCGAACCTCAGGTACGCCTCGAGCCCGTGGCGGCCGCCCTCGCGACCGAAGCCGGACTCCTTGTAACCGCCGAACGGCGACGCGGGATCGAACCGATTGAAGGTGTTGCCCCAGACGACGCCGGCGCGCAACCGGTCGGCCATCCACAGGATGCGCGAGCCCTTCTCGGTCCAGACGCCGGCCGAGAGGCCGTACATCGTGTTGTTGGCCTTCTCGACCGCCTCGTCCGGCGTCCGGAACGTGAGGACGCTCAGCACCGGCCCGAAGATCTCCTCCTGCGCGATTCGATGGCTCTGCGCGACGTTCGTGAACACGGTCGGCGCGAACCACCAGCCCTTCTCGGGCAGCCGACACGGCGGCTGGTAGACCTCCGCGCCCTCCTCCGTGCCGCTCTCGACCAGCTCGACGATGCGGGCGAGCTGCGCCTTCGAGTTGATCGCGCCGATGTCGGTGTTCTTGTCGAGGGGGTTGCCGACGCGGAGCGTCGCCATGCGCCGCTTCAGCTTGCGGACGAGCTGGTCGTGGATCGACTCCTGGACGAGCAGCCGCGACCCGGCACAGCACACGTGGCCCTGGTTGAAGTAGATGCCGTTGACGATCCCTTCGACGGCCTGGTCGAGGGCGCAGTCCTCGAAGACGATGTTCGCCGCCTTGCCGCCGAGCTCCAGCGTCAGCGGGACGTCACGACCGGCGAGCTCGCGCTGGATCGCCTTCCCCACCTCCGTCGAGCCCGTGAACGCGACCTTGTCGATGTCCTCGTTGCGCACGAGGTGGGCGCCGGTCGACCCGTCCCCCGTGACGATGTTGACGACGCCCGGCGGCACTTGCGCCTGGCGGCAGACGTCTGCGAACAGGAGCGCGGTCAGCGGTGTCGTCTCCGCGGGCTTGAGGACGACCGTGTTCCCGCACGCGAGCGCCGGCGCGATCTTCCAGGCGAGCATCAGCAAAGGGAAGTTCCACGGCACGATCTGCGCGGCGACGCCGAGTGGTCGCGCTCGCCGGCCGGGGAAGGCGTACTCGAGCTTGTCGGCCCACCCGGCGTAGTAGAAGAAGTGGGCGGCCGCGAGCGGCAGGTCGACGTCGCGCGACTCCTTGATCGGCTTCCCGCCGTCGAGCGACTCGGCGACGGCGAGCTCTCGCGCGCGCTCCTGGAGGATGCGTGCGATCCGGAACAGCACCTTGGCTCGCTCGGCCGGCTTCCACGCGCTCCAGGCGTCGAACCCCTCCCGTGCTGCAGCGACCGCGCGTGCGACGTCTTTCGCGCCCGCCTGCGCGACCTCTGCCAAGGGCTCCTCGGTCGACGGCGAGACGGTCGTGAACCACGACCGCGACCGTGGTGCGACGTCCTCGCCGCCGATGAACAGGCCGTAGCGGTCTGCGAACGAGACGATCTCGCGCGATTCGATCGACGGCGCGTAGTCCCACGCCGTCGTGGGGGCGAGCGCACGCCGCTGTTGCTCGACCGCGCCCATCAGTCGAGCGTGAACTCGTCGGGCGAGCGGTAGATGCCCGTCCGCTGCTTGCGGAGCTGGAGCAGCACGTCGTTCAAGAGCGACGAGGCGCCGAAGCGGAACAAATCCGGCGTCAGCCAGTCGGGCCCGAGCGTCTCGTGAAGCACGCAGAGGTACTGGATCGCCTGCTTCGCGGTGCGGATGCCGCCCGCGGGCTTCATCCCGATCACCAGCCCGGTCTCGTCGTGGACGTCGCGAATCACCTCGAGCATGCAGAGCGTGACGGGGAGCGTCGCTGCGGGCGACACCTTGCCGGTCGAGGTCTTGATGAAGTCGGCGCCGCCCGCGATCGCCACGAGCGACGCCTTCCGCACCGCGTCGTACGTGCCGAGCTCGCCGGTCTCGAGGATCACCTTCAGATGGGCGTCCCCGCACGCGTCCTTGACGGCGACGACCTCCTCGTACACGTGCCCGATCCGACCGGAGAGGAACGCGCCGCGGTCGATCACCATGTCGATTTCGTCGGCGCCCGCCTCGACCGCCGCACGGACGTCTGCGAGCTTCACATCGAGCGGTGCCTGTCCGGATGGGAACGCCGTCGCGACCGAGGCGACCTTCACGGCGCTGCCGGCGAGCGCCCGGTGCGCGACCGGCACGAGGCTCGGGTAGATGCAAACGGCCGCCACGTGCGGCACCGAGGGATCGCCGGGGTCCGGGTACTTCGCCTTCGTGCAGAGCGCACGCACCTTCCCCGGCGTGTCGGCCCCCTCGAGGGTGGTCAGGTCCATCATCCGGATCGCGAGCTCGAGCGCGAAGACCTTGGACTCGCGCTTGATCGATCGCTTGGCAAGCTCACCGGCGCGGGCCTCGAGCGCGACCGCGTCGACGGATCCCAGGCGCGGCAAGCGGCCGCCGCCGGGAAGCTCGAGGCTACGAGGGAGCGCCACCGTCTGGCTCATGGCTTCAGTCTAGAGTTCCGCTTCCGTGCTGCTCCGCGCCGACACCCGGGTGGACCTCATCCGTGGCCTCCCGCTGTTCGAGCTCTGCTCGAGGCGCGACCTGCGCCGGATCGCGGCGCTCGCAGACGAGCGCGACGTCCCGGCCGGCACCGAGCTGATTCGCGAGGGCGAGCCGGGGAACGAGTTCTACGTCGTCGTCGAAGGCGACGTCGAGGTGCGCCGCAGCGGGCGGCGCGTCGCGCGGCTCGGGGCCGGGAGCTTCGTCGGCGAGATCGCGCTGCTCTCCCGCTCGCCGCGCACTGCCACGGTCGTCGCCACGACGCCGCTGCACGTGCTCGCGATCTCCGGCCGCGAATTCGTGGCGCTCCTCGACTCGCTACCCGAGCTGTGGCTGAAGGTGGCCCGGACGCTCGCCGACCGCGTCGACGCCGACGAGGCGCTCGACGCCACGGACACGGCTTGACCGCGGCCGTCGACCCACGGGTCCACGCGCTCGCCCACGAGCCGAACTTCGCGACGCTCACGGTTCTCCTTCGCTCCGGGGCGGCCATGACCCACGTGATGTGGATCGATGCCGACGACGACCACCTGCTGATCAACACGGAGGTGCACCGCGCGAAGTTCCGGGCGGTCGAGCGCGACCCGCGCGTGACGGTCACCATCATCGACCGCGACGACCCGTACGTCTACGCGGAGGTGCGCGGCCACGTCGTCGAGACGGTGCGCGGGCCCGACGCGCGCGCGCACATCGATCGGCTGTCGCAGAAGTACCGCGGGCGCGACTACGACGATTCCGCGATCACGTCCGAGCGGGTGATCCTGCGCATCGAGCCCGACGTGCAGCACGTCCGCTGACGGCGGCGCCGAGTCAGAGCCCGAGCCGCTCGAGCGTCTTCCGGTCACGGCGCCAGCGCGGCCGCACCTTGACGACGAGCTCGAGGAAGACCTTGTGGCCGACGAGCGCCTCGACCTCGGGACGCGCGCGAGTGCCGATCTCGCGGACGATCGCGCCCTTCTTCCCGATCAGGATGCCTTTCTGGGACTCCGTCTCGACGAGGACGAGCGCGCGGGTCGTCTCGCCGAGTTCCTCCACCTCGACGGTGAGTGCATGCGGCACCTCGTCGCGCGTGAGGTGGAGTGCCTTCTCCCTGATCACCTCGGCGATCCGCTCCTCGAGCGTCAGGTCGGTGGCCTGCTCTCGCGGGAAGAGAGGCGGCCCCTCGGGAAGCAGCCGGACGAGGTCGTCGCGCAGCTCGTCGATCCCGTCGCGCACCTTGGCGCTGACGGGGTGGAGCGCGTGGAAGTCGCCGAGCCCGGCTGCGACCTTCATCTGCGACGCGACGTGGCCGTGCTTCAGGCGGTCGATCTTGTTGAGCGCGATCACGACCGGCACGCCGAGCGAGAAGACGCGGCGAGCGACGAAACGGTCGCCGGCGCCGATTCGGTCGCGCGCGGAGAGCACGAAGAGCACCGCGTCGACGTTCTCGAACGAGCCGTCGACCGTCTCCTGCATGCGCTCGGTGAGCGCGTCGATCGGGCGCTGGAAACCGGGCAGGTCGACGAGGACGAGTTGCCAGTCGTCACCGTTCGCGACGCCGCAGATCCTTCGTCGCGTGGTGTTCGGGACGGTCGACGTGATCGCGACTTTCGAGCGGGTGAGGGCGTTGACGAGGGTCGACTTGCCGACGTTCGGCCGACCCGCGACCGCGACGAGCCCGCTCTTCATCTCGCCCCCTGACGCAGCTCGGCCGTGAGCCGTCCGGCAGGGGCCGCGCGACGACGGGACCACTCCGGGGGCGGCAACGGATGCCGGCCCCAGGCGTCGGGGCGTCCACGCCGAGGCGAGCAATCCCTCCGTGCGCAAGGGCCGAGCGGTTGTCCATTCGAGCCGTGTCCCTTTCGGGCAGACGACCTGGGCCACCGGCCTCCTCCCCACGCCTCGAGCGTACCGCCGAACCACGCACAGATGGGTAACGAGAGCGCACGACCTGTGTGCCGATCGCCCCACAGGCGCGCGTCCTCGGGACGGATCGTCACGAGGGAAGCTGGTCGGGCTCGAACTGCTCGGGAAGGAGCTCGTCCGTCGTCATCTCCACGACGCGTCCGCCGTTGCGAAACACCACCCGCTCGACCCCCATCTCCGCGAGCCACTGCCGGCAGCCGCCGCACGGCGACGCAGTGATCGCCGCGACGACGAAATCGCCCGGCCGGTAGCCCTCGACGATCGCGCGCGAGAACGTCGCACGCTCCGCGCACACGCCGAGCGGATAGGCGGCGTTCTCCACGTTGACCCCCTCGACGACGCGGCCGTCGCGGCAGAGGACGGCGCAACCCACGTCGAACCGCGAGTACGGGGCATACGCGCGCACGGCCACCGCGTCGGCGGCGGCGAGCAGCTCCTCGTCCGTCACGCGTAGAACCCCTGGAAGATGACGAGCGTCACGAGCGCGCCGAGGAGGCCGCCCGAGGCGACCTCGAGGGTCGAGTGGACGCCCGCCTCGATCCGCGTCTGGGCGACGAGGAGCGCCATGATCAGCGTCAGGGAGGATACGAGGAAGCGGTGCTCGGTGTCCCCCAGCACCAGCGTGACGGCCATCCATGCCGCGAACGCGACGGCGGCGTGACCCGACGGCCAGCCGCCGCGAAGCGGCGAGCCGCGCCCGGAGAGCGCCTTCAGCGCGATGACGAGCGCGATCGTCAGGACGAGGGCGATCAGCGTCAGCTCGGCCGGGGCCTCCGAGAGCTTGTCGAGCAGGCGCGAGCTCTCTTCGGCCACCTGGCCGGAGAAGACGAGATAGCCGACGGCGATCGCGTTGATCGCGGCGATCAGCACGGCGCCCGCGCCGATGTCCTTCGCGAGCTTCGCCATCGGATCGAACGAGGTGGACGCGACGTCGACCGCCGCCTCGACGGCGGTGTTGATCATCTCCGCGATCAGCACGAAGGCGATCGCGAGGAGCAGCGCGATGAGCTCGAGGCGCGAGACGTCGAACGCGAGCGCCGCGACGAGAACCGCGACCGCGACGCCGAAGTGGATCCGCATGTTCCGCTGCGTGCGCAGCACGTGGATGATCCCCTCGATCGCGAAGTTGAAGCTCTCGAAGATCGAGGGCCGTCGGCGCGGCGTGATCACGACAGGTGCGCGCGCTCGCGCTCCTCCATTGCCGGGCCGTGGTCGTGCCCGAGGAGGTGCAGCAGGCCGTGGACGAGCGGCCATCGCCAGCCGTCGCCGATCACCTGGGGGCAGAGGACGACGTCACCGAGCGCCCGCGGCTCGCCCGCGGGAAGCGGCCCCGTCCCGTCGAGCGGAAACGAGAGCACGTCCGTCGGCTCGTCGACTCCGAGGTGCTCCCGTTTGAGCGCCCGCATCTCATCGGGCCCGACGAAGGCGATGCCGAGCTCGCCGTCGGCGACGCCCTCCGCCTCGAGCACGGCCCGCGCGAGCGCGACCGCCGCCGCGTCGTCGACCTCCTGGCCGCTTCGGTTCGAGGCCTCGACCTCGATCATCAGCGGTTGCGCGCGGAGCCGGTCTCCTCGGCGTGCCGCTTGTACGCCTCGACGATCCGCTGGACGAGCTTGTGCCGCACGACGTCCTCGTGCCCGAACTCGACGAAACCGACCCCCTCGAGCGCGCGGAGGATGTCCCGTACCTGGATCAGCCCCGAGGCCTGTTCGCGCGGAAGGTCGATCTGGGTCACATCGCCGGTCACGACCATCTTCGACCCGAACCCGAGCCGCGTGAGGAACATCTGCATCTGCTCGGGCGTCGTGTTCTGCGCCTCGTCGAGGATGACGAACGAGTCGTTCAGGGTCCGGCCGCGCATGAAGGCCAGCGGTGCCACCTCGATCGTGCCGCGGTCGATGAAGGCGTTGAGCCGGTCGGCATCCATCGTGTCGTAGAGCGCGTCGAAGAGCGGCCGCATGTACGGATCGACCTTGGCGAGCACGTCGCCGGGGAGGAAGCCGAGCCGTTCGCCGGCCTCGACGGCAGGGCGCGTCAGGATGATCCGCCCCACCTCGCGCTCCGAGAGCGCCTTCACTGCGAGCGCGATCGCGAGGTACGTCTTGCCGGTCCCCGCGGGGCCGATCCCGAACGTGACCGTCGACGTGCGGATCGCGTCGACGTAGCGCTTCTGCGTCACGGTCTTGGGCGCGATCTTCTTGCCCCGGTGCCGCCAGACGACGTCCTCGAACACGTCCCGGATGTCCTCGGACTGGTCGAGCGCCGCGACGACAGCGCCTACGGTGTCGGGGCCGATCGCGTGACCGCCTTCGACGAGCTCGACGAGCTCGTCGAGCACGGCGCGCGCCTCGGCGACACGCGCCTCGTCGCCCGCGAGCGTGAGCCGGTTGCCGCGCAGCGAGATCGAGCACCCCAGCCGCTCGCGGAGGCTGTCGAGCACGCCGTCGCCGACGCCGGCGAGCTCCGCCGCGACCTCGTTCGGAACGGTCAGGACCTCCTGCATGCGTCCCAGTGTAGGGCGAGGTGTTGCCGTTCCCTGGCTACGGTTGCCGACGATGCGCGCTCGGGCGGCACTCGTCCTCTACGACGCTGACTGCGGGATCTGCACGCGGCTCGCCGCCTGGCTCGCAGTGCGCGGGATCCGCGTGTCGCCGATCCGCTCGGCCGTCGGCGATCGCGAGCTGCGAGACCTGACCCCCCTGCAGCGAGAAGCGGCGATCCACATCGTCGACGACGGTGGGCGCCGACGCTCGGGTGCTGAAGCTCTGGCGCCGATCCTTCGCTCGCTCCCGCGCCTCCGGTGGTCGGCGCCGCTCGTCGAGGCGCTCCCCGGCCCGACGCGCCGCGGGTACTCGCTCGTCGCACGCCATCGGCGGCGGCTCTCGCGCCTCGCCGGCCTCCAAAGCTGCACGTCGGCCGGCCGCTAGTCGAGCGCGGCCGGCAGGCCCGGATCGGAGGCGACCGCGAGCGCACGCTCGAGCTGCTCGGACGGCGTCTTGAGCGACAGCTCGGGAAGGGCGTCGAGCGGGAAGTACTCCGCGGCCTCGGTCTCTAGCCCGTCCGGCGCGGGAGCTCCGCCGAGGACCTCGCAGAGGACGTACAGCTTGTAGACGTGCGCCGGCCAGCGGAGCCGGCCGCGGAAGTCGCGATCGAACACGCCGAGCAGGCGGACAGCGCGAACGGTGAGGCCGGCCTCCTCGCCGACCTCCTTCTCGACGGCGCGCGACGGCGTCTCCCCCACGTCGGCCCAGCCGCCGGGGAGGCACCAGCCGTGACTCCCGGGCTCGCGTACGAGCAACAGCCGGCCGGCGTCGAGCACCACAGCGCGGACGTCGACCTTGGGCGTGCGGTAGCCACTCTCCTCGGCGAAGCGCGCGAGGAGCTCTTCCGAGTCCTCCCCCCCAGCGGCGGCCGCCATCTCGGCGGCGATCCGCTGCACCGCCTCGTAGCGCTCGCGGTCGAACGGCCCCTCGGCGTACGTGAGACCCGTCTGGGCGAGCGCCTGCAGCGCCCGCGTCCAACGCACGAAGTCGCTCAGGCGAGCTTCTCGCGGACGAGCTGGCTGACGACGGAGCCGTCGGCGCGCCCGGAGACCCGCGGCATCACGTCCGCCATCACGCGACCGAGGTCGCGGATCGACGTCGCGCCGACCTCTGCGATCACGTCGTCGACGACCTCCTCGAGCTCGTCCTCGGAGAGCTCGTCCGGCATGAACTCCTCGATCACCCCGAGCTCGAACTCCTCGCGGTCGGCCTGCTGCTCGCGGCCGGCGGCGTCGAATGCCTCCATCGCCTCGACGCGCTTCTTCCGCTCGCGCTGCAGCACCTGGAGCGACTCCTGCTCGGAGAGGGAACGCTGCAGGTCCTTCTCGGCAGCGCGGAGCGCATTGAGGACGAGCGCGAGGGCATCGCGGCGCGCGTCGTCGCGCGCGCGGCGGGCGTCCTTCAGCTCGCCCTCGATCTCCGCAATCAGCGTCATTCGAATCCGGGCAGGCTAGCGCCCCCGAGAACGTGCCAGTGCAGGTGGAACACGGTCTGGCCGCCCCCGGGGCCGACGTTGACGATCACGCGGTAGTCCTCGAGCCCCGCCCTCGCAGCGGTCTCCGCGACGAACTCGAGCATCCGCTTCGCCTCCCCGGGCTCGAATTCCCCGACCTCGCGGAACGTGTCGACGTGCCGCTCGGGGAGGATCAGCAGGTGCGTCGGCGCCTTCGGCGCGATGTCGCGGATGGCGACGAACCCGTCCGCGCGGTGGACGTGGTCGCCCTCGCCGACGAGCCGGCAGAAGAGACAGTCCTCAGGCGGCAACGGCGAGCACCCCCTCGTTCGCCACGCCGACCGCGCGCGCGGTGACGAACGAGCCGACCGTCGCTCCGCGGACGAGCCACGGCGTGTAGTCGTCGGCGTAGCCGCGACCCGGACGGTCGACGAGCACGCGGTCGGACGAGCCGACGCGGCTCGCCCACCGCCGTCGGCAGAGCTCGTCCGACAGCGCCCGCAGCCTCGCGCCGCGCTCGCGCTTCACGGTGACGGGGACGGTGTCGTCGGCCGCAGTGCGCGTCCCCGGCCGCGGTGAGTAGGGAAAGACGTGCACCTTCGTCATCCCGAGACGCTCGACGAGAGCGAGCGTCCGCTCGAAGGCGACGTCGTCCTCGGCGGGGAACCCCACGATGACGTCGGTCGTCAGGTTGAGGCCCGCGAGTGGCGCGAGCCGTCGCTCGAACTGCGCGGCGCCGTAGCGCCGGCCCATCGCGCGCAGCACGCGGTCGTCACCGGACTGGAGCGGCACGTGGAGGTGCGGCGACACGGTCGGCGTCTCGAGGATGGCGGCGACGAGGTCTGCGTCGACGTGGTTGACCTCGATCGACGAGAGCCGGAGCCGCTCGAGCCCGGGCGTCGCGCCCGCGTCGCGGACGAGGCGGGCGAGCCCGTAGCCGGCCGCGCGGTCGCGGAAGCAGCCGAGGTTGACGCCGGTGAGGACGATCTCCCGATGGCCCTGCCCGACGCGGCGCCGGATCTCGCTCAACACGGCAGCCGCCGTGCGGCTGCGCGTCGCGCCGCGGACGAGCGGGATCACGCAGAACGCACACGAGAACGAGCAGCCGTCCTGGATCTTCACGAAGGCGCGGACGCGCTCGAGCCGGTGCTCGGCGTTGACGCAGCCGATTGCTCCGACGTCGCCGGCGACGAACGCCGCAGCGTCGTCTCCCGTCCGACCCGTGACGACGACGTTCGGCGCGGAGCCTGCGAACGCGCCCTCGAGGTTCGAGCCGCATCCGGTGACGTAGACCGAGCGCGCCGAGCGGGCTGCCCTCGCGGCCGCCCGGCGCGACTTCGAGACGGCCTCGTGCGTGACGCAGCAGGTGTTGACGACCTGGATCTCGCCGCCGTCGACGACCTCCGTATGACCGTCGGCGAGCAACCTCTCGCGGATCGCCTGCGCGTCGGCGAACGAGACCTTGCAGCCGAGGAATCGCGTCGAGAACGTCGCCATGCGGAAGCCCAAGAGCTTAGACGCACGGTTTCCGAAAAGAGACGGACTAGGTTTCCGCGATGGCCGTCGTACGACCTGCCGCAGACATCCAGGCATGGCTCGAGCCGCGCGCCGAGGAGATGGCCGCGCTCGTCGAGCAGCTCGTCGCGATCGACACGGAGAACCCGCCCGGCCGCGCGCTCGGGACCTGCGGCCGCGTGCTGCGCGACGCGATGGAGCAGCTAGGCCTCGATCCGGAGCTGATTCCGCTCGAGCCCTCCGGCGCGCTCGAGGAGCCGTGCATCGTGCGCGGCACCGCCGGCACCGGTCCCGCCACCGTCTACTTCCACGGCCACTTCGACGTCGTCCCCGCGCAGGACCCGGCCCAGTTCCGCCCGTCGCGTCGAGACGGGACGATCGTCGGACGCGGCACGGCCGACATGAAGGGTGGGCTCGTGAGCATGCTCTACGCGGCCGCGGCCGCGTCGACCCTCGGCCTCCTCGGTCGGGGGCGCGTCGTGCTCCACCTCGTCTGCGACGAGGAGACCGGGAGCGCGGCGGGCTCGGGTCACCTGCGGCGCGCGGAGATGATCGACGGCGAGGCGGTCGCGATGCTCACCTCGGAGCCGACGGGCGGCGCCGTCTGGCACGCGAGCCGCGGAGCGCTCACGCTTCGCGTCGGGGTGAGCGGCCGAGAGGCGCACGTCGGCCAGGCGCACCTCGGCGTCAACGCTTTCGAGGCGATGGTCCGAGTCGCCGAGCCGCTTGCACGGCTCGCGGAGTCGCTGCGCGAGCGCGGAGGCTCGCCGCTCGTCGTCGGCGGCGCGGCCGGGTCGGGCGCCGGCTTCAACGTCGTGCCCGGCTCCGCGTGGTTCTCCGTCGACCGCCGGTTCGACCCCGACGAGGGCCTCGAGAGCGAGCTCGCACGCCTCACCGGGACGATCGAGCGAGCCGCCGCCGACGCCGGCGCGGAGGTGACCGTCGACGTCCTTCAGCGCGAGCCTGCGGCGAGCACCGACCCGTCCCACCCGGCCGCCGAGGCGCTGGCACGATGCGCTGCCGCCGTCGCAGGCGAGCGGCCGCGGTTCGAGATCTGCCCGGGCGTGCTCGAGACGCGCTGGTACGCGCAGCTCGGCATCCCGGCCTTTGCGTACGGCCCCGGCGCACTCGAGGTCTCGCACGGCCCGGACGAGCTCGTCGACGAGGCGGCGATCCGCCGCTGCGCCGCCGTCTACGCGCTCGCCGCCGCCGAGCTTCTCGGATGACGACGCTCTTCGATCCCGAGGCGCACGAGCCGCTCACCGACACGGCATGGGACACCGAGCGGGCACGCGGGGCGATTCGCGCGATCGTGACCGAGACCGAGCGCGCCTTCGACGCCGACGAGCTCTGGCCGCCCCACCCGCTCGATCAGGAGGACGACTCGCCCCTCCATCGGGCAGCCTCGCTCTACCTCGGTGCCGCAGGCGTCGTCTGGGCGCTCGACGCGCTCCGACGCGGCGGCGCGGCCGATCTCGAGGGTGACTGGCGCGACGTGGCACTGAGCCTCGTCGACCGCTACCGCGCAGGACCCGACTACGCGGCCTTCGGCGTCGTTCCGTCGCTCTGGATGGGCGAGGCGGGCATCCTGCTCGTCGCCCACACGCTGGCACCGGCCACGTGGCAGGAGGACGAGCTTCTCGCGGCCGTCAGAGCGAACGCGACGAACCCGACCCGTGAGTTCATGTGGGGCTCGCCGGGCACGATGCTCGCCGCCCAGGTGATGCACGAGCGCACCGGCGCGGCAAGTTGGCCGGCCGCCTGGGAGGAGTCCGCGGAGGGACTCCTGGACGCATGGCACGGCGACCTCTGGGAGCAGGACCTCTACGGCCAGCGCGCCCACATCCTCGGCCCGGCGCACGGCTTTGCAGGGAACGTCTACGTCCTCGCCCGCGGCGACCTGCTCGACCCGGCCCGCCGAGAGGAGCTCGAGCGGCGCGCGGTCACAAGCCTCGCGGCGCACGCGCTGCGCGACGACGGGCTGGCCCAGTGGCCGCCCTCCGTCGAGCCGAGCTCGGTGCCCCGCCGCACCCAGTGGTGCCACGGCGCGCCGGGGATCGTCGCCTCACTCGGCTCTCTCGCGCCACGCGACGACGAGCTGACCGAGCTGCTGCTCGCCGGCGGCGACCTGACCTGGCAGGCGGGCCCGCTCCGCAAGGGCGCGAACCTCTGTCACGGCACCGCGGGAAACGGCTACGCGTTCCTGAAGCTGTTCGAGCGAACCGGCGACGAGCTCTGGCTCCATCGCGCACGCGCGTTCGCGATGCATTCGGTCGCGCAGGTCGAGCGGGCCCGCGTCGAGTTCGGCCGGGCGCGGCACACGCTCTGGACGGGTGACCCGGGTACCGCGCTCTACCTCGCGAGCTGCGTCGACGCGACGGCCGCATTCCCGACGCTCGACGTGTTCTAGCCGAGCTCGAGCGCGGGCTCGCCCTCGCGGAAGTACTGGTGGACGAACGCGATCGCCATGCTGCCCTCCCCCACCGCGGCCGCGACGCGCTTCACCGGCGCGAAGCGCACGTCGCCGCAGGCGAAGATCCCGGGGACGCTCGTCTCGAGGAGGTACGGGTCCCTGTCGAGCGGCCAGCGGCCGGCGTCCTGCACGTCGTGGCCGGTGAGCACGTACCCCTTCGGGTCGAGGGCGATCTCGGGCGGCAGCCACTCGGTCTGGGCGTCGGCGCCGATGAAGATGAAGAGCCCGCCCGACTCGAGACGTTCCCTCTCGCCGCTGCCGCGGTCCCGCACGTCGATCGCCTCGAGCGACGCGTCGCCGTGCGCGGCGACGACCTCTGTCCCCGGCAGCACCCGGATGTTGGGCAGCGCCTCGATCTGGTCGACGAGGTAGCGCGACATGGACTTGCCTAGGCCGTCTCCGCGTACGAGCATCGTCACGCTGCGGGCGTGCCTCGAGAAGAAGACCGCCGCCTGCCCGGCCGAGTTGCCCGCGCCGACGACGTGGACGTCCAGCCCGTGCGTGTTCCGCGCCTCGTTGCGGGCGGCGCCGTAGAACACGCCCTTGCCTGCGAGCCGGTCGAAGCCGTCGATCGCGAGCCGACGCCAGGCGACACCGCACGCGAGGACGATCGTCCGCGCCGCGATCACGTCGCCCGCCTCGAGGTGAACGGAGCGCGTCGCGGGGTCGATCCTCGTGATCGTGCGGGTCACGAGGATCTCCGCGCCGAGGCGCCGTGCCTGCCTGAGCGCCTTGCCGGCGAGATCGTCTCCCGAGACGCCGTCCGGGAAGCCGAGGTAGTTCTCGATCCGCGACGACGTCCCCGCCTGTCCGCCCGGCGCCTCGCGCTCGATCACGAGGACGCTGAGGCCCTCGGAGGCGCCGTACACCGCGGCCGCGAGCCCCGCGGGCCCGGCGCCGACGACGACGACGTCGTACTCGTCCGCCTCGGCCTCCGTCGCGAGGCCGAGCCCTTCGGCGACGCGACGGAGCTGCGGGCGGAGGACGTCGGCGTCGTCGAGGTCGAGGAGGCCCGCCACCTGGCGGAGCAACGGACGAACGACGGTCCCCCTGTCGAGGATCCTGACCGCAGGAAGATCCTCCGCCGCGGGGAGGGGGCCGCCCCACACGGCCTCGGCGTCCGGAGCGTCCGGGAAGAGCCACTCGAAGGTGACGAGGTTGCGGTCGAGGAAGCGCCGCAGGTCGGCGCACGACGCGTCGAACCGGCTCCCGACGACGATCGCGCGGGGCGGCGACGGCGCGGCGGCGAGCCCCTGGAGGCCGCGCGCGCCGCTCATCCGCTCGCGGGCGAGCTTCCCGACCTCTTCCGTGAGCCCGGGGACGTCCGCGGCGACGGCGTGGTAGTCGTGCGGCTCGACCCGGAGCACGCGAGAGGGCTCCGCGGCGCGGAAGCCGACCGGGAAGACCGTGCCGAGCGTGATCGGCACCTCGCCGAAGACGTCGCCCGGCTCGCGCCGTCCGACCACCTCTTCGATGCCGTCCGAGAGCCGGACGGCATCGATCCGTCCTTCCAGGACACCGAAGAGCGCGCGCTCCGAGCCCTGGTGCGCGGCGAACTCGCCCCCGGCGAGGGTGATGTCGGCTGCTGCACGCGCGAGCCGCTCGCGCTGGGCATCGTCGAGGCCGGCGAAGATCGCGATGCAGCCGACGTCCTCGGGCGTGATCATCGCCGGCGGCCCCGGGCCGCCCACGCTGCCGCGGTGAGGACGAACGGCGGTGCGGCGAGGCGTGCGCGGCACGCCTCGCGCAGCGCCTCGCGGCGTTTCGGATCCAGCTGCTTCGTGTAGCCCCCGGCCGGGCCGACCCCGAGCTCGAACGGCTCCCACCACTCCTCGAACGTCGGATGCTCGACCGCCACGGAGAGGAGGGTCTCCTCGACGTCGCGGAGACCGGCCTCCGTGAAGATCGTGCTCAGGTGCCCCTCTCGGGCGCCGGGCAGCTGCGACTCGTCCGGCGCGTGCGGGTCGAGCTCGTGTACGGCGTCCCAGAAGGCGCCGAGCGGCCCGCGCCCGCCCGCGTGGTCCCACACGCACGCGGCGACGAACCCGCCCGCGCGCGTCACTCGGCCCATCTCGCGGATGCCCGCGGCGGGATCCGCCATGAAATGGACGACGAGCTGCGCGAGGGCCGCGTCGAAGTCGCCGTCGGAGAACGGCAGCTCCTCTGCCGACGCGCGCTCGACGCGAACCTCGGGATTGCGCTCCCGCGCAGCCGCGACGAAGGGCTCGGACGGGTCGACCGCACTGACGGCGGCCGGGCCGAGCAGCCGCACGAGCTCCGTCGTGAGAGCGCCCGGGCCGCAGCCGACGTCGAGCACGCGCTGCCCCCCCTCGACTCCTGCGAAGCGCGCGAACCCCGGCGCGAGCCGGGACGAGTAGCGGCCCATGAAGCGGTCGTACGCCTCGGCGGGAACGGAGAAGCTCACCGCGTCAATCTACTTCCCTCTAGGTTCCACGAGATGACGGACGATGCCGGC
>JBKPNM010000106.1:0-11232 GCA_046732615.1 Actinomycetota bacterium | reverse complement strand
GCCTGGGCGCGACCGGCACCACCTCGAACGGCGCCGCAGGCGCGACCGGTGTCGGCGTCAGCGGCACCACGAGCGGTGGCGCAGTCGCGGGCGGCTCGCTCGTCGCGGCCGCGGCCAAGGTGGCGGCCGTGATCGTCGCCGTCACGGTGGCGACCGGGGTCGCCTACAAGGGCGTGCAGCTTGCTCAGGGTGACGACGCGCCGTCCTCGTCGACGAGGAGCGCGACTCACCAGAAGAGCACCACGACGAACCCGAACCCGACCGCAACGCGCCGTCCGGCTCGGACTGCTCCAGTGGTCGGCGCGACCCAGCGGCCGGGCACCGTCCAAGCCGCGCGCCACGCCCCGACGACGGCAGTTGCGGGGGGCGTCGCGATGGAGAGCCAGACAGGAGTCGCGCACGAGGGCGGTGGCAGCCAAGCCCAGGCAGGCGCGCGAGCCAAGGCGCCGGCAGGCCCGCCCTCGGGCGGCCCCGCCTCATCGCCGGGCGGAGCGCCTGCTGATACGCCGAACACCTCGGCCCCGCCGGCGACGAAGCCTGCCCCGAAGCCCGCACCGAAGCCGGAAGCCCCGAAGGCGGCTCCGAAGCCCAAGCCGACCCCGCCCGCAACCAAGCCGAAGCCGAAGCCGCCTGCCGGGCCGGCTGCGTCGAACGGCTCCGGCGCCGGAACGCCCGGCCGCCCGTCATCACCGGCTGTTCCTCCGGCGTCGCCGGGCACCAGCGGATCGACGCCGCCGGCCATCCCGCCCGGAAGCACGAACGGCGCCGGGAGCGGCAATGGCGGAAGCGGCAACGCCGGCGGTAGCACGAGCCAGCCGGGCACCCCGACGGGTGGCTCGGATGCGCCCGCGCCGTCTCCCTCCGACGCGCCCACGCCGGCCACGCCGGAAGCGGGATGCCCCGGCGGTGGCAACGGCCCCGGCAACGGCGCGGGCTGCGGCGTCGGCAACGCGTACGGGCAAGACAACGGCAAGACCACGCCCTAGACAGGCTCGAACTCGCCGGCGCCCTGTGGACAAACCCCCAAAAGGGGGGTGGCCCGAGTAGGCCCGTCAGGACGATAGGATGCGCAATGCTCCGCGGCCGGACGATCGTGGTGGTGCTCGTGGTGCTCGTGCTCACCGCGAGCGCTCTCGCTGCGTCGTCGGCCGGAGCGACGAGCACGGCCCAGGGCACGACGACCGCGGCAACGTCCTCGGTGACGCGCGCGGCATCGCTCGAGGAGCTCGTCTTGCGCGAGATCAACGCCCTGCGAACGCGACGAGGCCTCGGCGGTCTCGCGTCGTCACAGGCGCTCTCCCGCTCGGCTGCCGCCCATTCGCGGTCGATGGCGACCTTCGGGTTCTTCTCACACGAGTCCCGCAACGGCGCGACCTTCTCCGAGCGGATCAAGCGCTTCTACGCGCCTCGCTCGAAAGCGTGGACGGTCGGCGAGAACCTCGCGATGTTCGGCGGCGCGACGCCGACCGCGGGGGCGATCGTAGATGCGTGGATGAACTCGCCGGGCCACCGCGCAAACCTCCTGCGCGGCCTCTTCCACGAGGCCGGCGTCGCGATCATGTTCAACCCCGCCGCAGGCGGCGTGTTCGGCGGCGAGTCCACCTGGATCGTCACGCTCGATCTCGGCAGCCGCTGATCGCCTGAGGCGTCTGCACCGCTGGGTGCCTACGAGTTTCTGTGCGGCGAGGGCCCCGCGGGGGACAGGCACCTGCGGTGCCGGTCCCCGGCCGCCGACTTCTTACGCCGCAGGAAGCGCGCGGAACGTGGACTGTCGCGGGTCGATCGCGCGGTCGAAACCGCGATCCCACTCGACGACGACCGTGCCGCCGGCCTCGATGCCGCGGACGACGCCGCGGTCACCGGCCCGGAGCTCGGGGTCCGTGTCCGACACGAGCTCGATGACGCTTCCGATGCGCACGCCCGCCGCGATGCGCGCGGCGAGGAGACGAGCACCCATTGCATCCATGATCACACTTTTACGCGGAACCGCGCTTCCGAGCCTCCCCCGGACGGATGAGTCGTCCTACCCCTTCGGGGAGGAAGCGGTCGAGCCGCGGCGAACCCCGAACCGCGCCGGCGGCTCATTCGAACTCGACGGCTGAGGATGTGTCGCCGGCGCTTCCCGGCGGAGGGAGTGCGTTGCAGGGCCAGGCACGGAACGAGCGCGAGTGGGAGCAGTGGCCCGGTCGCGGCACCGGCGGCGACAAGCGCGGTCGGCTCCGGGCGCTCTTCAGCCCCTCGGACGCCGCCGACGCCGTGGCGGAGCTCATCGCCGAGCGCGGGCGCGAGCTCGAGGAGCGCTCGACCCAGATCCGCGCGGCGGTCGAGGAGCTCGAGCGGCGTGAGGAGCGCGCCCGTGAGCTGCACTATCGGGTCGAGCAGATCCTTCGAGACGGCGCGGCCGAGCTCGACCTTCGCCAAGCCGAGTTGAGCGTCAAGTCGGCAGAGCTCGACACCCGTGAGACCGAGGTCGAGCAGACCGAGGCGAAGGTCGAAGAGCGACGCCGTGCGCTCGGCGCCGTCGAGCTACGAGCCGCGGCGGTCGAGCGTCGCGAGGAGGCGGTTCGTCTCCGAGAGGTCGAGCTCGAGCACCGGGCCGCGGAGCTGACCGAGCTCGCACGTCAGCTCGACGAGCTGGGACGGACGCTGGAAGGCAGCGATACCCGCCGGGCCGTGCGGGGGGACGAGCACGTTGCGCTTGCGGCCGCCGGGCGATACCGCCTCGTCGTGCGCCCCGGCCCCGCGCCCGAGCCAGGCGAGCTCGTCGAGCTGGAGGACGGCTCCTATCGCTGCGTTCGGATCACGGCGTCGCCGTTCCCGCGCGACGACCGCAGCTGTGCTGTGCTCGAGCCTCTCGCTCCGCCTGACGAGGAGTAGCTCAGCCGAGCCAGGCGTCGAGGATCGCGTCGCCGAAGAAGAGCCCGATCACCGCGCCCGCCGCGAGCGCGGGCACGTACGGCAGCGTCGTCCTCCGTCCTGCGGCGCCGCGCCGCACGAGGACGGCGAGCGCCGGCAGCATGCCGAGCAGCGTGCCGACGAACAGGCCGACGAACGCATTCCACCCGAGCCAGGAGCCGAGGAACGCGGCGAGCTTCACGTCTCCCATCCCGAGCCCCGCCGGGTGGACGAGCGCGAGGACGAGGAAGAAGCCGCCGGCCCCGAGCGCCGCGACGACCCACTCGAGGCTCGGGTCGCGGATCGTCTGGACGACGAGCGCAACGGCGAGCGCAGGGACCACGATGCGGTTCGGCACGATCCGGCGCTCGAGGTCGGTGACGGTGACGGCGACGATGACCGCACACCCGAGGACGTTGACGAGGGCCTCGACGCCGAAGCCGAAGACGGCAAGGCAGGCCGCCGCCAGCGCGACCCAGACGACGAGCGCGGCGAGCCGAAGGCGCACGCAGCGGGATTCACCGCGGGTCGGGGCGAATCCTCTCCCCCCGAACGAGGGACGGGTTTCACCCACACGGGGAGGGGCCGTCCCCTGCGACCTCCGCGACGATCCGGTGACTGCGGAGCACGCGCCCGCTCCATGGCGTCGGGGCGCGAGAAACAGAGGGGGAAGTGCGTGAGCGTCTCAATGGACGGTCTGCGCGACGCTGGCTGGTGTGGCCAGCGGCGGCGGTGGCGTTGTTCGGGCTCGGGGGCCTAGGTGCGCTCAATCTGACGTTGAGCGACCAGCTGCAGGAGGCGTTCGTTCTCTCGATGGCCCTAGCCGGCTACGCGGGTGCCGCGACGACGTTCCTCGTCACGAGGATCCTCGCCGCGCAGAAGCTCGCCCTGCGTGATCCGCTCACCGGTCTTCCGAACCGCGACTTGCTCGACGACCGCATCGCACAGGCGCTTGCCCGCGCACGGCGCTCGAACGAGTCGTTCGCGCTGCTCGTCGTCGACCTCGACGGCTTCAAGGGCGTGAACGACATCCGGGGGCACGAGGTCGGGAACAAGGTGCTGCGAGCGATCAGCCGGCGCCTCGAGTCGGTGATCCGGGAGACGGACACGGTCGCTCGGGTCGGCGGCGACGAGTTCGTCGTCCTCTCGCTCGGGACGTCCGAGGACGAGGAGGCCGCCGCGCTCGCCGGCCGCATCCGCCATGCGCTGAGGCGCTCGTATCGGGTCGACGGCGGCGTCGTCGAGCTCGACGCCTCGATCGGCTGGGCGCTGTTCCCCGAGGACGGCGTCTCGCCGGAGGAGCTGCTCGCGCGGGCCGACAACCAGATGTACGCGACGAAGCGCGACACGAGCGACGAGTCGGTGATCCCCCGGGCGCCGCTCGACGGCGGCGTCGTGAGGGATCTCGAGGACGCGCTCGAGCAGGACGAGATCGTCGTCCACTATCAGCCGATCGTCGAGCTGCCGTCTGGCGTCGTGCGGACGGCGGAGGCGCTCGTGCGGCGGCTCCGCGGCGACACGCTCGTGGGTCCGGCGGACTTCGTGCCGCACGTGGAGCGGACGCCGCTCGTCCGTCGGCTGACGCTCGCCGTCGCGCGCGACGCCCTCCGCTGCCTCGGTGAATGGGAGGCTCAGGGCCACGAGCTGGGAGCGGCGATCAACGTCCCGTACCGGATGGTCGACGACGGAGAGCTCGTCGCCGGGCTCGAGCGCCTCCTCGACAAGAGCGGCATCGACCCCGCCCGTCTGACGCTCGAGGTCGTCCCTTCGGGACCGGGCGCGGGCTCGGAGCTCGACGCGACGGTCGTCGCGCAACTGAAGGAGCTCGGTGTTCGCCTGTCGCTCGACGATCTCGGCCGCGCGTCGTCCGTCGCGGCGATCCGGACACTCCCGCTGCACCAGGTGAAGATCGACGCGATGTTCCTCCACGAAGCAGGTCGCGGCGGCCGCGCGGACGCGATCGTCAGGTCACTGGTGGAGCTCGCCCACGGGCTCGGCCTCGAGACTGTGGCGGAGGGCGTCGAGAGCAAGCTCGCCTGGGAGGCGGCGGTCGCGCTCGGCTGCGACCTCGCCCAGGGCTTCTACCTCGGCCACCCCATGCCTCCGGGGAAGCTCGCCGACTGGCTGAGTGGGACATGGCCGGTCGTCGCGGTGGCCTGATCCCTAGAACACCAGAGCGCCCGCCACCGCCGCGAGAGGTACGACTGCCCACACGGGCAGGCTGCGCAGCAGGGCGAGCAGCCCGGCGGCGAAGATCACATCTCCCACCCCGTCGATCGACGTCGTGAGCACGGGACTCCAGAGGGCGGCAGCGAGCACGCCGACGACGGCGGCGCCGACCCCCGCGAGCGCTGCCTGGACGACGGCGTGGCGCCGGATCGAGGACCAGAGAGGAAGAACGCCGCCGAGGAGCAGGAACGACGGCAGGAAGATCGCGCCGAGCGCGATCGCGGCGCCTGCGACTCGACTCGGCGCCGGGTCGCGGACGGCACCGAGAAAGGCGGAGAAGGTGAACAGCGGCCCGGGCATCGCCTGGACGAGCCCGTAGCCCGCGAGAAACTCCTGCTCGCCGACCCATCCGGGCGCGACGACTGCGTCGTGCAACAACGGCAGGACGACGTGCCCGCCGCCGAAGACGAGTGCGCCCGACCGGAACATCGCGCCGAACAGCGCCAGCGCCCCGTCGTCGCGCGGGTCGAGGAGCGCGGGCAAGCCGAGCAGGAGCGCCGCGAAAGCGACGAGGCACGTGATTGCCACGACTCCGCGTCCGCGGAAGCGCTCCGACAGGATCGGCGGGCAGCCGAGATGCCGCAGCAGCACGGCTCCAACGAGCGCGCCGAGCACGATCGCCGCCGCCTGCCCGCCGAAGCCGCTCCACGCCAGCGCCGTGACGGCCCCGGCGACGGCGAGGGCGAGCCGGGGCACGTCCGGGGCGAGCGAGCGGCGCATCGCGAGCACCGCGATCGCGACGACCGGCACCGCGACGAGCTCGAGCCCGTGCACCCAGCCGGCGCGCGCCACGTCGGCGGATGCGACCGCGAGCGCGAGGGCCGTCATCGCGACGGCGGACGGAAGCGTGAAGCCGACCCAGGCGGCGAGCCCGCCCGGCCGGCCGGCCCGTCGCGAGCCGATCGCGATGCCGAGCTGGCTCGACGAAGGGCCGGGCAGCAGGTTGGCGATCGCGACGAGCTCGGCGAACTCCTGCTCCGAGAGCCAGCGCCTCTGGACGACGTACGTCTCGCGGAAGTAGCCGATGTGCGCCACCGGGCCGCCGAACGAGGTCAGCCCGAGCCGCAGCGCGACCGCGAACACCTCGGCGGCGCCGCCCCGGTGCGTCAGTCCCGTGTCGCGCCCGGCTTCCAGAGCGGCTCGTCGTGCCGCGCGAGGGCGTTCGCGCTCCGGGCGAGGATGAAGAGCAGGTCGGAGACGCGGTTCAGGTAGACGGCGACGAGCGGGCCGAGCTCCGTCTCCGCCGCGGCGCGAAGCGTCTCGCGCTCGGCGCGCCGACAGATCGTCCGGGCGACGTGGATCGCCGCCGCGGCGCTCGTCCCGCCGGGAAGGACGAAGCTCTTGAGCTCCGGCAGGTCGGCGTTGAAGCGGTCGCAGTCCTCCTCCAGCCGGTCGACCATCGACTGCTCGACGCGCAGCCGACCGTCGACGTGCGCGGGGACGGACAGGTCGGCACCGACGTCGAAGAGCTCGTTCTGCACGCGCTCGAGCACCGGGCGGAGCTCGCTCGGCACGTCACCGGCAAGGACGACGCCGATCGCCGCATTCAGCTCGTCGACCGTCCCGAACGCCTCGATCCGACCGTCGAGCTTCGAGACGCGAGACCCGTCGCCGAGCGACGTCTTCCCGGCGTCGCCGCCGCGGGTGTAGATCTTGGTGAGCCGAACCGGCTCGTTCCTCGCCCGCGCCATTGCTTGAGGATATTTGCTGGCCGCCAAGGGGACGGGCCCGCAGGGGCCTGTCCCCCGTGAACCTCACGGCCACACCACGCTTCACCGGGGTCAGTCCCTTCGGGGACGGACCCCTAGATGGAGCCTGCCAGCTGGCGCTCCGCGGTCTTGAGCAGCTCGCGCGCAATGACGATCCGCTGGATCTCGCTCGTGCCCTCGTAGATCTCCGTGATCTTCGCGTCGCGGTAGTACCGCTCGGCCGGGAACTCGCGCGTGTAGCCGTAGCCACCGAGCACCTGGATCGCCTCCTGGCTCGCGCGGACCGCGACCCCGGACGCGAACAGCTTTGCCATCGCGCCCGCCGGGCCGTGCGCCAGGCCTACCTGCTTGAGCCAGGCCGCGCGGAGGGTGAGCTGGCGCGCGGCCTCGACCTCGGTGGCCATGTCGGCGAGCTTGAAGCGGATCGCCTGGAACTCCGCGAGCTTCGAGCCGAACTGCTCGCGCTCGAGCGCGTACGCGCGCGCCGTGTCGAGCGCCGCCTGCGCGATCCCGACGGCCTGCGCGGCGATCCCGATCCGGCCGCCGTCGAGCGTCGCCATGGCGACGGCGAACCCTTTGCGCTCCTCGTGCAACAGCCGGTCGCCGTCGACGTGGACTTCGAGGCGCAGGTCGGCGGTCGACGACGAGTGCAGCCCGAGCTTCTCCTCCTCGCGCGTCACCTCGACGTGGCCGGCGTCGAGCACGAAGGCGGACACGCCCCGCGCGCCCGCCGTCTCGGGGTCTGTGCGCGCGAAGACGAGGAAGGTCGACGCGTGGCTCCCGTTCGTGCACCACTGCTTCGAGCCGGAGAGGCGCCAGCCTTCGCCGTCCCGCACTGCCGTCGTCCTCAGCGAGCCGGCATCGGATCCGGAACCGGGCTCTGTCAGCGCGAACGCGCCGAGCGCCTCTCCCCGTGCGAGCGGCGGGACGAAGCGCGCCCTCTGCTCATCCGTGCCGAACGTGACGATCGGCAGCGTCGCGGCGCTGGTGTGGACGGCGACCGTGACGCCGACTCCGGCGTCGGCCCGAGAGAGCTCCTCGAGCACGAGCACGTACGAGAGGAAGTCGGCGCCGGCGCCACCGAGCTCCTCGGGAATGCAGACGCCCATCAGCCCGAGCTCACCGAGCTTCGCGAACACCTCGCGCGGGAAGCGGTGCTCCCGGTCCCACTCCGAGGCGTGCGGCGCGATCTCGGTCTCGGCGATCTCGCGCGCAAGGGACTGGATCTCGCGCTGCTCCTCCGTGAGGGCGAAGTCCACGCCCGGAGTGTAGGCCGTGCCTCAGGAACGGTGGCGGAGCGGCCGCGCCCCGCTTGACGGTGCGAAGCACACCGTCGGGCGTGACGAGCCTGCGGAGCCGGCCGGCGACAGCTCCGTGCACAGCCCGGCAGACGCCGCGGAACCGCGATCGCCGTAGCCGACGCCGTGCGCGCGAGACGACGGCACTGCGCGCCAGCCGTCCTCCACGCGGAGCACCTGGTCGATGTTCGCGCCGGCGAGCGGCAGCGCACGCACGTCGGCCACGATCCGCTCGATCCGGTCGACGTCCCGTCCGGCGAGGTCGACCCCGACGAGGTCGACGCCGGCCCGCAGGAGCGCCCCGAGATACGGCGCTTCGGCGTAACGCGTGGCCGACCTCGACGACCAGACCCGACGCGAAGAGCCGTGAGAGCACCCACGGGATCTCCACGACGCGCTCGTCGGTTCCGGGCACCGCCTGGAGCCACGAGAGACGCTCCCCGCACGTCCGTGCACCGAGCCCGCACCGCGTCGTCCAGCTCGCGAACACCGCTCGCCTCGGTCGCATTGACGAGCTCGTGCAGGAACGCCGTGCGCGAGAGGGTGCCGTCGGCGAGCTTCTCGAGCGCCCCTCGTCGTCCGGCGGCCGCCGGAGAACGTCCCGGAACGCGCGCTCGACGAAGGGCTCGTCACCGCCGGCCTGGGCGTCCAGCTCGGCTGCGACGCGATGATCCAAGAACTAGCCGTACTCGTAGAAGCCGCGGCCGGACTTCCGGCCGAGCCGGCCCGCCGCGACGTGCCGGCGCAGGAGCGGGCACGGCGCGTACTTCGGGTCGCCGAGCCCCTCGTGGAGCACGTCCATGATCGCGACGCAGGTGTCGAGCCCGATCAGGTCCGCGAGTGCGAGCGGTCCCATCGGATGGGCGAAGCCGAGGCGCGCGACGGTGTCGATGGCCTCGGCCTCGGCGACGCCGTCCATCAGCGCGTAGGCGGCCTCGTTGACGAACGGCATGAGGATGCGGTTCGAGACGAAGCCGGGGAAGTCGTTCGCCTCGGCCGGGGTCTTGCCGAGATCGCGCGCGAGCGCGACGATCGCCTCGGCCGTCTCGCTCGACGTCTGCTCTGCCCGGATCACCTCGACCAGCGCGAGCACCGGAACGGGGTTGAAGAAATGCATCCCGATCACCTGGGCCGGCCGCGACGTGACGGCGGCGAGCTCGGTGATCGGGATCGAGGACGTGTTCGAGGCGAGGATCGCGTGCGAGGGCAGTGTGTCGTCGGCCGCTCGGAAGAGGTCTTTCTTCGCGTCCGCGTTCTCGACGATCGCCTCGATCATCAGGTCTGCGTCGCTCAGGGCGTCCACCACCGCGATCCGCGCGAGCACGGGCTCGGGCTCCGGCCCGCCCTTCTCGTGCAGCTTGCGGAGGCTCGAGCCGATCGCCTCGAGGCCGCGCTCGCTCGCACCGGGCAGCGTGTCGTGCAGGAGGACGTCACGCCCGGAGGCCGCGACCACCTGCGCGATGCCCGCGCCCATCTGGCCGGCGCCGACGACGAGGACGCGCCCGAGGCTCACCGGACGAGCCTATCCCCGGCGGCGAGCGCGGCCCGGCGCCGGCGGAGCCGCCGGATCGAGTACGCGAGCACGGCGGCGAGGATCATCAGCCCGATCACGACCTTGATGCCGTTGCCGCGAGCCTCGTCGCTGACCGAGAGCAGCGCCCCTGGATCCGTCAGAAGGCACGACTCGGTGACGAGCTCGGCACCCGAGAGGTTCGCGAGCACGCCGACCGCCTCGTCGTGGATGATCGGCGTGTCCGCTGCGTCGACGAGACGGGTGGCGGAGCGGACTTCGACCTCCCGTCCGACCGGCCCCTTGACGTTCTGGTCGACGACGAAGCGATACACAGTCCCGGTCGACGCTGCGCGGTCGGCAGTGACGCGTCCGACGAACGCGGCGTCGGCGGCGTCGAGGCGCTCGTCGAGCGGGACGTTCGGGCAGTCGAGCGCGAGGGCCGCGGGTGCGAGGACGAGCGCTGCGAGGACGAGCGCCGCGAGCCGCGCGATCACGCCTCGAGCAGCACGGCGTCGCCCTGGCCGCCGCCGGAGCAGATTGCCGCGAGGCCGAGGCCGCCGCCCGAGCGGCGGAGCTCGTGGACGAGCGTGCCGACGATACGGCCGCCCGACGCCCCGATCGGGTGACCGAGCGCGACCGCACCGCCGTTCACGTTGACGCGCTCCTCGTCCGCTCCGAGCATCCGCGTCGAGTTCTTGGCGACCGATGCGAACGCCTCGTTGATCTCGACGCGCGCGACGTCGTCCATCGTCCGCCCCGTGCCGGCCAGCGCCTTCTCGGCCGCGAGCGCGGGGACGCGCGCGAGGTGGGCGAATTCGTCCGCCACGTACGCGTGACCGACGATCCGCGCGAGCGGCTCGAGCCCTCGCTGCTCGGCCCACGCCTCGGAGCAGACGACGACGCACGACGCGCCGTCCGTGACGCCTGGTGCGTTGCCCGCGGTCGTCGTGCCCTCCGGGTCGAAGACGGGCTTCAGGGCGGCGAGCTTCTCGAGCGTCGTGTCGCGCCGGATGCTCTCGTCGGCGGCGACATCGCCGACCGGCACGATCTCGTCGTCGAAGCGGCCCGCATCCTGCGCCGCCGCGGCGCGCTCGTGCGAGCGCGCGGCCCACGTGTCCTGATCCTCCCGCGAGATGCCGAGGTCCCGCGAGACGGCGGACGCCTGCTGGATCATGTGCCCGCCGTCGAAGGTCGAGGTCAGGCCGTCGAAAACCATGTGGTCGAGGACCTCGCCGTTCCCCATCCGGTACCCGAAGCGCGCCTTCGGAAGCAGGTACGGCGCCCGTGACATCGACTCCATGCCGCCTGTCACGACGACGTCGTGGCGGTCGGCGGCGATCATCAGCTCCGCAATCTCGAGCGCTCGGATCGACGACGCGCAGACCTTGTTGATCGTGTCGGACGGAATCTCCTTCGGGATGCCCGCGGCGACGGCGGCCTGCCGCGCCGGCGCCTGGCCTGCCCCCGCCTGCAGCACCTGGCCCATGACGACGTAGCCGACCTCCTCGGGGTCGACCTTCGCGCGCTCGAGGCCTGCGCGGATCGCGATCGCCCCGAGCTCGGTCGCCGGGACGTCCGCGAGGCCGCC
>JBKPNM010000105.1:0-6385 GCA_046732615.1 Actinomycetota bacterium | reverse complement strand
GGCGACGGCGGCCGCCGGGTCGCGCGCGGCGTCTGCTGCCTGGGCGCGCGCCTGCAGGGGCCCGAGGGAGAGCGGATCGAGCAGCCGCGCGCGGTCGGCCGCGTCGACCGCGTCCTGGAGACGGCCCGCGTCGATCGCCGCGAACGCCCGGTCGACCTGGTCATGCGCAAGCCGCGGCAGCGCGACCGCGAGCACTGCGGCCGCCGCTACGGCCGCAAGCGCGACGAGGCCCGGGAGGCCGGCTCGGATCAACGCTCGGGGCCGGCCGAGCGCGAGGAGCGCCCCGAGGACGAAGAGCGCGGGACCCGTTACGGCGAGGAAGTCGAGGTCGTAGTCGACAACCGCATGGACGACGTAGGCGAGGGGCAGGCACGCGAGCGCGGCAGCCGCCGGACCGTCGTCGCTGCGCGAGAGCCGCAGGCCATGACGCGCGCCGACGACCGCGCCGATCGCGGCGGCGAGCCCGAGGCCGAGGCCGATCACGCCGAGATCGGCGAGCAGCTGCAGCGGAACGCTGTGGGGCTGCGTCACCGGCGTCGCGCTCTCGCGGTAGCGCCGCCGGGCGAGGGCAAAGGTGCCTGCGCCCGAGCCTCCGACGGGGCGGTCGGCGGCCACGTCGAGCGCCTCGCCCCACCACTGGAGCCGGTTGTTCGCGCACAGGTCGGCCAACCGTCCCGGCTCGTTGACGCATTCGCCGCGCGAGAGCTGCGAATCGACCCAGGACGCCGGGTTGCCTTGCTCCGCGACGAAGCCGACCGTGGCCGCGACGAGCGCGAGCGCGCACACGCCGAGGAGCACGGCTCGCACTGCCTGGCCGCGCCTCTCGACGAGGCTCCTCACCGGCACACGCCACGCAGCGAGCGCCACCGCTATTGCCGCGACGAGCGCGAGGACGGCGAAGAGTCGTCCGTCGGACACGCGATCGCTCCTGAGCGCCCCGTCCTCGACCAGCGCGGGACGGGCGAAGGCCCACCCCGCGACGGCGAGCGCCGGCCCGCCGGCAATCACGATCCGGACGGCGTCGGCCGATCTCTCATCGGAGAGCAGGAGCCAGAGCGCGACCACCGCCAGCGCGCCGACGACGCCGGCTCGCGACTGCGTGAGCAGCACGACGAGCACGGCCGCAAAGACGAGGAGACAGCCCGCGACGCGGGCGGCCGTTCGCGCACCACGCGCGACGAAGAGCCCGAACGCGATCGCCGCGTCCGCGAGCAGCGCGAGGGCATTCCAGTAGCCGACCGGCTCGCGGAGTCGGGCGATCCGGTCGCCGTCCGGAAAGAGCGACGGGATCGCGACGCCGAGCAGCGCCCAGCCGATCGCGCAGGCGAGCACGACGGCGACGATTCCGGCCGTGCGCCGAGCGCCCCCACGTAAGGCGCCGGCGAGAAGACCGAGCGCGAGGAACGCGCTGTACACGAGCCAGCGCGCCAGCCAGGCCCACGAGAGGTCGCCGGCGATCGACCAGGCGATCGAGACGCCTGACCAGAACGCCAGTCCTGCGACGGCCGCCAGCGTCGTCGTCCCCGCACGGTCGAGGCGCGGCAGCGGCAGCGTCCCGTGAAGGCCCGCAGCGACTCCGACCGCAGCGCAGACGATTGCGGCGAGGCCCGCCGTCGCGAGGGTGTCGTCGCTCGAGCCACCGCCGAAGAGGACGACCCAGGAGAGCAGGATGCCGAGCGCCCCGAGAAGGACGGCCTCCGCGACGCGTCCAGGTCGCGGGACTGCGTCCATGCCGCGGCGAGGCTACCATGGCCTTCGGGCGTCGCAGGTGCGTCGCGGCTTGCCGCGAACGGCGTCTTACACATCGTTTACCCTTCCCTGATCGCCGACCCACGGAGGGCGGGAAGACTCAGCCCGCGCCACCGTCCATGTCTCGTGCCTGACGCGCTCTCCCGACGCATCTCCCTCCTCTCGGCGCTGGCCGCGATTGCCGCGCTGGCGGCGCTGACCTTTGCGCCGGTCGCGAGCGCGAAGACGTGTGCGGAGCGGGTGATCGACGACTGGTACGGGAACGGCCGCGTCGACCAGATCTTCCCCAAGCACTGCTACCTCGAGGCGATCCGCTCGCTCCCCGTCGACGTCAAGGACTACTCCAACGCTGAAGAGGACATTCGGCGGGCGCTTGCCTTCGCCGGTCAGGGGAAGCCCGATCCGGGGCCGTCGGGAGGCCCCGCTCCGACGGGCACAGGGAGCGACGACCCGCCCGGGACTCCGGTGACGACGAGTGACTCGACCGGACCGGGTGACCAGACGAACGCCGCCGGCGACGTCGACACGTCCGGGCCGTCCTCGCTGCCGATCCCGCTTCTCGTGCTCGGCGGGCTCGCGCTGCTTCTCCTCGCCGCCGGCGGGGCAGGCTATCTGAGCCGCCGCGCGCAGGCGCGCCGCAACGGCGGACCGCCAGGCCCCGCCTAGGCCGGCCACCCGGGCGCCCCCGGGTACCATGTTTTCCGATCGGGAATCCGGGTACGGGATTTCGAATGCGCATTTTCCGGCTTCTTGTCTGCAGCGCCGCCGCCGCGGCAGCGCTCACGATGGTGGCGCCGGCCGATGCCGGCCCCCTCGACGCGTGCGCGCAGCGCGTGATCAGGGACTGGTACTCGGGTGGCCGCGTCGACGGCGTGTATCCGCTCGCGTGCTACCGCGCGGCGATTCGGGCGCTCCCGGAGGACGTCCTCCAGTACTCGAACGCCGATAGGGACATCGCCCGGGCGCTCGCGTACGCGCTCCAGGGGCGTCGCGACCCGGGGAACGCATCGCCGCCGTCCTCCACCACTCGCCCCGCCGCGCGGGAGGCCAACGCGGCGGTGCTGCCGGCGAGCGAACGCCGTACGACACCGCCGACGCCCGAGGCGCCCGGTGTCGTCCCGCAGGCCTCGAAGCCTCGGCCGCGCGCGTCGAGGCGTACCTTCGACGACCCCGTCCGGCTCGCGAGCGCACCGGAGGTCGACACGGCGGGCGCAGGCCTTCCGTACCCCGTGCTCGCGCTCGCGACGCTCGCCGCACTCCTCCTCGTGAGCGCCGCGGCCGCCGCGCTCCGCGCCCGCCGGCGCTGACCGGGCCGGAAGCACGGACCGCTAGAATCCCGGTGTGAGAGCTCGCGCAATTTTCCTGCAAATTGCGCGATTCCAGCGCCGTCCGACCGGCGTCCTAGCATGCCCGGTCCGCTCGCAGGACGCGCGCCCCCGCGCCCGGCGCAGAGCAGCAAGGGATCGAACGGCGTAACCGACATCTCGGCCCGGGAGGACAGGATGGCAACGGCGAAGCAGGCGACGCAGGCACCGCAGACAGAGCCGATCGACACTGCGGAGATCGTCAACAGCGTCCTGGACGACACCGCGAGCGTCGCGCCGCCGCGGTACTTCACGATCACCGGCCGCGATCCATTCGACGAGATCGAGTGGGAAACGCGCGACGCGCTCATCCCGGGCAAGAGCGGGCCCGCGTTCGAGCAGCGCGACGTCGAGTTCCCGAGGTTCTGGTCGCAGACGGCGACGAACATCGTCGCCCAGAAGTACTTCCGCGGCCGCATGGCCTCCCCGGAGCGCGAGCGTAGCGTCAAGCAGATGGTCGGCCGCGTCGCCGACACCGTCGTCGAGTGGGGCCGGCGGGGCGGCTACTTCGCGTCGGACGAGGAGGCCGAGACGTTCCACGCGGAGCTGAAGGCGATCCTCGTCAATCAGTACGCGTCGTTCAACTCGCCGGTGTGGTTCAACGTGGGCTTCGAGGAGACGCCGCAGTGCAGCGCGTGCTTCATCCTCTCGATCGACGACTCGATGGAGTCGATCCTCGACTGGATCCGCCGCGAGGGGATCATCTTCCGCGGCGGCTCCGGCTCCGGGCTCAACCTCTCGCGGCTCCGCTCCTCGAAGGAGCAGCTCTCGAAGGGTGGTTACGCGTCCGGGCCCGTCTCGTTCATGCGCGGCGCGGACGCGTCGGCCGGGACGATCAAGTCGGGTGGCAAGACGCGACGCGCCGCGAAGATGGTCGTGCTCGACATCGACCACCCGGACGTCGAGGAGTTCGTCTGGTGCAAGGCGCGCGAGGAGCGCAAGGCGCGCGTGCTCGAGCAAGCCGGCTACGACATGTCGCTCGACTCGCCCGACTGGGCCTCGATCCAGTACCAGAACGCGAACAACTCGGTTCGGGTCACGGATGCCTTCATGGAGGCCGTGACCGAGGGCAAGGAGTGGGCGCTCACCGCCCGCACGGACGGGACGGTCGTCGAAACCGTCGACGCGCGCGGCCTCCTGCGCGACATCGCCGCCGCGGCGTGGGAGTGCGCCGATCCCGGCGTCCAGTACGACACGACGATCAATGCGTGGCACACGTCGCCGAACACCGGCCGCATCAACGCGTCGAACCCCTGCAGCGAGTACATGCACATCGACGACTCGGCGTGCAACCTCGCCTCGCTCAACCTGATGAAGTTCCGCCGCGAGGACGGCGAGTTCGACGTCGAGATGTTCGAGCACGCGATCGACGTCGTGTTCCTCGCGCAGGAGATCCTCGTCGGCTACTCGTCGTATCCGACCCCCGAGATCGGACGGAATGCGAAGAAGTTCCGCCAGCTCGGGCTCGGCTACGCGAACCTCGGTGCGCTTCTCATGGCGCGCGGGCTGCCGTACGACTCGGACGAGGGGCGGGCGTACGCGGCGGCGATCACGGCGCTGATGACCGGCCGCGCATACCGGAAGTCGGCGGAGGTCGCGAAGCGGATGGGACCGCACGTCGGCTACGCCGAGAACCGCGCGGCGATGGTCGGCGTGATCGCGAAGCACCGCGCGGCCGTCGGGAACATCGACCACCACGAGTCGGTGCCCGACGATCTGCTCGGCGCCGCCCGGAAGGCGTGGGACGAGGCGCTCGACGTCGGCGAGGTGCACGGTTTCCGCAACGCGCAGGCGACCGTGCTCGCGCCGACCGGGACGATCAGCTTCATGATGGACTGCGACACGACCGGCGTGGAGCCGGACTTCTCGCTCGTCAAGTCGAAGAAGCTCGTCGGCGGCGGCGAGATCACGATCGTCAACAAGACCGTGCCGATGGCGCTCGGCGAGCTCGGCTACGCACCGCGCGAGGTCGAGGAGATCGTCGCGTACATCGACGAGAGGGGCGGCGTCGTGGGCGCGCCGCACCTCAAGACCGAGCACTACCCCGTGTTCGACTGCGCGATCGGCGAGCGCGCGATCCACTACATGGGGCACGTGAAGATGATGGGCGCGGTGCAGCCGTTCATCTCGGGCGCGATCTCGAAGACCGTCAACCTGCCCGAGCAGACGACGATCGACGAGGTCGCCAAGCTGTTCGTCGAGTCGTGGCAGCTCGGCGTCAAGGCGATCGCGATCTACCGCGACAACTGCAAGGTCGCGCAGCCGCTCTCGTCGTCGAAGGACACGCCTATGGCGGCGGCAGGAGCGGCGACGCTCGCTCCGCTCGGCGTGGCACCGGTCGCGCACCCGCAGCGGCGACGGCTGCCGGACGACCGCGTCGAGGTGGGCCGGAAGTTCAAGGTCGGCGAGTACGAGGGCTACATCCACGTCGGCCTGTTCGAGGACGGGACGCCCGGCGACATCTTCGTGGACATCGCGAAGGAAGGCACGACCCTCGCCGGGCTCATGAACTCGTTCATGATCTCCGTCTCGCTCGGGCTCCAGTACGGCGTGCCGCTGGAGGTCTACGTCTCGAAGTTCAGCCACATGCGCTTCGAGCCGAGCGGGATGACGAACGACTCCGACATCCGCGTCGCGAAGTCGATCGTCGACTACATCTTCCGCTGGATGGGCAAGAAGTTCCTCTCGGCCGACCAGCAGGAGGAGGCGGGGATCCTGACGCCCGAGGTCAAGGCGCGCCTGGCAGCGGCGTACGCCGACGACCCGAGCGCGGGAGCCGCCGCGGCGACGGTCGAGTCGGCGCCGCCCGGCCAGACGGCGCTCTTCAACCAGTGGGAGGACGCCGTCGAATGCGCCCGCTGCGGCGGCCGCATGGTCAGGACGGGCTCGTGCTACACGTGCCGCGACTGCGGGACGAACACCGGCTGCAGCTGACCTCGGAGAGCACCACGTGACCGAGAGGGCCGCGGCGACGCGGCCCTCGTCGGCTCAGGATCGCCGGGTGGCAACCCGAAGCCGGTTGCCGTCGGGGTCGACGAGGGCGCACTCCCGCCCGGCGAGCCCTTCCTCGTCGACACGGACGTTGAACTCCTCGGACACGCTGTCGATGTCCTTGACGTAGAGGTGGATGAGTGTGTCCGGCCGGGCGTCGCCCGTGTGCTCGGAGAGGTAGAGCCGGACATTCCCGCGCGCGACCGAGACGAACCAGGGAAAGCCTGGCTCGAACTGATGCTCCCACTCCTTCACGAAGCCGAGACGCCCGTACCAGGCGA
>JBKPNM010000104.1:0-13054 GCA_046732615.1 Actinomycetota bacterium | reverse complement strand
CCGGCATCGCCGGGAGGCGTACTTCCGCGCGCACCCCCACGCCCGCCGCCGGAGCGAGCGAGCGCCCGACGCACGGTGAGGGCGCACGGGCGTGGCTTCAGCCTCGCCGTTCTTCCTTCCCGCGCGCGAGCGCGACCGCGCTTTCGACCGTCTCCTCGTCCGGGTCGACGAGGGTGATGTGCCCGACCTTGCGTCCGGCCCGCGGCTCCTTGCCGTAGAGGTGGACGCGGGCGCCCCGGAGGCGTAGCAGCTCGTCGAGCGGCGGCATCGCGCCGATGAGGTTGACCATGACGCACGGCGCCCGTGCCGCCGTATCGCCGAGCGGCAGCCCGAGGATCGCGCGCAGATGGTTCTCGAACTGGCTCGTCTCGGCACCGTCGATCGTCCAGTGGGCGGTGTTGTGGACGCGCGGCGCGAGCTCGTTCGCGAGCAGGCGCCCACCGGCCTCGAACAGCTCGACCGCGAGCACGCCGACGTACCCGAGCTCGTCCATCAGCAACGTGCAGATGCGCTCCGCCTCGGCCTGGGGCGCAGCGGCGGCGGGCGCCTGCGTCACGCGCAGGATCCCGTCGCGATGCACGTTCTCGCCGACCGGCCAGAAGCGCGTCTCGCCGTCCGCCGCCCGAACGCCGACGATCGAGAGCTCGCGGTCGAAGGCGACGAGCTCCTCGGCCAGCTCGCCATCGGGCAACGGCTCCTCCCGATCGACGAGGCGCTGGCCCTTGCCGTCGTAGCCGAGGCGGCGGGTCTTCACGAGCGCAGGGACGCCTGTTTCCTCGAGCTCTCCGAACCGCGCCGTCGGGATGCCGAGCGACCGGAAGAGCTCCTTCTCGCGCAGGCGGTCCTGGCCCTCCTCCAGCGCCCGCGGCCGCGGCACGGCGCCGACGCGCGCCGCCGCCTCGACGGGCACGTTCTCGAACTCGTACGTCACAACCGCGGCGCCGTCCGCGAGCCGGTCGAGCCCGTCGTCGTCGTCGTACGGCGCCACGACGAGCTCGCCGACCTCGCGCGCGCACGCGTCGGGCGACGGGTCGAGGAACCTGAACGAGAGGCCGAGCGGCAGACCGGCGAGCCCGAGCATGCGTCCGAGCTGCCCGCCCCCGATACAGGCGACGAGCGTCAAGGGCGCTCGTGTCGAGTCAACACAAGCGTTGTCACGCCGCCGGGTCGGGGCTGTCCAGCACGGCCTGCGTCTGGGCCGCGCGGAAGCGTCGCAGGCGGTCCCCGAGCGCCGCATCCGACCCGGCGAGAATCGCCGCCGCCAGCAGCGCCGCGTTGACCGCCCCCGCGCGGCCGATCGCGAGCGTCCCGACGGGGATGCCGGCGGGCATCTGGACGATCGAGAGCAGCGAGTCCATTCCGGAGAGCGCCCTCGACTCGACGGGCACGCCGAGCACGGGCAGCGCCGTCTTCGACGCGGCCATCCCGGGGAGATGCGCGGCGCCGCCCGCGCCCGCGATCAGCACCTTGAGGCCGCGCCCCTCGGCCGAGGCGGCGTAGTCGAAGAGGAGATCCGGCGTGCGGTGCGCCGAGACGACGCGCTGCTCGAACGACACGTCCAGCTCTTCGAGCGTCTCGGCGGCGTGGCGCATCGTCTCCCAGTCGGAGCGCGAGCCCATGATCAGCCCGACGAGCGGCGTCGCCACGAGCGGAGGCTACTTCGTCCGCGCCTTCTTGAGCAGCGCGGCCGCGACGGCGCGGGCAGCCTCGCGCACCTCGCGGTCGGTCTCGTCGTCCTGCGCGATCCCCTCGAGCAGCTGGATCGTCCCGCGGTCGGGGGTGCCGTTGCGCAGGCAGGCGATCGCGAGCCGACGGACCGCGGCGTTCGGATCGCGCATCGCGAGCTCGTTGAGGAGCGGCCGATACGTGTTGACGTCGCCGGGGTGGTCGGAGGAGAGCGAGCTCAAGGCGATCAGCGCTGACCCGCGCGCCGCTGCGCTCTCGTCCTCGAGCCCGCGGCGCAGGAGCTCGAGCTTCTGCCGGAAGCGGAACTGGCCGACGGCTCTGAACGCCTGGCCGCGGACGCGGTAGTCGGCGCTCCGCGCGGCGGCCTCGAGCTCGTCGTCCCACTGGGAGCGGAGGGTTGCGAGCTCGCGCTCGCTCCCCGGGGTACGGGCGAGCTCCTCCGCGCGAGCTGCGGCTTCGGTCAGCTCCACTAGACCGCGGAGAACGACCGCGCGGCCGGACCGACGTACCGCGCGGAGGGCCGCACGAGCCGGCCGAGGCGCTTCTGCTCGAGGATGTGTGCCGACCAGCCGGCCGTCCGCGAGCACGCGAACATCGCCGGAGCGAGCTGCGGCGGGACGTCAGCGACGTCGAGCACCACCGCCGACCAGAATTCGACATTGGTCGCGAGCACGCGGTCGGGCTTGCGTGCATGCAGCTCGGCGAGTGCGACCTGCTCGAGCTCCTCGGCGACCTCGAATCTCGGCGAGCCGAGCTCCTGCGCCGTCCGGCGGAGCAGCCGCGCACGGGGGTCCTCTGCGCGGTAGACGCGATGACCGAAGCCCATCAGCCGGTCGCCGCGGTCGAGGAGATCCGTGACGAAGCCTTCGACCGACGGAGCGGCGGCGGCGCCGTCGAGCATCGGCAGCACCCGTGCCGGCGCACCGCCGTGGAGAGGGCCGGAGAGCGCCCCGACGGCAGACGACAGCGCCGCGCCGCAGTCCGCACCGGTCGAGGCGACGATCCGCGCCGTGAACGTCGAGGCGTTGAGGCCGTGCTCCGCCGTGCAGATCCAGTAGGTGTCGATCGCCTTGACGTCCTTCGGGTCCGCCTCGCCGCGCCACTCGAGCAGAAACCGCTCGGCCGTCGTCTCGCCCTCGGCCACGAGGGCGGGATCGACCCGGTCGGCATGACCGTCGGCGAGCCGGGCGGACTGCGCGCAGACGGAGATCATCGTCGCGGAGAGGCGCCGGAGATCCTCTCGCGCCTCGTCGTCCGAGATGTCGATCAGCTGCCCGAGGCCCCATTCGCCACCGAGCCGCGCGGTGACCGTCTGGAGATCCGACGGCGTTCGCCCCGTGAGGTCGCGCGCCGCGTACTCCTCCGACGGCGGCAGGCCCGGCGTGGGCGACTCGTCGACCAGCAGGCCCCAGACCTGCTCGAAGGGGACGGAGCCGACGAGCTCCTCGATGTCGACGCCGCGGTAGCGCAGCGCGCCGCCGTCGCGGTCGGGCTCGGCGATCTCGGTCTCGAAGGCGACGACGCCCTCGAGGCCAGGCTTGAACTCGGTCATCGCGCTCCTCTCCGCACCCTGACTCGAAACCGGACGGTACCCGAACGGTCGTCTCGCGCAGTGTCACTATCCTCACGCGTCGATGGCGTACGACGTGACACTGGTCCCCGGCGACGGAACCGGCCCGGAGCTGACGGAGGCGACCCGCCGGGTCCTCGAGGCGACCGGAGTCTCGTTCACGTGGGACGTCCGCGAGGCGGGCGTCGACGTGATGGAGGCGGCGGGGACACCGCTCCCGCCCGACACGCTCGCGTCGATCAAACGAAACGGCGTCGCGCTCAAGGGCCCGATCACGACGCCCATCGGCACCGGCTTCCGCTCGGTCAACGTCGCCCTGCGCCACGAGCTCGGCCTCTACGCCTGCGTGCGGCCCTGCAAGAGCTATCCCGGCGTGCGCTCGCGCTACGAGGGCGTCGACGTCGTGATCGTCCGCGAGAACACCGAGGATCTCTACGCGGGCATCGAGTTCGAGTCGGGCACCGACGACGCGAAGGCCGTGATCGACTTCCTGAACGCCCGCCAGCCGAAGCAGATCAGCTCGACCTCGGGCATCTCGATCAAGCCGCTCAGCCCCGAGGGCTCCGAGCGGATCATCCGCTTCGCGTTCGACTACGCGAAGGAGAACGGCCGGCGGCGCGTCTCATGCATCACGAAGGCGAACATCATGAAGCACACGGACGGGCTCTTCCTTGCCGTCTTCCGCGAGGTCGCGAAGGACTACCCCGAGATCGAGGCGTGGGAGACGCTCGTCGACGCGCTCTGCATGGGCCTCGTCCAGCGCCCCGAGGAGTTCGACGTGCTCGTCCTGCCGAACCTCTACGGCGACATCATCAGCGACCTCACCGCTGGCCTCGTCGGCGGGCTCGGCGTGGCGCCGGGCGCGAACATCGGCACGGAGGCCGCCGTCTTCGAGGCGACGCACGGCTCGGCGCCGAAGTACACCGGCCAGAACAAGGTCAACCCGACCGCGATGATCCTCTCGGGGAAGCTGATGCTCGACCACATCGGCGAGCGCGACGCAGCCGCGCGGCTGGAGGCCGCCGTCGCCGGCGTGATCGCCGAGGGGAAGAGCGTGACGTACGACCTCAAGCCGACGCGCGACGATCCCTCCGCCGTCGGCACGTCCGAGTACGCGGACGCCATCATCGCCCGGCTCGCCTGACGCGGGCCGGCTCGACCAAGGAGAACACCGTGAACGGGAGGAAGAAGGTCACCGTCGTCGGGGCGGGGAACGTCGGTGCGACGTGCGCGCTCGAGGTGGCGCGGCGCGACTACGCGGACGTCGTCCTCGTCGACATCATCCCGAACTTCGCCGCGGGCAAGGCGCTCGACATGAACCAGATGGCCTCAGTCACGGGCTACGAGCCTTCGATCGTCGGCAGCGAGCGCTACGACGAGACGAAGGGCTCGGACGTCGTCGTCATCACCGCAGGCAAGCCGCGCTCGCCCGGGATGAGCCGCGACGACCTCGTGACGACGAACGAGGCGATCGTCGGCTCGGTGACGAAGGAGGTCGCACGGCGCTCCCCGAAGGCGGTGATCGTCGTCGTCTCGAACCCGCTCGACGCGATGTGCCACGTCGCGCACGCCGTCTCGGGATTCCCGAAGGAGCGGGTCGTCGGCATGGCCGGCATCCTCGACACGGCGCGATTCTCCGCCTTCATCGCCTGGGACACCGGCTCGTCGGTGAAGGACGTGCAGGCGATGGTCCTCGGTGGCCACGGCGACCAGATGGTTCCCGTCGTCTCGGCGACGACCGTCGGCGGCGTGCCGCTCGAGCAGCTGACCACCAAGGGGAAGATCGCGAAGATGGTCGAGCGGACCCGCAAGGGCGGCGGCGAGCTCGTCTCGCTGCTCGGCACCTCGGCCTGGTACGCGCCGGGCGCCGCGGCCGCGCAGATGGTCGACGCGATCTGCCTCGACCAGAAGCGCGTCCTGCCCTGCACCGCGCTGCTCGAGGGCGAGTACTCGGTCGACGGTCTCTACATGGGCGTCCCCGTGCGGCTCGGAGCGAGCGGCGTCGAGGAGATCGTGAAGCTCAAGCTGAGCGCCGACGAGAAGAAGATGGTGCGCGAGTCGGCGGCCGCCGTGCGCGAGGTCGTCGGCGTCCTCACGACGACCTCGTAACCGCTCGCGGCGCCGCTTCACGGGCGCTGAACACCCATCGGGGTACCCTTCGCCGCGATGGAGCTCGGGCTTGCCGGACGCACGGCAATCGTGTGCGGCGCCTCGTCCGGCATGGGCCTCGCGGTCGCGAAGGCCCTCGCCGCGGAAGGCGCGAATGTCGCGATGTTCGCTCGGCGGCGCGAGCTGCTCGAGCGCGAGGCCGAGCGGATCGGCGCGCTCGCCGTCCAGGGTGACGTCACCATTCCGCAGCACCTCGAGCGGCTCGTGCAGGCGACGGTCGGCGCGTTCAGCGGCATCGACGTCCTAGTCCTGAACGGCGGCGGCCCGCCCGCCGGCACCGCGACGGACGTCACCGCCGAGTCGGTCGAGGACGCCGTCGCGCTGCTCCTGACGTCGCACGTCACGCTCGTCGGCCGCTGCCTCCCGCACCTTCGCGCGAGCGGTCGCGGCCGCATCGTCGCGATCGAGTCCTCGTCCGTGCGCGAGCCGCTGGCGAACCTCGCGCTGTCGAACGCGGTGCGGCCGGGCGTCGTCGGCTGGCTCAAGACGCTCGCGCGCGAGCTCGGCCCCGACGGCATCACCGTGAACACGATCGCGCCGGGACGCATCGACACCGACCGCCTGCGGGCGGTCTACGGCGACCACGGGCCGCCGTCTGCCGACCTCGAGCAGGTTCCGGTGCGGCGCCTCGGGACGCCGGGCGAGATCGCCGCGGTGGTGACGTTTCTCGCCTCCGATCGGGCGGGGTACGTGACAGGAGCGGTCGTCCCGGTCGACGGCGGCCTCACGCGCGGCCTGCTGTGAGGGGCTCGGCACCTCGGTGGCTCGCGCTCTCGGGCGCGGCGCTCCTCGCGGTCGTCGTCCTCCTCGCGGCCACGCTCCCTGCGGACGACTACCTGTACGTCCCGAACGGCGCGCACCCGGTCGCGACGAACGTCTCCGTCCAGGGGAGACAGGATCCCGGGGGACCGGGCGGCATCTACTACGTCGACGTCACCGTCCGCAAGGTCCGCTGGCTCGAGCGCCTGCTGCCGTTTCTGCGCCCCGACGGAGCCTCGCTCGTGCCGGCGCACGCCGTCACCGCTCCCGGCGAGAGCTTCCGCGAGCGCATCGCGGAGGCGCGCGTCGAGATGGACCGCTCGGAGCAGGTCGCCGCCGCCGTGGCGCTCCGCGCAGGCGGCCTCGACGTCACGACGACGCCCCGCGGCGTGCTCGTCGAGGCGGTCGCCGTCGACGTTCCCGCCGCGAAGGTGCTCGACGGTGGCGATGTGATCGTGAGCGCGGCCGGGAAACAGACGCGGACGGTCGGCGAGCTTCGCCGCGCGACCGCGTCCGTGCGACCGGGGGCCGGTCTCCCGCTCCGCCTCCGACGCGACGGGAAGACGCTCGATCGAAGCGTGACGACGGTCGCATCGCCGGACGACGCGAGCAAGGCGATCATCGGGATCCGCGTGGCGCAGGAGGCGACGATCCGGCTCCCGGTGAAGGTCGACATCGACCTCGGGAACGTCGGCGGGCCGTCGGCGGGCCTCCCCTTTGCGCTCCAGATCTACCAGGAGCTCGGCAACGACGTCGACGGCGGCAACCGCGTGGCCGCGACGGGCGAGATCGAGCTCGACGGCAGCGTCGGGTCGGTCGGCGGCATCAAGCAGAAGACGTATGGCGTCCGCTCGTCCGGAGCGGACGTGTTCCTCGTCCCGGCTGGGGAAAACGCAGCGACGGCGCGCCGGTATGCAGGAGGCTTGCGGATCATCCCTGTGGAGAGTTTTGAACAGGCGTTGCGCGCACTGGAAACGCTCCCTCAGAAATGATCGATTTGCAGGCATTTCGCCAGGACGGGCGACACCCGCAAAATGCGGTGTTTTCGGAGCGCGAGGGGCTTGCGGAGGTCGCCCGTCGGCGCCACAATCCCCGCTGTCCACGAGGGGTCAGGACAAGGGGATAGAGGGGACATGAGCAAGCGAGCTGCCGCGACCTGCGAGGACTGCTACTTCCGCCGTGAGGGGCTCTGCGCCCTCCCGGGGAACACGCCGTGCCCGACCTTCCGTGCGGCGACGGCGCACCTGGCGCCTCCGCCTCAGCCCCGGCTCATCCTCCGTGCGCCGCTTCCGCAGGTCGCGCACGCAGCCGGCGCATAAAGAGCTCTAAGATCGCCGCGTGAGCAGCGCGCCACTCCCGCCGGGGGACGACCGTTCCCGGACCGAGTCCCGTGAGATCCCGTGGAAGCTCGTGCTCTGGGTCCTCATTGCGCTCTATGCGCTCGCGTTCATCCTGCTCAACGACGACAAGCAGTCGGTCGACTTCGTCTTCTTCACAGTGAACACGCGACTCCCCTGGCTGATCCTGCTGAGCATGGCGCTGGGTGCGGCGCTCGCGATCATCGGCCCTCGGTGGTGGCGCAGCCGGCGCCGGCGTTGAGATCGTCTCAGAGCAGGCCGGCGAGGATCCGGACACCCTCCGCGATTCGCCCCGGCGGCTCGTAGGAGAACGCGAGGCGCGCCGAGCTCGTGCCTCCCGACGCCGACGGGAAGAAGTCGGTTCCGCGAACGAACGTGACACCGGCCTCGGTCGCACGCGTGAGGAGGTCGCCGGCGTCGACGCCCCCTCCGAAGTCGACCCAGAGGAAGTAGCCGCCGTCGGGCCGATTCCAGGTCGCCCGCCCTGCGAGCCCTTCGCCGAGCGCGCTGAGCATCGCGTCGCGCTGCTCGCGGAGGATGCCGCGGATCCGGTCGAGGTTCGGGCGGAATGCGCTCCGCTCGAAGAGCTCGTGGACGATCGCCTGCGTGAGCAGCGGCGGCGAGATGTACGTCGACACGGCACGCTCGTCGAACGCCGCGATCAGGGCCTCCGGGACGACGAACCAGCCGACCCGCAGGCCGGGCGCAACGGTCTTCGAGAACGACGACGTGAACGTGACGTGCTCGCCCCCCTCGAGCGCGTGGAGACGCGGCGGAGCCGTTCCCTCGTAGCGCACGAGGCCGTACGGGTCGTCCTCGAGCACGTCGAGGTCGTAGGCGCGCGCGAGCTCGGCGAGGCGCAGGCGGCGGCGCTCCCCCAGCGTCCGGCCACTCGGGTTCTGGAACGTCGGGATCGTGTAGAGGAACGAGATGTCGCCGCCCCGCTCGACCTCCGCCTCGAGCGCCTCGGGCACGAGCCCCTCCTCGTCCGTCTCGAGCGCGACGACGTCGACACCCTGCCAGCGGAGCAGCTTCAGCGGCCGGTCGTACGTCGGCCCCTCGACGAGCACCCGCCCCGGTCGGCGGGCGAGCTGCACGGCGGAGTAGAAGACGAAGCCCTGGAGGCCGCCCGTGGTCAGGAAGACGCGCGCAGGGTCGACGTCGTGCCGGCGGGCGAGGACATCGCGCAGCGGTCCGTAGCCGCCTCCGGTGCCGTAGGCGAGGATCGTCTTTCCGTCCCGCTCGAGCGCGACCCGCGCGCAGTCGGACAGCAGCTCCGGATCGAGGCAGGCGGGGGACGGAGCGCCGCGGGCGAAGGAGATCGGGGCCACGCGGCGAGACTACCGGCGGGGGCGGCGGCCGATGTCGCTGCTACCCTTCGGGAACGGTCGGCACGACGTCGACCCGTGAGATCCGCCTCGTTCGACTCCTTGTGGGCTCGAGTGTCGTAGGTCTCGAGCCAGATTCACAACAACACAGGAGTCACATGTCGCAGGACACATTCGCTGCGCTCGGCGTGAGCGCAGAACTGACCGCCGTGCTCGAGGCGCGCCGAATCAGCAGTCCCTTCCAGATCCAGACGCGTGCGATCCCGCCCGCGCTCGCGGGTACGGACCTGCTCGCGAAGTCGCCGACCGGCTCGGGCAAGACCCTCGCCTTCGCGATTCCCCTCGTCGAGCGGGCGCCGCACGACGACGCCCGCCCCGCCGCGCTCGTGCTCGTCCCGACCCGCGAGCTGGCGGTTCAGGTGACCGAGGAGATTCAGACGCTCGCGACCGCACGCGACCTCAAGGTGGCGACGGTCTACGGCGGTGTCGCCCTCCGCCAGCAGGCGAACACCGCGCGCGTCGCCGACATCGTCGTCGCGACGCCCGGCCGCCTCCAGGACCTGCTCGACAGGCGCCTGATCGCGCTCGACGCGGTCGAGATCCTCGTCCTCGACGAGGCCGACCGGATGCTCGACATGGGCTTCAAGCCGCAGGTCGACCGCATCGTGAAGCGGTTGCCGCGCGAGCGCCAGACAATGTTCTTCTCGGCGACGCTCGACGGCGAGGTCGGGGAGCTGGCGCACGCGTACACGCAGTCGCCGGTCCGGATCGAGGCGGAGCTGCCGAGCGAGCACGCGCCGGGCGACATCGAGCATCGCTTCCTCCCGGTCACGGCCGACACGAAGGTCTCGGCGCTCGTCGAGCTGCTCGAGGCCGAGCGCGGGCTCGCGCTCGTCTTCGTCCGCACGAAGCGCGGCGCCGACCGGCTCGCCCGAAAGCTCGTGCAGCACGGCGTCGACGCCGTGGCGATGCACGGCGACCTCACCCAGGGTCAGCGCCAGCGGGCGCTCGCGCGGTTCGAGTCGGGAAAGGTGTCGACGCTCATCGCGACGGACGTCGCGGCCCGCGGCCTCGACCTCGACGACGTGACGCACGTCATCAACTTCGATCCGCCGGAGGACGGCAAGTCCTACACCCACCGCGTCGGCCGCACCGGCCGCGCGGGTCGGTCGGGCACGGGCGTGACGCTCGTCCTGCCGGAGCAGCAGGCCGACATGAGCCGCGTTGCACGCCTCAACGGGCACCACGAGACGTTCGTGTCGACGGGGATGCAGACGGCCGCGCCGCGGCTCGTCTACTCGTCGCGACGCCGCGGCAAGTGGGGCGCGAGCAGGCCGCGCCGAAAGATCTGAGCCGCCCCCGTCCCCCGGTCGGCGTCGGATTCAGGCGAAGAAGGTGTCGTCGTGCGCGTACGGCGGCGCGCACATGCACAGGATCCGTACGCCGTCGGCGCCGGCGATGAGCTCGTGCCGTGCGCCGGGCGGGATGAGGATTGCGTCGCCCTCGCGCACGTCGCGAACGACGCCGTCGACCTCGAGCACACCACGGCCCTCGGTCACGAGGTAGATCTCCTCGGCACGCGCGTGGTAGTGGCGCTGCGTCGCCTGCCCCGGCTCGAGCCGCGCCTCGGCGAGCGACTGGGCGCGCGTGTGATGGAGCTCGCGGATCGTCGACCCGTCCTTGGTCGTGAACGGCTCGGCGTCGGCGAGCGAGCGGAGCTCCACAGGCGCGATCCTAGGAGGTGCCCGTCTGACGCGCGAGCGCCTGCTCGATGCGCTCGAGGCGGGCCATGAGCTGCGCCTGCATCTCCGCGTCGCGCGCGCGCTGCTGGGCCTGGGCCCGCGAGACGAAGACCGAGACCACGAGCGAGGTCGTGATCGGGATCGCGCTCACGCCGGCAACCATGAGAAACCCGGCGATGATGCGGCCGGCCGAGCTCGTCGGAATGACATCACCGTAGCCCACCGTGGTGACGGTGACGATCGCCCACCAGAGCGCGTCGGCGAAGTCGCCCATCGCCGGATCGACGATCCGCTCGAGCACCGCGGCGACGAAGGCGAGGGTCAGCGCGACCAGGGCGACCATTCGCACCGCGCGGAAGATCGTCAGCCGCTCGACAGCACGCTGAACACGTTCCTCGAGGCGCGGGCGCACGAGTGACGTGTTCGCCCGCCGGCCACCGCTCCCTGCGTCAGTCGACGATGCGGGCCGATTCCGCCACGAGCTGCCAGGCGCTCACGGCGGTCACGACGACGAGCGCGGCCGGCACGGCGGCGGCCGCGACGCGCGCGGTGAGGCGGTCGAGTTGCGCCCTGCGGATCACCAGCGCACCCGCCGCCACGAGGGCGCCGAACGCAACCGCGATCGTCCCCGCGAGCGCGAGCATCAGGAGCGCGGCGCCGAGTCGTCGGTCCGACCACGGCTCGACCACGCTCCATCGCTCGACGAGGACGACGACTGCGGCGGCCGCCGCTCCCGGGAGGAGGACGAACAGCGCGACGGCGAGCGCGGCGGGCTCGAGGAACGTGAAGTCGACGCCGTCCTCGTGGACGATGTTCGCGCCGCCGAGCGCCGCCGCGAAGAGCGACCAGAGCGGCAGTCGGGCGCGCGGCGGGATCGCCCCGCGGAACGCGGCGTAGAGCACGCCGTTGATCCCGCCGAGCATCGCCATCGCGAGGACGAGCTGGAGCGTGTCGAACGTGACCACGCCGATCTCGAAGCCGTCGTCGGACGTCATCCCGAGCACGTCGTCGGGCGACGTCAGCCGTAGGAGGAGCATCGCGAGACGACCGCCGAAGCCACCGACGACCGCACCGGCGATCGCCCCGGCGCCGGCGCCGACGACCACCCACCAGGTGACGGCGCGCAGGTCCGCTCCGAGCGTCTCCCTGGTTGCGGGACGGCTCACGTCGTCGGGCTCGCCGGTCGTCAGCGCGCGAGCTCGGCGGCGAGCTCGGCCGTCTCGGTCGGCGTCGTCCCGACGCGGACGCCACGCGCCTCGAGTGCCTTCTTCTTCGCCTCGGCCGTGCCCGAGGAGCCCGAGATGATCGCTCCTGCGTGCCCCATCGTCTTGCCGGGTGGAGCCGTGAACCCGGCGATGTAGGCGACGACCTGCTTGGTCATCTCCGACTCGATGAAGTCGGCCGCCTTCTCCTCCTCGTCGCCGCCGATCTCGCCAACCATCACGATGTACTTCGTCTCGGCGTCGGCCTCGAAGAGCGTCAGCACGTCGATGAACGACGAGCCGACGATCGGGTCGCCCCCGATGCCGACGATCGTCGAGTTGCCGAGGCCCATCTGCGTGAGCTCGTGACCGATCTGGTACGTCAGCGTCCCGGAGCGCGAGACGAGCCCGATGTCGCCCGTCGCGAAGATCTCGGCCGGGATGATGCCGACGTTCGCCTTGCCCGGCGAGAGCGCGCCCGGGCAATTGGGGCCGAGCATGCGGACGCCCTTCGAGCGGATGTACGCGTGGATCCGCAGCATCTCGTGCGCGGGGACGCCCTCGGTGATCGTGATCACGGTGTGGACGCCCGCGTCGACCGCCTCGTAGATTGCGTCGGCGGCGAACGGGGCGGGGACGAAGATCATCGACGTGTTCGCGCCGTGCTCCGTGACGGCCTCGGCCACCGTGTTCAGCACGGGTACGCCGTCGACGTCCTGGCCGCCCTTCCCGGGCGTGACGCCCGCGACGAGCTGCGTGCCGTAGTCCCGGTTGCGGAGGCCGTGGAAGCGGCCCTCCGAGCCCGTGAGGCCCTGGACGACGAGTCGTGTGTCGTTGTCGACGAAGATCGCCATCCCTAGTAGCCCTTCACCGCGCGGATCGCGATCTTGTCGAGCGTCAGCCGCCCGTCCGCGACCCGGTCGCCGAGCAGCGCCTCGACGAGCTGCGCCTCCTCCGCCTCGCACCCCGTACGCGCGAGCCAGGCGGCGAAGTCGAAGGTGTGGGCCGAGAAGCGAACCTCGTCGATCCCCAGGCCGGCGTCCTCGACGAACCCGCGCCACTCCGCCTCGGTGTAGTTCCGCACGTGCGACGGGTCCCGTCGCCGCTCGGCTTCCTCGACCTCGTCGCCCATGAAGACCGTGTCGACGACGAGCACGCGGTCGCGGCTTACGCGGGCCATCTCGCGGACGGTGGCCGCCGGGTCGGTGAAGTGGTGCGCGGCCGTCCGGCAGGCGACGAC
>JBKPNM010000103.1:0-17892 GCA_046732615.1 Actinomycetota bacterium | reverse complement strand
GTGCTCGGGCTCGTCCCCGACTGCGATCCGGCCGGCGTCACGTCGGCCGGCAACGCCGCCGGCACCGGCGCGTGCGTGGCCCTCCTCGACCGGGCCGCACGCGCCGAGATCGAGGGCGTCGTCCGCATGGTCGAGAAAGTCGAGACCGCGGTCGAGGCGCGCTTCCAGGAGCATTTCGTCAACGCGATGGCGATTCCCCACGAGACCGATTCGTACGACCGACTCCGCGCCGTCGTCGCGCTTCCGCCGCGCCGGTCGGTTTCCGCACAAGAGCGGGCGGGTCGACGCCGTCGCCGAGTCCCGGAGAGGAGATCGTCATGAGCGAGACGAGGGCCCGTCGCAGCGGTGGCCGCGCCGCACGCCAGGCGGCGCGGATGCATGCCCACGTCGAACGGGTGCCGTTCCTGACGCGAACGCTCGCGCCCGTCGAGGTGCTCTCGGAGGATGGCCTCGCCACGCTCGAGGCGAATGCCGAGCGGATCCTGCAGGAGGTGGGGATCGAGTTCCACGACTCGCCGGACGCGCTCGAGCTCTTCGCGGGAGCCGGCGCAGACGTCGACGGCGAGCGCGTGCGCTTCCCGGCCGGCCTCTGCCGATCGCTCGTGCAGGCGACTGCGCCGGCGCAGTTCACCCAGGTGGCGCGCAAGCGCGAGAACGACGTCGTCTTCGGGGGCCAGGGAACGATCTTCGCGCCGGCCTACGGCTCGCCGTTCGTCCGCGATCTCGACGGCGGGCGGCGCTACGGCACGATCGAGGACTTCCGCAACTTCGTGAAGCTCGCGTACGCGTCGCCGTGGCTCCACCACTCGGGCGGGACGGTGTGCGAGCCGGTCGACGTGCCCGTCAACAAGCGCCACTTCGACATGGTCTACGCGCACCTGCGCTACTCCGACAAGCCGTTCATGGGGTCGGTCACACGCCCGGAGCGCGCGCAGGACACCGTCGAGATGGCGCGCATCGTCTTCGGCCGCGAGTTCGTCGACGAGCACACGGTGGTCTTCAGCCTCATCAACGCGAACTCACCGCTCGTCTGGGACGCCTCGATGCTCGGCGCGGCGCGGACGTACGCCGAGGCGAATCAGGCCGTGATGATGACGCCGTTCATCCTCGCGGGCGCGATGAGCCCCTCGACCGTCGCCGCGACCTGTGCCCAGACGCTCGCAGAGTCGCTCGCGGGGATGGCGTACGTCCAGCTCGTCCGGGCGGGTGCGCCGGTCGTGCTCGGCTCGTTCGCGTCGTCGATGTCGATGCAGTCGGGTGCGCCGACGTTCGGGACGCCCGAGCCGGCGCTCGTCCTCTACGTGATGGCCGCGCTCGCCCGTCGCCTCGGCGTGCCCTTCCGGTCGGGCGGGGCGCTGACGGCCTCGAAGATCGCCGACGCGCAGGCCGCCTACGAGTCCGCGAATACGATGCAGCCGACAATGCTCGCCGGAGTCAACTTCGTTCTCCACGCCGCGGGTTGGCTCGAGGGCGGCCTCTCGATGGGGTACGAGAAGTTCGTGCTCGACGCCGACCAGCTCGGCATGTGGCACTCGTTCGCACGCGGCGTCGACCTCTCCGAGAACGGCCAGGCGATGGACGCCTTCCTCACGAACGAGCCGGGGAAGCACTTCCTCGGGCACCCGCACACGCTGGCGAACTTCGAGCAGGCGTTCTACCGCTCGCCCGTCGCCGACAACTCGAGCTTCGAGCAGTGGGAGAGCGAGGGGGCGAGGGATGCCGCCGCACGGGCGAACGAGCTCTGGAAGCGCACGCTCGCCGAGTACGAGCCGCCGCCGATCGACGACGGAGTGGACGAGGAGCTGCGCGAGTGGATCGACCGCCGCAAAGCCTCGTTCCCGGACGCGAGCGAATGAGCGTGGCGACACGATCCGGTCACGCGGCCCGCATCGCGGAGCTCGTCCAGCGCTCGCGGTTCGAGATCCTGCCCCTCGACGGGATCGAGGAGCGGGTGCTCGCCGTCGTGCCGCCCGACGTGACGCTCACGGTCACGGCCTCTCCGACGAGGGGCCTCGAGCCGACGCTCGCGCTGGCGGAAGCGCTCGTCGGCCACGGCTACTCCGTCGTGCCGCACCTGTCGGCGCGCCTCGTCGCGGACACGTCGGAGGCCGCGGAGATCGCGGAGCGACTGCGCAGGGCCGGGATCGGCGACGTCTTCGTCGTCGCCGGCGATCCGGAGGAGCCGAAGGGCCGTTTCCAGGGCGCGCTCGACCTGCTCGAGGCGTTCGACGAGCTCGGGCGGCCGTTCCCCGAGATCGGGATCGCGGGCTACCCCGAGCCCCACCCGTTGATCGACGACGAGACGGCGATCGCCGCGATGCTGGAAAAGGCGCGGCATGCGACGTACGTCACGAGCCAGGTCTGCTTCGACCCCGCCGTTACGGCACGTTGGATCGACGACGTCTGGGCGCGCGGCACGACACTGCCGATCTACGTCGGCGTCCCCGGGGCCGTCAGCCGGGCGAAGCTGCTGCGCGTCTCCACGCGGATCGGGATCGGTGACTCGCTGCGCTACCTGCGCAAGAACGGGAGCTTCGCGAGTCGCTTCCTGCGGGGCGGCTTCAGCCCGGACCCGCTCGTCGACGGCCTCGGCCCGGCGCTCGACGGGGAGCGCGTCGCCGGCTTCCACGTGTTCACCTTCAACGACGTCGAGGACACGGAACGCTGGCGCCGCGAACGGCTAGCCTCCGCTTCCCCGGCCGGTTCCTGAGCACGCGAGCGAGGAGAGCAGATGCCCGTCGAGGTCGACACCGTCCGCGCCGTCAGCGTCCCGACCAGGCTCGTGCACGGCCCGGGCGCCGTCGCGAGCCTCGCGGACGAGTGCCGGGCGCTCGGCATCACGCGGCCGATGCTCGTCACCGACCCCGGGGTCGCTGCCGCAGGGCTCGTCGACCGCGTGCGGCCGCAGCTGAACGGCGTCGTCCTGTTCGACGAGGTGCGCCCGAACCCGGACATCGAGCTCGTCGACCGCGCAGCCGAGGCGTACCGCGAGAACGGTTGCGACGGGCTCGTCGGTCTCGGCGGCGGCTCGTCGCTGGACACGGCGAAGTCGATCGGTGTCGTCGCCCGGCACGGCGGCTCGATCGCGGAGTACGAGTGGGGGAGGAACCCGATCGAGCAGCGGATCCCGCCGCTCGTCGCGATCCCGACGACCGCAGGTACCGGGAGCGAGGTCACGCTCTGGGCGGTGATCACCGACCACGGCCGGCAGCTCAAGTTCAACGTCGGCGGCACGCCGCTGATCGGCGCGCATGTTGCGCTGATCGACCCGGAGCTCATGGTCGGGCTGCCGCCCGCCGTCACGGCGGCCACGGGCATGGATGCCCTGTCCCACGCGATCGAGTGCTTCACGTGCGACTACCACCAGCCGTTCAACGACGCGTTCGCGCTGCACGCCATCGAGCTCGTCGGGCGCTGGCTGCGCCTTGCCGTCGCGGAGGGCGGCAACCTCGAGGCGCGGACCCAGATGGCCCACGCCGCCACTCTCGGGGGAATGGCGTACGGGACGGAGAGCGCCGGCGCGGCGCATGCGATGAGCCAGTCGGCCGGCGGCGTGCACGACTGCCCCCACGGCGCCCTGACCGCGCGTGTACTCGGGCCCGTCTGCGAGTACAACGTCCCCGCAGCTCCGGAGCGGTACGCGCGCATCGCACAGGGCCTCGGGATCGACACGAGCGGGATGGACGATCTCGATGCCGCACGGGCCGGCGTCGAGGAGGTCTACCGGCTCACCGACGACGTCGGCATCCCGTCTCTGGAAGAGCTCGGCTTCTCGGAGGACGAGATCCCGATGCTCGCCCGCATCGCGTTCGAAGACCCCCAGACGCAGGGGAACGCGCGAGAGGTCGACGTCGCGGCCTACGAGCAGATCTATCGCACCGCTTTCGACCGGTAGGCGCCGATGAGCGAGGAGTGGGAACGACGGATCGCCGCCGCTTGGGCGACGTTCGACGAGCGGAGCGACGACGAAAACCGGGCGTTGATCGACCGCCTCGCGGCCGAGCTCCCCGCGGACAGCGCGGTCGCGAGCTTCGAGCGCGCCGCCGCGTTCGACTCCACGGGTCGCTCCGACCTCGCCGTGCCGCTTTACCGCGAGGCGCTGGAGCGCGGGTTGACCTCGGGGCGACGCCGGCGGGCGGTGATCCAGCTCGCCAGCTCGCTGCGGAACGTCGGTGAGGCCCGGCAGAGCGTCGAGCTGCTCAGCGCCGAGCTCGGGCAGGCGCCCGACGAGCTCGACGACGCGGTGCGCGCGTTCCTCGCGCTCGCGCTGGCGGACGTCGGTCGCGAGCGAGAGGCGCTCTCGCACGCCCTCACGGCGCTCGCGCCGCACCTGCTGCGCTACCAGCGGTCGCTCGCGGCGTACGCCGCGGAGCTCTCCGAGGAAGCGGAGTAGCGCTACCCGAGCGCGATCAGCGCCACGCCGGCGACGACGAGCGCCGCGCCGGCGAGGCGGCCCCGGCCGACACGCTCGCCCGCGAGCGGCGCGGCGAGAAACGCGGCGATCAGGACGCTCGTCTCGCGGACCGAGGCGACCGACGCGGCGGACGCGCGCGACAGCGCAGCGAGGACGAGCGCGTACGCGGCGAACGACAGCACGCCGGCGAGCGCCGGCAGGGGGCGCGCCGCAGCGCGAACGCGTCTGCCGCCGTGCTCGGTGACGAGGAGGAAGCCGACGTAGCCGATCGCGGCTGGCACCATCCCGAGCTCGAGGTAGACGATGGGGGAGGCGTGCTCGATCCCGTGCTTGTCGACCAGCGTGTACGCCGCGATGCACGACGCGACCGCGACGCCCCATGCGGCTCCGACGCCCCGCCCGTCGGCATCGACTCGGCCGAGACCGCGGACGAGGACGACGCCGAGCCCGACGAGGCATACGCCGACCGCCTGACCCGCGCCGGCGCCCATGCCGAGCAGGGTGACCCCCACGAGCAGCACGAGCACCGGTGCGAGCCCGCGCGCGATCGGGTAGACGACGGAGACATCGGCGTGCCGGTATGCGGTCGCGAGCGCCGCGAAGTACGCGAGCTGGAGCACCGACGTCACGGCGACGTACGGCCACACGCCGGAGTCGGCGTCGAAGCGCCACGCAGCGACCGGTGCGAAGAGGACGACCGCCGCGAGGAGCGCAATCGCCGTAGCCGCCTCCGGGTCGCGCTCGCGGCCGAGGATCAGGTTCCAGAGCGCGTGCAGGAATGCCGAGCCCAGGGCGAGGACGAAGGCGTCCAGCGGCATCGAGCGACCCTAGACCGATCGGCTGGACGCGGGGCCACGCCACGCGCTCGTGTGCCGACTGGTGTCCGACTTAAAGTCGGACACCGATGGGGCTCGCGCGCGCGCTCGTGTTCGACTTCAACGGGACGCTCTCCGACGACGAGCCCGTCCTGTTCGCGATCTACGCCGAGCTCTTCGCCGAGCAGGGCCGCCCGCTGACGGAGGCGGACTACTACGGGACGCTCGCGGGGAACACCGAGGAGGCGATCATCGGCAGCTGGCTCGACGTGGAGGGCGACGAGCTGCAGGCGCTCGTCGAGGCGCGGATCGACCGCTACGTCGCGTGCGCCGACGGCTCGACGATCAGAACCGAGCTGCGTGAGGCGGTGCGGTACGCGTCGGCCCGCGTGCCGGTCGTGGTCGTCTCCGGCGCGTACCGACGCGAGATCGAGCCGGTGCTCGCGCGGGCAGGCCTCGCAGCGCACGTGAGCGCCGTCGTGACCGCCGAGGACGTCGACCGCGGCAAGCCCGACCCCGAGGGATACCGGCTCGCACTCGACGCGCTCGGCGGCTTCGAGCCACGGGGCGTCGTCGCGTTCGAGGACACCGAGGCGGGCGTTGCCTCGGCGACCGGCGCGGGCCTCCGCTGCGTCGCGGTGCGGGGGACGCTGCCGGACGAGCGCCTTGCCGCGGCCGACGCGATCGTCGACGTGATCGACCTCGACCTCGTCCGATCGCTCGTGGGATGACGTGGGTGATCGCGCACCGCGGCGCGTCGGCGGACGAGCGCGAGAACACGCTTCCGGCCTTCGAGCGCGCGATCGAGCTCGGGGCGGACTACGTCGAGCTCGACGTCCAGGTCTCGGCCGACGGCGCGCTCGTCGTGTTCCACGATCTCGACCTCGACCGGCTGACGCCGCTGCGCGGGCCGCTCCGGCGGCGTCCGCTCGCGGAGCTCCGCGAGCACGACATCCCGCTGTTCGAAGACGTGCTCGAGTTGACGCGCGGGCGGATCGGCGTCATGGCGGAGCTGCGCAGCGCCTACCTGTTCCGCCGCCACGACCTCATCGGGCGTACGGCGGCCCTGCTCGGGGACGATGACCTCCTCCTGTCGTTCGGGCGCCGAACACTGCAGGAGGCGCGACGACGGAAGCCGTCGCTGCGGGTGCTGCAGCACGTCGGCTACGGCGTGTCCGTTCGAGCCGCCTCCCGTTATGCGTGGGCTGTCGGCTTCCACGATCCGCGCGTCACCGCCCGTGGCGTCGCGCGCGCCCGGCGACTCGGGCTCGAGACGACGGTCTACACCGTCAACGACCCGAGCAGGATGCGCCAGCTGGTTGCACTCGGCGTCAGCGGCATCTTCAGCGACCGCCCCGCGCTCTTGCGCGAGACCCTCGGCTCATTCAGCTGACTCTGCTGCCGCGGCCTCGAGGCCCTCGGCCGCTCGGCCCTCGAGCGTCAGGATCTTCGCGCTCGAGGCCGGGAAGCGCAGGCTCACCTGCGCGCCGATCGGCAGAGCGGCGGCGCGCTCCGCCGAGAGGTCGGCCGTCCACTCGGCCGGGCCTGCGAGCACGCGAAGCCGCGTGACCGAGCCGAGGAACGTCTGCGAGACGACCTCGCCGGTGAGGCCGTTCTCCGACGACCCGGCCGCTTCGACCTGCACCGTCTCCGGCCGCACGAGGACGAGCACGCGCTCGCCGCGTTGCCGCCCGCGCGCGGCGTCGACCGCGAGCGAGCTCCCGTCGTAGTCGACGCGGCCTCCGTCCGGGTCGGCGACCGTCGACTCGATGCGGTTCATCGTCCCGACGAACTCGGCGACGAACGGCGTCGCGGGCGCGCCGTAGATCTCGGCGGGCGTCCCGATCTGCTCGATCTGTCCGTGCGAGAGCACCGCGACCCGGTCGGAGATCGAGAGCGCCTCCTCCTGGTCGTGCGTGACATAGATCGTCGTGATGCCGAGCCGCGTCTGGATACGCCTGATCTCCTCGCGGAGCTGGACGCGGACCTTTGCGTCGAGCGCGGAGAGAGGCTCGTCGAGCAGCAGCAGCCGCGGCTCGATCGCGAGCGCCCGCGCGAGCGCGACACGTTGCTGCATCCCGCCCGAGAGCTGGTGCGGATAGCGGTCTGCGGCGTGACCCAGGCCAACCAGCTCGAGCAGCTCGAGCGCCCTCGTCCGGCGGTCGCCGCGTCCCTGACGCCGCACGCGAAGTCCGAACTCGACGTTCCGCACCGCGGTCATGTTCGGGAACAGGCTGTAGGCCTGGAAGACCATCCCGATGTCCCGCTTGTTGGGCGCCACGCCGGTGATGTCCTTGTCTCCGACGAAGACGCGCCCCGACGTCGGCCGGTCGAAGCCTGCGATCAGCCGGAGGGCGGTCGTCTTGCCGCAGCCGGACGGGCCGAGGAAGGAGACGAACTCGCCGCTTCCGATGTCGAGGTCGATGCCGTCGAGCGCGACGACGTCGCCGAAGCGACGATGGAGCCGCTCGAGCCGGACGCCCGCCATCCCTACCTCGCTCCCGGTGCCGCGGGAGCCCGCCTGCCGCGTCCCGCCGCGAGCAGCGCGAGCATCGCCGCCCACGTGATCGCGAATGCGAGCAGCGTCACGGCGGCGGACGGATACGCCTTGTTCTGGTTGATGTACTGGATGTAGATCGGGAACGTGTCGAAGACGGCGAGGCTTGCGATCGTGAACTCGCCCATCACGATCGCGAGGGTGAGGAACGCGCCCGCGAGGGCTGCCGACTTGACGTTCGGCAGGATCACCCGCCAGAGGGTCGTCGTCCAGCGGGCGCCGAGGCTCTGGCTCGCCTCTGTGAGCGTATGCACGTCGATCGAGCGAAACCCGCTGTCGAGTGAGAAGTACATGTAGGGGAACGCCAGGATCACGTAGGCGGCGACGAGGAACCCGTACGGCTCCGCGTAGAACCACGTCGGCGTCCCCTTGTAGACGTCGAGCAGTCCGACGACGAGGATGATCGGCGGGATCACGAACGGCACGAGCGCCATGAACCCGATGACCGACCGCAGGCGCGGCAGCTTCAGGTGCACCCAGTAGACGGTCGGCACGAGCAGCACGAGCGTCAGGACGATCGTCTCCAGGGAGAGGATGAACGACGTCCGGATCGTCTTGCCGAACTGCGGGTCGTGGATGATCTCGCCGTAGTTCTCGAGCGTGCAGCACGCCCCGGTCTGGTTGCTCCTGAGGCTGAAGATCAGCGTCGCGATCAGCGGGATGAGGAAGTAGGCGCCCCCGAGCAGGAGCCAGATCACCGCGTCCGGAGCGATGAACCGGCGCGGCGTCAGCGCGACCACCTCGAGGCGCGGCGCTGCAGCGGGATGTAGAGCAGCATCATCAGCGCGAGCACGACGAGCATCCCGAAGGCGAGCGCCTGGCCGAGGTGCGGGTCGTCGAGGACGTTGCCCGAGAGGTAGAAGCCGATCGTGATCGGCACGAGGCCGACGCTGCCGCCCGTCAGCCCGTAGGCCGTCGCGTAGGCGGAGAACGAGTTCCCGAAGAGCAGCACGAACGCGCTCAGGATCGACGGCGTCATGATCGGGATCCCCACGTGCCGCCAGAACTGCCACGAGCTCGCGCCGAGGCTCGAGGCGGCCTCGCGCCACTCCCGTCGCAGGCCGTCGATCGCGGGTGCGATGACGAGGATCATCAGCGGGATCTGGAAGTAGAGGTAGACGATCTCGATGCCCGTCTTGGAGAACACCGAGAAGCCGTGGTCGTACGGGTTGAACCCGAGCTGGTTCGTCATGAACTGCGTGACGACGCCGATCGTCCCGAGGGTCGCGATGAAGGCGGCTGCGAGCGGGATGCCTGCGAAGTTCGCGGCGACGCCCGAGAACGTCGTCAGCGCCCCGCGGACGAACCGCGGAGTCCCTTCGCGGATCGCGGCATAGGCGAGCAGCAACCCGAAGATCGCGCCGAGGCCGGCGGTGACGAGGCTGACCTCGATCGAGTTCTTGTAGGCGGTGCGGTACGGCTCGTCGAAGAGCTTCTCGACGTGGGCGAGCGTCAACCCGCCGGCGTCGTCCTCGAAGGCGCCGAACATCACCTTCGCCGCTGGCCAGAAGAGGAACGCAGTCGCGTACGCGAAGAACGGCAGGACGCCGAGGTACGCGAGCGGGATGCGACGCCTCGCCCGGCCGGTCTCGACCGGCCGGGCGGGAACGTCCGTGTTCGCGACGGTGCTCAGGAGGCTACGAGCCGACCTTCTTGGGCCAGTCGTTCGCGACGACCTCCTTCGCCCTCGTGTTCTGCGAGGGGCTCGCGAACTTCACCTTGCCGTAGACGGCCGCGCTCGGCAGCGCGGCGGTGAGCGCCTTCGGCACGACCTTCCGCTTGACCATGTCGGTGAAGAGCGCAGGGTGCGCGTACCCCTTGAGATAGAGCAGTTGCCCCTGGTCCGAGTAGATGAACTCCTGCCACAGGCGCGCCGCCCAGGGGTGCGGACCGGTCGCGTTGATCGCCTGACAGTAGTAAGCGCCGTAGACGCCGTCCGTCGGGATCGCGGTCTTGATCTTCGCGGACGGGAACTCCTTTCCGTAGGCGAGGTTCAAGTAGTCCCAGTCGATCGTGATCGGCGTCTGGCCCGATGCGATCGTCTGGGGCGTCGCCTGCACGGGGATGAAGTTGCCCGCCGACTTCAGCTTCGCGAAGAAGTCGATCCCCGGGCCGACGTTCGACAGCGAGCCGCCGTTGGCGATGGCCGCCGAGAACACGCCGGCCTGTGCCGAGCCCGAGGTGAGCGGGCTGCCGTTGAGCGCGACCTTGTTCTTGTACTCGGGCTTGAGCAGGTCCTGCCATGTCTTCGGGACGTTCTGCACGACCGCCGTGTTGACGCCGAACGAGATCGCCCCCCAGTAGTCGCCGAGCCAGAATCCCCGGCCGTCCTTCATCGCGCGCGGAACCTTCTTGAAGTTCTTGGTGAAGAACTTCGCGTACAGGCCCTCGTTCGCTCCGGCCTGCGCGAACGACGGGCTGACGTCGAGCACGTCGGGTGCGCGCGGGTCGCCCTTGAGCGAGCGAACGGCCTGGTTCTCCTGCGCCGAGCTGCCGTCCGGGTTGTCGTTCGAGATCTTGATGCCGTACTTCTTCGTGAAGGTCGACATCACCTCGCCGTAGTTCGACCAGTCGGGTGGCAGTGCGATCGTGTTGAGAGTGCCCTCCTTCTTCGCCTGCGCGACCCACTCCTTGAGCGACAGAGCGCCGCCGCGGAGCGGCGGGTTGGCGAGAGCCTTCTGGCGCGCCGCGAGCGCCCCCGCCGGCAGGCTGAGGATGGTCAGACCTGCGCCCGCCACGAGCCCCCGCTTCAGCAGCTTGCGCCGGTCCAGCTTCTCCTCCTCGAGCCGCCGCAGGAACTCGTATTCCTGCTCCTGGAAATCCTCCACGGACCCTCCTCGTCTCGTTGCCGTGTCCGGCGATCGTACGAGTCTGCCGCAGCAACTGCAATAGGGTCTCCGCGTGGACTCGCCCTGGCGCTCGCACGGTGACTGGCTCCGCGCCGCCCTCCACACCCACACGACCAGCTCGGACGGGGAGCTCGCCGCGCGCGCGCTCGCGAGGCACTACGGGCGCGCGGGCTACGACGTCGTCGCGATCACGGACCACTGGCACCGCAGCACCGCTCCCTCGACGCCGGAGCTGCTCGTGCTCGCCGGGGTCGAGCTCAACTGCGTGCTCCCGGAGGAGCGCGACGGACACGTCCTCGGCATCGGCATCGAGCGCGATCCGAAGGAGCTCGAGGGCGACCGGCGGCGCCTCGCCGAGACGGGCGAGTGGATCGTCGACGCCGGCGGCGTCGCCTACCTCGCGCACCCGTACTGGACCGGCGTGCGGCCCGGCGGGCTCGAGCTGCCCGACTCGGTGACGGGGATCGAGGTCTTCAACGCCGGCTGCGAGCTCGAGGTCGGGCGCGGGCTCTCCTCCGTCCACTGGGACGAGCTGCTCGAGGACGGCACCCTTTGCCCGGCGCTCGTGACGGACGACAGCCACCACCCGGGCTTCGACTCCGACCACGCGTGGACGTGGATCCGCGCCGAGCGCAGCGCGCCGTCGGTCCTCGAGGCGCTCCGCGCGGGACGGTTCTACGGCAGCTCGGGGCCCGTGATCCACGACGTCGAGGTCGGCGTCGGCGAGGTCGTGGTGCGCTGCTCGCCGGCCCGCTCCGTGACGCTGCTCTGCGGGAAGACGAGCGGCACGGCCGTCAATGCCGGCCGCCTCGGGTACCGCTACGGCGCGGACGTGCTGGAGACGACGACCGACGACTGGATCGTGGCGGCGCGCCTCGACCTTCCCCGCACCGCGCCGTTCGCGCGTCTCGAGGTCGTGGAGCCGACGGGCCGTCGTGCATGGACGAACCCCGTGTGGCCGGCGTGAACGAGCAGCGGGCGGTCGCGCGCGAGGCGCTCGAGCGGCGCCGGTTCGACGTGCTGGTGATCGGCGGCGGCGTGATCGGCGCAGCGACCGCAGCGCACGCCGCGCGCGAGGGGCTCTCCGTCGCGCTCGTCGACGCCGGCGACTTCGGCTCGGGCACCTCGAGCGCGTCGTCGAAGCTGATCCACGGCGGGCTCCGCTACCTGCGTCTCGGCGACGTCCGGCTCGTCCGCGAGGCACATCACGAACGCCGGACGCTCGCAAGCTCGGTCGCGCCGCACCTCGTGCACCGCCTGCCGTTCCTCCTCCCGCTCTACCGGGGCGGGCCGTTCCGGCCGTGGTTCGTCCAGAGCGGGATCCTCCTCTACTCGACCCTCGCGCTCTCGCGCCTCAACTGGCTCGTGAAGCCGGGGCGGGCGAGCGAGCTCGTGCCGTCGCTCCGGCTCGACGGCCTGCGCTCCTGCGCGCTCTACGCCGACGCGTGGACGAACGACGCACGGCTCTGCCTCGAGAACGTGATCGCGGCCGCTGAAGCGGGGGCGACGGTGCTCAACCGGGCCGAGGTCGTCTCCGTGCATCTCGAGAGCGGGCGGGTTGCGGGCGCCGAGGTGCTCGTCGACGGCGACGCCGTCGCGGTGCGTGCACGCGTCGTCGTCAACGCGGCGGGCCCGTGGGTCGACGCGGTTCGCCGTCTCGAGGATCCGCGCGCCGGATCGTCGGTGCGCCTCAGCAAGGGCGCTCACGTGCTCGTTCCCGGCGGCGAGGGCTGGAGCGCGGCGCTCACGATCCCGCAGGACGACGTGCGCGTGACCTTCGCCGTCCCGTGGTACGGCCTGTTGCTGCTCGGCACCACCGACTCGGACTACGAGGCCGACCCTGCGGACGTCGCCCCCGACGAGGCGGACGTCGCGCAGATCCTCGCCGAGGCCGCGACGGCGCTTCCCTCCTCGCGGCTCGAGCGGGGTGACGTACGTGCGTCGTTCGCCGGCTTGCGCGTGCTTCCGCTCGGCGAGGGGGCGACCGCGAACGCTCGTCGTGAGACCGTGCTCTCGGTCGGTCCGGCCGGGATGGTCAGCGTTGCCGGCGGCAAGCTGACGACGTACCGGAAGATTGCCCTCGACGCGCTCGAGCGGGTGCGCGGGCCGCTCGCGCTCCGGCGGCTCGACCGCCGGCCGTTCCTGCTTCCGGGCGCCGCAGGACCGACCGCGACGCTCCCCGCCGGGCTCGACCCGGATGTCGCCGACCACCTTCGCCACCTCTACGGGAGCCGCGCAGCGGCCGTCGTCGAGACGGCGGCGGAGGACCCGACGCTCCTCGAGCGGATCCATCCGGACGGGCCGGACATCGGCGCCCAGGCGGTCTTCGCGCAGCGCCGCGAGTGGGCGACGACGGCCGAGGACGTGCTCCGCCGCAGGACGACGGTCGCGCTTCGCGGCCTGGCCGATCAGGCGGCTTTCGAGCGCGTCGAGGCGCTGCTCGCGCCCGTACGCCAACCCTGAGTCAGGCCGCGGGCGACGCTGCGACCGAGAGGACGGCCTTCACGATGCCGTCGTACCCGGTGCAGCGGCAGAGGTTGCCCGAGAGGGCGATGCGGACGTCGTCCTCGGTCGGCGAGGCGTCGCGCTCGAGCAGCGCGGTGGCCGAAATGAGCATCCCCGGCGTGCAGAAGCCGCACTGCACGCCGCCGTGCTCCAGGAACGCCGTCTGGAGCGGGCTCAGCTCACGGCCCTCGGCGAGCCCCTCGACCGTCGTCACCTCGCTGCCCTCGGCCTGCAGCGCAAGGTACGAGCAGCTGTTCACCGGCTCTCCGTCGAGCAGCATCATGCAGGCGCCGCACTCCGAATCGTCGCATCCTTCCTTCGAGCCCGTCAGCCCCACCTCGTCACGAACCGCTGCGAGCAGGCTCGTTCCCGGAGCGAGCTCGACCGGGTAGGCGATCCCGTTGACCGTGAGCGTCGCCGCGACCTTCACGCTCGTACCCCGCTCGCCGGGACGGGCACGGCCTCGCCGCGAGCGCGGGCGAGCGCGAAGCCGATCGCGCGCCGCGCCATCACCTCGGCCATCGCCGTGCGGTACCGCTCGGAGGCGCGCACGTCCGAGATCGGGTTCGCGGCGGCGGCGGCCGCCCGGGCCGCGGCGGCGACGGCATTCGCGTCGCCGTCGCTGCCGGCGAGCGCGGACTCCGCTTCCGGGACGAGCCGAATCGTCGGCGCGAGGGCAGTGATCGCGACACGCGCACGGCACACGGTCGAGCCGTCGAGCGCGACCACCGCTGTGGCGCCGACGACGGCGATCTCCATCTGCCGCCGGTACTCGAGACGGACGTAAGCGCTTCCCGTCCCGGGCGTGGGCGAAGGGATCTCGACCGAGACGAGCAGCTCGTCGTCCCGCGCCGCCGTCGAGCCTGGGCCTGCGAAGAGGTCGGCGACGGCGACGACTCGCGTGGTGTCGCGCGACCGGAGCGTCACCGCCGCGTCGAAGCACAGGAGCGGCCCGCCCGTCTCCATCGCCGGCGAGGCGTTCATCAGGTTGCCGCCGAGTGTCCCGTGCGAGCGCGTCGCATGCGAGCCGACGATCGCGCTCGCGTCCGCGAGTGCCGTGAAGCGGTCGACGATCGCAGGGTACGAGGCGATCTCGGCGTGGCTCGTGAGCGCGCCGAGCCGCATGCCGCCGTCGGTCTCCGTGACGCCCTTCAACTCGGCGACGCGGTGGATCGCGACGAGCGACTCCGGCAGCGGCGCCTTGCCCTGCCGCGCGCCGACGACCAGGTCTGTGCCGCCTGCGACCGGCCGCGCGCCGCCGGCGAGGGCCTCGACGGCGTCCTCGACGGTCGTTGCGGTGGCGAAGCTCACTGCTGCGCCTCCCAGACCCGCTCGGGCGTCATGGGCAGCGCCCGCACGCGCGCTCCGAGCACCTTCGCGATCGCGTTGCCGATCGCGCCCGCGGTCGGCACGCACGGCGGCTCGCCGACGCCTTTCGAGCCCCGCGGGCCGGCGTTCGGCGTGTCTGTCTCGATCCACGCGACCTCGATCGACGGGGCGTCCGAGGCAGTGACGAGCTTGTAGTCGAGGAGAGCAGGGTTGCGCTGGCGTCCGTGGTCGTCGAGCTGCGTGCCTTCGGTCAGCGCCTGCCCGATGCCCATCACGACGCCGCCGTACACCTGTCCGTCCGCGCCGACGCGGTTGAGGATGCGGCCGCAGTCGTGGACGGCGGCGACGCGGAGGACGCGCACGACGCCCGTCTCTCGGTCGACCTTCACGTGCGCGGCGTGTGCGATGAGCTGCGGCGCGTGGAACGACTCGAGGCCGAGCCTTCCGACGCAGCCCTCCGCCGGCGCGGGCGGGCCCTCGGGGACCTCGCCCGCGCCCTTCCCGTGGAAGGTGCCGCGCGCCGAGAGCCGTGAGACCTTGACCGCCTTCTCCGGCGACCCCTTCACACGCACGGAGCCGCCGACGAGCTCGAGGTCGTCGCGTGCCGCCTCGAGCCTCTCCGAGGCCGCGTCCAGCAGCTGGTCACGCACGTCGGCCGTCGCCTCGAGCACCGCGCGCACGCTGTTGAAGGTCGTCTGCGAGCCGCACGAGCCCATGTCCCAGGGAGCCGCGTCGGTGTCCTGATAGAGGAGCGAGAAGTCCTCCGGCTGCATCCCGAGCTCCCCGGCGACGAGCCGCGGCATCGCCATCACGGCGCCGGTGCCGTTCTCCTGCGCGCCTGTGACGATCGTGCCCGTCCCGTCGGGGTTGAGCTTCACGTACGCGCCGGCGTTCGCGGCGAAGCACGGCCACCAGCCGCAGGCGACGCCGATCGCCTCGTCGTCGGGCAGCCCGTCGCCGCCCCCGATCAGCTCGACGGCCTTCGCGAGCGTCTCCTTCATCGTGATGCCCTCGAGCACCTGACCGGTGGCGGTCACGGAGCCGTCCTCGACCAGCGTCCGCATCCGCAGCTCGACCGGGTCGAGCCCCAGCGCCTCGGCGAGCTCGTCCATGTGCTGCTCGAGCGCCCAGCACACCTGCGGCGCCGTCGGCGCGCGGATCGACGACGAGGGCTGGTTGTTCGAGTAGACGAGCGACGACTCGATGTGGACGTTCTCGAGCTCGTACGGGCCGTGCGCGTGCATCGCGGCCATCTGCGCGAAGAAGCCGCCCTCGCCGCAGTAGGCGCCGCTGTCGAGCACGAGCCGAGCCTTCCGCGCGACGATCCGGCCGTCGGTGCTCGAGCCCGTCTCGAGCTCGATCACCATGCCCTCGCGGCGGTGCCCCACCGCGAAGAACTCCTCCTGGCGCGAGAAGACGAGCTTGACGGGCCGTCCCGCGGTGCGCGCGAGCGCGGCGACGTGGCCCTCGAAGTGGAAGTCGCACTTCGCGCCGAAGCCGCCGCCGAGGAGCGGGACGATGACGCGAACATTGGCCTCCGGGATCCCGAGCGTCTCCGCGACGCCCGCCCGCGCGGCGTAGGGGACCTGCGTCGAGGACCACACCGTGACGCGGTCGCCCTGCCACTCGGCGACGATCGCGCGCGGCTCGATCGGGACGCCCTGGACGGGGTCGGTGACGTACCGCCCGCGCACCACGACGTCCGCGCCCGCCAGCGCTGCGTCCGCGTCGCCCTTCACGATCGTCGAGAAGCCGAGGACGTTCCCATGGCGCCCCAGCTCGGAAGAGCCCTTGTACGACCCCCAGTCGGGGTGCACGAGCGTCCCCTCGTCGTCGAGCGCCGCCTCGAAGTCGGTGACGACGGGAAGCGGCTCGAGGTCGACCTCGACGAGCGCGGCGGCTCGGCGCGCAAGCTCGGGGGTGAGCGCGGCGACGCCGGCGACGATGTCGCCCTCGAAGCGCACCGTGTCCCGGGCGAAGAGGCGCCGGTCCTTCACCATCCCGCCGTAGAGCACGTCGGGCACGTCCTCGTGCGTCACGACGGCGATCACGCCGGGGAGCGCCCGTGCCTTGCTCGCGTCGATCCGCGCGATCGTGGCGTGGGGGTGATCGGCGTAGCGGAACGCCGCGTGCAGCTGACCGGTGAGCGTGAGATCTGCGGTGTACCGGCCACTACCGGTGACCTTCTCGCGGCCGTCCGCGCGGACGGCCGGCGGCGCTTCCTCGAGGGTCGCCATGGCGCAATCCAACCAGAGCGGAAGGGCTCGGCGAGGGAGGTACAGTCAGGCGCCGTGGCCGCCTCGTACAAGCTCGTGTGGTTCGTCCCGGCGACCCACCTCGACGCCACCCGCGACGCCGTCTTCGTCGCAGGCGCGGGCTGGATCGGCGACTACTCGCGCTGCTCCTGGGCGACGCTCGGCGAGGGCACCTTCCGCGGCGGCGAGGGAACCCGTCCCGCGATCGGCGAGGCGGGTCGCGACGAGACGGCTGTGGAATACCGCGTCGAAACCGTCGTTGCGGAGGCGAAGCTCGCCGCCGTCGTCGCTGCGCTCCGCCGGGCGCATCCGTACGAGGAGCCCGCCTTCGACGTCTACGAGCGCGTCGACGCATGAAGGCGCGCCTATGGACCGACGGCGGCGCACGCGGCAACCCCGGCCCGGCGGCGTTCGCCTACGTGCTCGAGGCCGAGGACGGAACGGTGCTCGACGCGCGCGGCGAGGCGATCGGGGTCGCGACGAACAACGTCGCAGAGTACTCCGCGCTCGTCGCCGGGCTCGCATGCGCGGTCGAGGCCGGAGTCAGCGAGCTCGAAGTGCGCTCGGACTCCGAGCTGATGGTGAAGCAGATGCGCGGCGAATACCGGGTGAAGAACCGCGACCTCCAGTCGCTCTTCCTCGACGCCTCCCGAGCGGCGCGGAAGATCGGCCGCATCACGTACACCCACGTCCGCCGCGAGCACAACGAGCTCGCCGACCGCCTCGTCAACGAGGCGCTCGACGCCGCGGCGGCGCAGTAGTCCCTATGACCGGCGCACGCCGGCCCGGCGTAGGGTTTCCCGTACCACCCGAAGTGTGGCGCGCCGCTCGCCCGCCGCGGGATCGGCGTCATAGGCTCCGGCCGTGCCCCTCCCGATCCTCATGTTGAGCCGGCCCGCCCGTGTCGCCCGCCTGGTGGCACTCGCCGGCCTCCTCGCCCTCGTCGCGGGGGCGCTGGCGCTCGGCGCGCATCCTGTCGGTCATCGCACGACTGCGGTTGCCCTGCTGGCGACCGCGGCGGTGGTCGGGGTCCTCGCGCCGCTGTACGGCCGCGCTGCCGCGATCGGGGTCTGGACGGCACGCAGCGGGCTCGTTCTCGGGGCCGTCGCGCTCGTGCTGCCCGACGGCCGAGCGACGACGGCGCTGCGAATCGGCGCCGCGCTCGTCG
>JBKPNM010000102.1:0-13679 GCA_046732615.1 Actinomycetota bacterium | reverse complement strand
GCCGCGAACAGGACGCGGAATGCGGTGACCGAGTCCGTCACCAGGGCGGGGAGCGCGACGAAGGGAAGTGCGGCCGGCGGGTACTCGAACCCGAAGTCGCGGTAGGGGACGAGCCGTCCTGCGACCCGCTCGCCGTAGGCGTGGTAGAGCGGGATGTCGGTGACCGCGTGGCCGGAGAGCTGCCACGCGACCGTCGCAGCGACGGCGACGGCGACGAACACCGCGCTCGCGGCAAGCGCCTCGACCGAAGGACGACTCGACACCTATGGCTCCGGGCGCGTGCGCGGGAGAAAGAGCGCGAGCAGCACGAACGGCAACACCCACGGAAGGTAGAGGTACGACCAGTGGGTGAGCGCGAGCTCGAACGCGAGCAGTAGCGCGGCGGTGAGCGCCGCCAGCTCGAGCGGGTGCTTGTCCCGCGGGACGGCGGCGGCAACGCCGGCGAGGACGATCACACACAGCTGCACCACCGTCTGGAGCGACTCGAGGTCGGGGATCCCGGCGGCGTGATACTGCCCCCAGCCCCAGATCGAGAACGGCGAGTCGCGGTCGAGCTGGAACGCGAGCGTCCGGTCCCAGAACCTGTGCGCCGCGCCGGTGAGCGACGGGTCGAGCAGCAGGATGGAGAACGCGAGCGCCGTCGCGACGAGGAACGCTCCCGCGAAGCCGAGGAGCTGCGCGGGTCGCAGGCGCGAGCGATAGGTGAGCCAGAGCGGCGCGACGATCAGCGCGGCGAACTTCGTCCACCCGGCGAGCGCGCACGCGGCGCCCCGCGCCACCGGCGACGACGCGAGCCAGAACCCCCACACGAGGACGGCGGGCATGATCGCGTCGTTCGTGTCCGACATCAGCGCGTAGGCCGTGAACGGATAGGCGGCCCAGCCGAACGCGAGCGTGGCCGCGAGCCGCGGACCTCCGTAGCGCAGGCCGACCAGCACGAGGCCCGCCAGCGCGAGGAGGTCGAAGAGGATCGCCGTGGCGTGGGCCGCCGGAAGCTCGTCCCACCTGCCGCTCCAGCCGAAGGCGAGGACGGCCGGGACGTAGGCGAGGTACGCGACGGGCCCGTACGTGTCGCCGCGCGGGTTGGCGGACTCGCAGCGTCCGTTCGACTGGATCCGCTCGCGAATCTCGCCGTCCGACCCCGCCGGCCCGCACGGCCTGCGATCGTCCTCGACGGGCATCGCGCCGTACGGGGCGCGCCCGTCGAGGATCCGGTCGGCGCCGATCACTCCCGCGTACCCGACGTCGATCACCGTCCGCTCGTTGTCGACGTTGAGCCCCACCCGGAACCCCACCAGGAAGAGCGTCGTCGCCGCGAGCGCCCACACGGGCCAGCGCGGCAGGCCGACACGTGGACGCGAGCGCGGCCGGAACCCGATCCATGCCGTGCGCGCGGCGAGGTAGAGCAGGGGCGGCGTCGCGAGCGCGGCGCTCTGGAGCACCTCGCCCCGGTTGAAGAACGCGAGCGAGACGCCGAAGGAGAGCAGCACGAGGAGGTCGACGGTCCGCACCGTCACCGGGCGGCGGAGGTCGACCAGCCCGACGAGGAAGAGCGCCGAGAGTCCGAGCCAGACGGGCCACGATGTCAGGAGCTTTCCACCGAAGGCTCCGGGTCGTCCGCGCGCCATCTTCCAGGCGACCTGCGGGCCCGTCCACGCCTCGGTGACCGTTCCGTCTGCGTCCGACACCACGCCCGTCGCGATCTCGCCCGCCTCGCCCGACCAGACGTGCACCGTCCACGCTCGCGTGCGGCGATCGAACGTCGCGTCGGTCTGGGGCCGACGCGGGTACCGGTCGAGCCAGTCGGCGACCTTCGGAACCTCGCGAAACGCTCGGACGACGGCGTCCTCGGAGAGGCGCGGCCTCACCTCGGAAGGCGCGAACGGCGTCTCGACGAGCCTGCCCTCGGCGTCGTAGACCGGGCCGACGGCCGTCGGCGTTGCCGCTCCGGCGGGGTGCGCGAGCGCCAGGCAGAGGCCGGCGACGAGCACGGCAACCGCGCGGGCGGAGGGCCGTCTCAGGACATGCACGCGGCGCCGATCAGCGACGGTGCCGGAACGACCACAGCTTGTTGCCGACGAAGTTGACCGGCGTGACGAGCATGATCGCGAGCGCCTGCGAGACGACCTCGCCGAGACCGGCCTGGACGAGAGCGTGCAGAACGAGGAGGTTTGCGCCGAGCGCGACCATCGAGACGACGAGGAAGCGGAGTCCCTGGAAGACGACGTGGCCGCGCTGGCCGCGGAAGGTCCACATGCGGTTCCACAGGTAGTTGTTCGTGACTGCGACGAGAAATGAGCCGATCGCGGCCGGTACGTACTGGAGGCCTGCGCCTTCGAGGAGCAGCGTGTAGACGACGAGGTTGACGACGTAGCCGCTCGCGCCGACGACGCAGAACTTGACGAGCTGCTCCCAGTTCCCACGATGCCTGAGCGCCGCGTCCACGCGGCCGCGCGGCAGCTCACGCGGCGTCGTCGTCACCGTTCCGTCGTCCATGTCGCCGGGCGAGCGTAGCGGGCGGCCCGGCTCACAGGAGCGCTAGGTGATCGACGCCACGGGATCGCAGGTGCCGGGGCGCGAGCTGGCCGCTCTGGCGCGTGGGCCGGGCGCCAGATCGCGCAGCCGCACCGCGAGATCGTGGCATCAATCATCTAGCCCTCGACGAGGGGAACGAAGCGGCACGCGAGCGAGGCGGTCTCCACGGGGCCCTCCGCCGTCTGCACGATCCGTACGAGCCGCTGACCCCGACGGCTCCCGCGTGGCAGCACCATCCTCCCGCCGAGCACGAGCTGGTCGAGCAGTGCCGGCGGCACGTGGTCGGTCGCGGCGGCCACCGCGATCGCGTCGAACGGCGCGCGGTCCGGGACGCCGAGGCTGCCGTCGCCGACCCGCAGCTCGACGCGATGGTGCCCGGTCAGCTCGAGCGCTCGCCGCGCCCGCGCGGCGAGCGCGGGGATCCGCTCGATCGAGACGACGCTCGATGCGAGCTCGTCGAGGACGGCCGCCGCGTAGCCCGAGCCGGTGCCCACGTCGAGCACGTGCTCGCTGCCGTCGAGCTCGAGAAGCTCGCACATCGTCGCGACGATGAACGGCTGCGAGATCGTCTGGTCTTGGCCGATCGGCAGGGCCGCGTCGTCGTACGCGACACCGGCGAGCTCCTGCGGCACGAAGGCCTCGCGCGGCACGCGAGCCATCGCCGCGAGGACGCGCTCGTCCGAGATCCCTCGCCGCCGCAGCTGTCGCTCGACCATGCGGGCGCGGCGCGGGTCGGGCTCCGCCCCCGCGCCGTGGCTCACGCGGCGCGCCGCAGCGCGTACGCGGGCGCCTCGACGCCGAAGTGCGCGAGGATCGCCGGCGCGACGTCGACGATGCTCCGCGGCGGGCTCGCGGCAAGTCCCGCGGTCAGCATCGGGACGAGCGAGTCGCCCGCGACGAGCGAGCCGTGCGAGCCCCCGCCGCGATGGTGGCGGCGGCCGAGGTCCTCGAACTCCCACGTCTCCACATCGGGGACGACGACGTCGCCGGCATTGCGGCAGTGCAGGGCCGCAGTCGCGCGTGCGACGGCGTCGGGGTGGTCGAGCACGGCGGGATCGCCCTCCACGCCGTCCCCGTCGAGCCGGAGCTCGGCTCCCTCGCGCCGGGCTACCACCATGCCGTCCTCGCGGAACAGCGCGACCTCCACCGACGGGTCGCCGTCGAGGCGTTCGGCGAGCGCCCTTGCGCCCGGCGCGCGAGGGCCGAGCCGATAGAGGTGCGCGGCGCGGTTCGAGGCTGCGACGAGCGTGTCGGGCTCGTGGCGGAAGCGGTCGCCGAGCCGCGCGACGTCGCGAACCGTCGTCTGGCCGTGGTCCGACATCACGACGAGCGCGTACCTCGCGAGGAACTCGTCCACACCTCCCGCGGCGCGCACGAGGCCTCCGATCGCCTCGTCGCTCCGCGCGAGGACCGCTTCGGCGGCATCGGGGCCCGACGCGTGCGAGGCGTAGTCGTAGTCGGAGAGGTAGAGGAGGAGGAAGTCGAAGCCGTCTCGCGTCACGAGCCAGCGACCGACCGCGGCGGCGTACGCGTCGACCGTCCCGGCCGCACGGTTTCTGAAGGAGAGCGGCGCGCCGGTGCGCTCGCTCTGGAAGAGGTTGTAGAAGAAGAACCGCTCGGGACCGAGGACCGGCCCGAGAAACGGCACCGTCGGCCGGTGGCGTGTCCGGCCTCGGTAGGCGGTGAAGTTGACCGCCGCCGTGCGGATGCCGGCGTCGGCGAGCGCCTCGAAGACCGTCACGGCATGCGCGCCGAGGTGCTCGGCGTTCATGGCGACGAGCGTGTCGCGCAGCGCGCGGCCGAGGCCCGCGGCGCGCGCCGCGCCGAACGACGACCCGTACTCGACGAGCCGGCCCTCGCCGCGGTGCCACCAGACGAGATGCGGGATCTCGTGGACGTCCGCGTGCGCGCCCGTCGCGATCGACGAGAGACAGACCGGCGTCAACGACGGAAACGTGCTCGTCGCGCGCCCGAGCGTCGCGCGCTCGGCGAGCGCCGTCAGCGTCGGCGTCGACCGGGTGCCGAGCGAGGCCTCGAGCATCGTCGGCGTGAGCCCGTCGATCACGACGAGGACGAGCTTCGCGGGGGTGCTCACTTGGCGAGCGTGCGGAGGCCCGCGTGGCGCTCGGGCTCGCGCCGGGCCTGTCTCGCGGCGGCCGCAGGCACGAGCACCGCGATCACGTACCCCACGACAGGGATCAGGGCGAGGAGCGCCACGGCGATCGAGGCGCTTCCCACGAGGAACGCCGTGCCGCCCGGCGTCCCGCCGCGACGCAGCGCGCCGCGGGCGATCAGCGACGCGGAGACGGCCCCGATCAGGCCGCCGATCAGGGCTCCGGGGAGGCCGATCCATCCCTTGACGAGCAGCCCCGCGAGGGCGCCGACGGCCAGGGCGCCGAGCACCGACGTCAGGAGGCCGTAGCGCCACGCCGCGAACAGGCCGGCGAGCAGCAGCCCCGCCGCGACGCCGAGCCCCAGCGTGATCCCGATCTCGTACCAGTCGCCCACGCGCCGGATTGTACGGGGCGGCCCTCGCCGCCCCGTACTTCGCCGGGGCCCCTCGGTTACGGCGTGATGTCCGCGCGGATCTCTCCGCCCGGGAAGTCTCCGGCGCCGGTGTCGACTCCGTCGACGCCGTCGTTCGTGTGCAGGTTGACGTACGCGTGCCCGGTGCTCATCGCCGTGACGAGGTCGGCGAGCGGATGTCCCGCGAGCGGGCCGACGAGGTTGGCGGCGGTGATCGTCCCTTCGGCGAGCACGCCGTTCGTGCGCCCCGCCCCGAACGGGCCTGGGACGGGTGCCGTCGAGGGGTAGAGCCAGACGACGATCGGGCCGTTCCGGCCGGGCGCCTCCATGTGGATGTGTGACATGAAGACGTTGTCGATGTTCGAGGCGATCAGCTTGTACGCCAGCGAATCCCCGTCCTTCGAAAGGTGGAAGATCGCCTGCGCCTGGCCCTGGCTGTCCCGCGGCGGGACCTCCTGTGAGCCATTCGCGTGATCGCTCCAGTTCCGGTTGAGCCCGGCCGCGGCGACGCCGATGGCGACCAGGCCGAGCACGAACACTCCGAGGAGCAGCCTCCCACGCATCGTTCTCCCCTTTGGTCGTGGAACGTCGGTACGCCCGGTACTACGCGGCCGGGCCGCCGGCGGATTGGAGCTGCTCGATCACGTCGAGGCAGAACGCCGCCGCACGGGCACCGTCGACGACACGGTGGTCGAAGCTGACCGAGACGTTCCCGACCTGCCGGACCGCGACCACGCCGTCGACGACGACCGGACGCTCGCCGATCCGGTGCAGGCCGAGGATCGCGACCTCCGGGTGGTTGACGAGCGGAGTCACGAAGAGCCCGCCGAGCTTGCCCGCGCTCGTCACCGTGAAGGTCGAGTCGCGGAGCTCCTCGGCGGAGAGGCGGCCTGCCCGCGCTCCGTCGGCGAGCCGCGCGACCTCGCCGGCGATCTCGTCGACCGAGCGCCGCTCGCAGCCGCGCACGACCGGGACGACCAGCCCGCCGTCCGTCTGAACCGCGACGCCGACGTCGACGCGGTCGAGGAGCACGATCTCCTCTCCCTCGAGCCGGGCGTTGAGCTCCGGGAAGCGGCCGAGCGCGGACGCGGACGCGTGGATCGCGAGCGGCACGAGGAGCATGAGATCGAGCCCGCTGAAGTCGCATTCCTCGACGAAGGTGACGGCCGGTACCTCGCGGTGGGTGCGGGTCACCTGCTCGACGATCGCCCGGCGGATGCCCCTCACCGGGACTCGCCGGCCGCCTGGGCTCGTGCCGGCCGCAGCACGAACGTCGTCCTCCACGATCCGGCCGCCGGGGCCGCTCCCGCGCAGGCCGACGAGCTGCACGCCGAGCTCCTTCGCAAGCTGTCGTACGGCCGGTGTCGCCCTGACCGCGGCCGTCGGGTCGGCGGGGACGACCGAGACGATCGGCTCGCTGGCCGCCTCGCCGCGCTGCTCGGGCTCGACCGCCCGCAGCAGCTGCTCGCCCTCCTCGCCGATGACGACCAGCACGGCACCGACCGGCGCCACATCGCCCTCGGCGACGAGGATCTTCAGCACCGTCCCCGCCCGCGGCGACGGGATCTCGACCGTCGTCTTGTCCGTCTGCACCTCGACGAGCGGCTGATCCTCGTCGACGTGCTCGCCCTCCGCCACGAGCCAGCCGGCGATCTCCGCCTCGGTGAGCCCCTCCCCCAGGTCGGGCAGCTTGAACTCGTACGCCACGGCGGGGAGGGTAGTGCGGTGCGCGCTAGAAGGCGAGCACGCGGCGGACGGCGTCCGCGACGCGCTCGACGGACGGCATGTACCAGTCCTCGAGCTGCCAGTACGGGTACGGGACGTCGTACCCCGTGACGCGGAGCACGGGGCCGTGGAGATCGAGGATCGCGCGCTCGGCGAGCAGCGCGGCGACCTCGGAGGCGAATCCGCACGTGCGCGGCGCCTCCTGGACGACGACGCACCTGCCCGTCTTCCGCACCGACGCGAGGAGCGACTCCTCGTCGAGCGGCTTCAGCGTGCGGAGGTCGAGCACCTCGACCGACGCCTCGCCGGCGAGCGCCTCCGCCGTGCGCTCGCAGACGCCGACCATCGCCCCCCAGGCGACGAGCGTGAGGTGGGAGCCTTCTCGCGCGACGCGCGCCTTCCCGAGCTCGACGACGTGCTCGCCCTCGGGGACGGCACCGCGGGCCGTGCGGTAGACGAGCTTCGGCTCGAGCACGACCACCGGGTCCGGGTCGCGGATCGCCGCGGCGAGCAGGCCCTTCGCGTCGGCCGGCGTCGCCGGGACGGCCACCTTCACGCCCGGCGTGTGCACGTAGTACGTCTCCGGGGAGTCGTCGTGCAGCTCGGGCGCGCGGACGCCGCCGCCGTAGGGCATCCGCACGACGAGCGGGAACGCCATCGTTCCCCCGGTCCGCCAGCGGTAACGCCCGACATGGTTGATCAGCTGGTCGAGGCAGGGGTACGAGAAGGCGTCGTACTGCATCTCGACGACGGGCCGCCAGCCGGCCATGCAGAGCCCGACTGCAGCGCCGAGGATGCCGGCCTCGGAGAGCGGCGTGTCGACGCACCGCGCCTCGCCGAACCGGTCGCGGAGCCCGGCCGTCGCGCGGAACACGCCGCCGAGCCGCCCGACGTCCTCGCCGAGGACGATCACCGAGTCGTCCCGCGCGAGCTCGACGTGGAGCGCGTCGTTGACCGCCTCCACGAGCATGAGCTCGCGCGTCGCCACCGCGGTCGCGCTCATGCGTTCACCCTTCGAAGCTCCTCGAGGTCGCGCTCGAACGACGGCGGCGGATCGGCGAACGCGTGCGAGAACACGAGCTCCGGGTCCGCCGGCGCCTCGGCCTCGGCCGCCTCGATCGCCGCGCGCATCGTGGCGAGCGCCTCCGCGCGCACCTCGTGGACGCGCTGCTCGTCGAGCAGACCGAGCCCGGTGAGGTAGCCCTCGTAGAGCGAGACGCAATCGCGTTCCTGCTCCGCCGCGACGCGCTCCGGGTCGATGTAGAGGCTCGGGTCGTCCGCCGTCGCGTGCGGCGCCGAGCGGTAGGTGACGGCCTCGACGAAGGTCGGCCCGTCTCCGGCGCGCGCGCGCTCGACCCCCTCGCGCACCGCCTCGTACACCGCGAGCACGTCGTGCCCGTCGACGCGGAGGCCGGGCATCCCGTAGCCGACGGCCTTGTCGGAGAGCCGCGCCGCCGCGGTCTGCGCGCTGAGCGGCGTCGAGATCGCCCACTGGTTGTTGTTGCAGACGAGGACGAGCGGCGCGCGCGCGACGGCCGCGATGTTCGCGCCCTCGTGGAACGCGCCCTCCGACGTCGCGCCGTCGCCGAAGAGGACGGCGGCGACGGCATCCGAGCCCTTGAGTGCGAGCCCCCACGCGAGGCCCGCCGCATGCGGTACCTGCGTCGCGATCGGCACGCAGATCGAGGCGACGTTCACGTCCTCGGGGTTCCACCAGCCTGACGGATGGCCACGCCACCACTGGAGCACGGTCGACGGGGCAAGCCCGCGCAGGAGCCCGATCGCGGAGTCGCGGTAGCTGGGGAAGATCCAGTCCCGTCGCTCGAGCGCATGCACGAGCCCGGCCTGGATCGCCTCGTGTCCGCGGTAGATCGCGTACGTGCCGATCCTCCCCTGACGGTGGTACACGACCGAGCGCTCGTCGTACGTCCGCAGCAGGACGAGCGAGCGGTGCAGCTCGAGCAGTGCGTCGTCGTCGAGGCCGTCGACGCGCCGATCGCGCTCGCTCGCGTCGCCGATCACGCGCCGGAGATCCTGCTCCACAGCCTCCACAACATGAAGTGAAACAGCGTTTCCCTTTTGCTGTCAAGCCGGTCTCGGAGACCGGTCGCGTCGAGGCAGCCCGAGCGGACGCGTCACTCCGGCATGGACACCCCCGACCGCCCACGAAGCCTGCGAGACTGCGCCGCGATGGCGCAGGCGCGCAGCTTCGAGGTCGAGCCCGTTCGTGCGACGCGGACGTTCGAGGCCGCGATCGAGCACCTCACCGAGGCGATCGAGCGCGCCGGCCTGCGCACGGGCGACCGGCTGCCCAACGAGGGCGTCCTCGCGGAGCAGCTCGGCATCTCGAAGCCCACGCTGCGCCAGGCGCTCCGCGTGCTCGAGCTGTCCGGGCTCGTCGAGGTGCGCCGTGGCAAGTCGGGCGGCATCTTCGTGGTCACCGATCTCGTCCCCTCCGTCGCGATCTTCACGGCGGTGAAGCTCGAGGAGGAGGCGGCCGTCGACGTCCTCCGGGCGCGCCGCGTGCTCGAGCGAGCCGTCGTCCACGAGGCGATGCGGACCGCCACCCCGGGCGACCTCGTCGAGCTCGAGCGGACGGTCGAGCTCCTCGAGCGACACCTCGGCGAGCGGCCGAGCGTGATGCGCGCCGACGCGATGTTCCACCGCGCGCTCGTCCGTAGCTGCCGTAACGAGACGATCCAGGCCGCGATGCGCGGCGTCGCCCGCGGCCTGTCGCCGATCCGCGACGCGTACTCCGGCGGCGTCCCCTACGACCGCCGGACCCTCGACGTGCACCGCCGCCAGATCGAGGCGATGCGACGGCACGACGACGACGCGCTCGAAGAGGTGCTCGACGACCACTTCCGCATGCTCGAGACGCAGTTCGCGAAGGGTATCGGGCGGCGCTGGTCGGACCTCTTCGGGCCGCGCGCGCGACGCGCGACCTAACGCGACGTCGCGGGCACGAGAGCGTCCACCGCGCCCGGTTCGGACTCGAGCACCGCCGCCTCGACGTCGCCGAGATCCTCCCCGTCCACCTGGAGCGGCATCGGCACGTCGCAGCGGACGACGACGCGATCGACGTCGTGGAGGACGGTCAGGCCGGGGCGCCCGGACGTTCCCCGGCGCAGCTCGAAGAGCAGTCGCGGGATCCCGGCCGGGCCGAACGAGACGGGCGCCACGACGTCGAGCCCGAGGTCGAACGAGGCGCCACGCGAGACGTGAATCGGAACGCGTCCCGCGTACGTGTAGGGGTCGCAGTTCGCGACGAGCGCGAACGCGGCCCGGCCCATGCCTTCGATCTCGAGCGAGGGCGTGAAGCGCCCGCGCCTGCCCACGACCATTCCCGCCGCCGCCCGGGCGAAGGCGGCGTCGCCCGGACGACGTCCGTCGGCACCGCGGCCGCGGTCGTCGATCCGTCGCACGAGCTCGGCGTCGAAGCCGATGCCCGCATTGAACGCGAACCGGCGGCCGTTGACGCGGCCGAGGCCGATGGGCCGCGTCGCACCCCGAGCGACGACGCGCGCCGCCGAGATCGGATCGCGGCCGAGGCCGAGCGCCCGCGGGAGGACGCTCGTCCCGCCCCCGGGGATGAACCCGAGCGGCACGCGGGCCGCGACGCCGTTGAGCACCTCGTTGTACGTGCCGTCGCCGCCGAGGACGTAGATCGCGTCGACCACCGCTTCGCGCTCGCGCGCCAGCTCGGTCGCCTGGCCGGGGCCGGTGGTCCGCACGACGTCCAGGCCCGGCGGCAGCTGCGCCACGACCCCGTCGACGATCTCCTCCGACACCTTGCTCGCGCGGGGGTTGACGATCAGCAGCGCGCCCATGCGCGACACCTTATGCCGGGCGGGTCGCGTACCCCCGCACGCCGTCCAGCAGGATCGCGAAGAACCGGTCCGCGAGCGCATCGGTGTCGACGCCCGGCCGGATCCAGGTGTACGCCCAGTTCGCGGCCGAGAGGACGAGCAGCACCGTCGCCTCGACGTCCTCGTCGGCGCGCAGCACCCCCCGCTCGGCGGCCTCGGCGAGCAACGAGCGCCACCGCGACTCGTAGCGCCGCCGCTCGTCGCGGAACGCCGTGAGCTCGGGCTCCTCGAGGAACCGCCACTCGCGCGTGAAGACGGTGGCGGTGTCGGCCTGGGCGGCGACGACCGCGAGATGGCCCCGGAGCGCGGCCCGGATCCGCCCGAGGGCGTCGGCGTCCTCGGGGACCCGTTCGAGCGCGGCGTGGAACGCCGCCGCGCCCTCGCGCGTGACGACGACGAGGAGGTCCTGCTTCGAGCCGGTCAGCGAGTAGAGCGAGCCCTTCTGGACGCCCATCGCGTCCGCCAGGTCGGCCATCGACGTGCCGTGGTAGCCGCGCTCCGCGAAGAGCCGAGCGGCGACCGCGGCGAGCTCGTCGCGCCTCGTGGCCATGTGGACGATGCTACCGATCGTTCGGTAGCATCGAGATGTGGACGCCCGCACCGCGGAGTTCCTTGCGCACGTCCAGTCCGGCGGCCTCGTCGAGACCGGCGACTGGATGCCCGACGAGTACCGCAAGCGCCTGACGAAGTTCGTCGAGATGCACGCGAACTCCGAGCTGATGGGGGTCCTGCCCGAGCGCGACTGGATCCTCCGGGCGCCGACGCTGCAGCGCAAGCTCGCGCTCACGGCGAAGATCCAGGACGAGGTCGGCCACGCACAGCTCCTCTACCGCGTCGTCGAGGATCTCGGCAAGCCGCGGGAGGCGTGCCTCGACGACCTCGTTGCGGGGCGATCGAAGTTCCACAACGTCTTCCACTACCCGACGCGCACGTGGGGCGACGTCGGTGTCATCGCGTGGCTCGTCGACGCCGCCGCGATCATCTCGCAGAAGGCGCTGCTCAAGTGCTCCTACGCGCCGTACGCGCGGATCATGCGGAAGATCTGCTGGGAGGAGTCGTTCCACATCCTCCACGGCCGCGACGTGATCCTCACGCTCGTCACGGGCACGGACGGACAGCGCGAGCTCGTGCAGGAGGCTCTCGACCGCTGGTGGGAGCCGCTGATGATGTTCCACGGGAACCCGATCCCCGCCGACGAGGACCCGATGGTGCAGTGGCGCATCAAGAGCCAGGCGAACGAGGAGGCGCGCCAGCAGTTCCTCGAGGGCTACGTGCCGCAGGTGTGGGAGCTCGGGCTGACGCTCCCCGACCCGAAGCTCCACCGGACGCAGGACGGTGTCTGGGAGTACACGGAGCCCGACTGGGAGAAGCTGATGGCGGTCGTCTCCGGCGACGGCCCCGCCTCCGCGGAGCGGATCGCGTTCCGGAAGCTCTCGCGCGCCGAGGTCGACTGGGTCTCGCGGGCGGTCCTCGCCGAGGCGGCATGACCGCGGTCTACGAGGTGTTCCGACGGGAGCGCGCAGGCTCTCCGATGCAGCACGCGGGCTCGATCGTCGCGCCGGACGAGCGCTTCGCCGAGATCTACGCCCGGGAGCAGTACGGCCGCCGCGGCGAGTCCGAGGCGCTGTGGCTGGTCCCGCGCGAGGCCGTGGCCGAGATCGAGGAGTTCGTCGACGAGTTCGACCTCAAGTACCGGCGCGTAGACGGCTACTCGATCAAAGAGCGGCTCAAGGAGGCACGTGACCGAGCGGGCACAACTGCTGCTCACGCTGGCTGACGACGAACTGATCCTCGGCTGGCGGAACTCGGAGTGGACCGGCATCGCGCCGTTCCTCGAGGAGGACGTCGCGTTCTCCTCGATCGCGCAGAACGAGATCGGTCACGCGCGTGCCCTCTACGAGCTGGCGGCCCGCGAGCTCGGCACCGACGCGGACGCGCTCGCCTTCGACCGCGTGCCCGACGAGTACCGCTCCGCGCCGCTCGTCGAGCTGCGACGGCTCGAGTGGGCGCGGACGATCGCGCGGCACTGGCTGTACGAGACCGCGGACGCGATCCGATTGGAGGCGCTCAAGGGCTCGGACGACGATGAGCTCGCCGGGATCGCGGCGAAGATCGACCGCGAGGAGGTCTACCACCGCATCCACGCGGAGATGTGGGCCGACCGGCTGCTCGGCACGGACGAGGGTCGCGGCCGCCTCGACGAGGCGCTCGACGAGCTCTGGCCCTACGCGCTCGGCGTGCTCGACGACGAGCTCCGGCCCGAGCTCGTGCGTCAGGTCGACGCGAAGCTCGGTCGCACCATGCCCGCGACCGAGCCCGTCGAACGCGGGAGCCACGTCCCCGAGCTCGCGGAGCTGCACGACGAGATGACACTGGTACGCCGCTCGGCGCCCTCCGGAGCCCGGTGGTGAGACCGGTGTCAGACTTCAGTCGGGCACCAGCCGGCCGTCGGCCCGGAGGAAGTGGGGCGAGGCGAGGGCCACGGCCCGAGGGGGCAAGTGACACAGTGTCACTCGCGCCCGACGCGGTCTGGCGCGCTCTGGCGGAGATCCCGGACCCGGAGATCCCGGTGATCTCGATCGTCGACCTCGGGGTCGTCAAGGACGTCCGCATCGCGGATGGGACGGTGCACATCGACTTCACGCCGACGTTCATGGGCTGCCCGGCGCTCGACACGATGCGCGGCCGGATGGAGGACGCCGTCCGCGGCCTCGGCGGCGAGCCCGTCGTGCACGTCGTGCTGGACGACTCGTGGTCGACCGACCGCATCACCCTCGAAGGGCGCGAGAAGCTGCGCACGGCCGGCTTCGCGCCACCGGCACCGCGAAGCGCCGGCACGCCGACGCTCGTCCAGCTCGAGCGAGGCTCCTTCCGCTGCCCCTGGTGCGGCTCGACCGACACGAAGCTCGAGAACGTCTTCGGGCCGACCCCCTGCCGCTCGCTCCGCTACTGCAACGCCTGCCGCCAGCCGTTCGAGCAGTTCAAGACGATCTAGGTGCACGTCGGCCTGATCGCCGACACGCA
>JBKPNM010000101.1:0-5157 GCA_046732615.1 Actinomycetota bacterium | reverse complement strand
GAGGAGCAGATACGCGGTCTCGAGGAACGTCGCGTCCTCGGCGAGCTGCTCGATCGGGTAGCCGCGGTAGCGGAGAATGCCCTGATCGCCGTCGATGAACGTGATCGCGCTGCGGCACGAGGCCGTGTTGAGGTACGCGGGGTCGTACGACATCAGGCCGCCGTCGCCCTCCTCGGCGCTGATCTGGCGCAGGTCGGTCGCGTGGATCGTCCCGTCGGTGATCGGCAGCGTGTACTCGCTCCCCGTGCGGTTGTCGGTGACTGTCAGCGTGTCCTCGGCCACGGTCTCTCCCCTTCCTGTCTCGTTCCGGGATCGTCTCAGATCGACACCGCCCGAGGCATCAGTGGAGATCCGTAGGGTTGCCCGATGCGCCGCCTACCTGCCGAGGCGATCCCTCGCGTTCCCGAGCCCGTGCGCAAGGTCGCGCGGAACGCCGTCTGGACCTTCGGCAGGCTGACCGCCCGCCGGCGGCCGCTCCCGGACTTCCTCGTGATCGGCGCCCAGAAGGCCGGCACGACGGCGCTCTACGCCTACCTGCGCTGGCATCCCGGGATCACCGGTCCTTCGTGGAAGGAGGTCAGCTTCTTCGACCGGCACTGGTGGCGCGGCGAGGCGTGGTACCGCGGCCAGTTCCCGCTCCGCGCGGGGGAGAGGCTCGTCGGGGAGGCGAGCCCGAGCTACCTCTTCCATCCGCTCGCCGCCCGGCGCGCGCGATCGCTCGTCCCGGACGCGAAGGTCGTCGCGCTCCTCCGCGACCCGGTCGACCGCGCGTATTCGCAGTACCAGCACGAGGTCGCGCTCGGGCGTGAGCCGCTCTCGTTCGAGGACGCGCTCGCGGCCGAGGACGACCGGCTGGCCGGGGAGGTCGAGCGCCTGATCGACGATCCCCGCGCTTTCAGTCGCGCCTGGTGGGACCACGCGTACGCCGCCCGGGGGCGGTACGCGGAGCAGCTGGAGCGCTGGCTCGCCGTGTTCCCGCGCGAACAGCTCCTCGTCGTCCCGACCGAGGAGCTGGGGGAGAGGCCGGCGGAGACGTACGCCTCGATCCTCGCCTTCCTCGGCGCCGAGCGGTACGAGCTGCCGGACTATCCGCGCGTCTTCGACCGCGACTACGAGCCGATGCGCCCCGCGACGCGCGCTGCGCTCGCCGCGACGTTCGCAGAGCCGAACCGCCGGCTCGAGGCGCTGCTCGGCCGAGAGCTGGGCTGGACGTAGGGCGTCTTGTGTCCGACTTCAAGTCGGACACACACGCCGGGCAGGTCGCCCTCGCTCCGGGGCGTCTGGTGTCCGACTTTAAGTCGGACACCACACGCCACACGCCGCGCAGCTCGCCCCTCACTCCGGCGCCCTGGTGTCCGACTTCAAGTCGGACACCACACGCCTGCTGCTAGCCCTCGCTCGACGCTGCCCAGAGGTTGATGTCGCTCTCCGTCGCGTAGCGGTCGATCTCCGCGAGCTCGTCGCTCGAGAAGTCGAGGCGATCGAGGGCGCGGACGTTCGCCTCGAGCTGTTCCACGCTCGACGCGCCCACGAGCGTCGAGGTCATCCGCGGGTCGCGAAGCGTCCACGCGAGCGCCATCGCGGCGAGCGTCTGGCCGCGCCGCTCCGCGATCTCGCGCAGCGCTCGCCCCTTCGCGAGCGTCTGCTCGGTCAGCGAGTCCGCGGCGAGGGAGAGGCCCCGCTCGATGCGCGAGCCCTCGGGGACGCCGTCGAGATACCGGTCGGTGAGGAGGCCCTGCGCGAGCGGCGAGAAGCCGATGCACCCGACGCCGAGCTCGCCGAGGACGTCGAGCAGCCCGTCCTCGATCCAGCGGTTGAGCATCGAGTACGACGGCTGGTGGATGAGAAGCCGCGTGCCCAGCTGGTCGAGGATCGCCGCCGCCTCGCGCGTGCGCTCGGGCGAGTACGAGGAGATGCCCGCGTAGAGCGCCTTCCCCTGCCGCACGGCCGCGTCGAGCGCGCCCATCGTCTCCTCGAGCGGTGTGTCCGGGTCGAACCGGTGCGAGTAGAAGACGTCGACGTAGTCGATCCCCATGCGCCGGAGGCTCTGGTCGAGGCTCGAGAGGAGATACTTGCGGGAGCCCCACTCGCCGTACGGCCCGGGCCACATGTCGTAGCCGGCCTTCGTCGAGATGACGAGCTCGTCGCGGTACGGACGCAGGTCGGTCGCGAGGATCCTCCCGAACGTCTCCTCGGCGGAGCCGTAGGGCGGGCCGTAGTTGTTCGCGAGGTCGAAGTGCGTGATCCCCAGATCGAACGCACGGCGCACGATCGCGCGGCTCGTCTCGAGCGGCCGGTCGGCGCCGAAGTTGTTCCACAGCCCGAGCGAAACCGCCGGGAGCAGGACGCCGCTACGTCCGGTGCGCCGGTAGGGCATGCGGTCGTAGCGCTCGGCGACGGGCGTGTAGCTCATTCGTTCCTCCAGTCGGCCGAGGCGGCCAGCTCCTCGAACGGTCGCAGCGCTTCGGGGTCGACGAGCGAGTCCCGGCTCACCGTGCGCTCGGTCGCCTCTCCGGAGAGGATGCGCTTGACGGGGACCTCGAGCACCTTGCCGGACAGCGTCCGCGGCACCGCGGGCACGGCACGGATCTCGTCCGGCACGTGACGCGGCGAGCAGTCGTCGCGGATGCGCGCGCGGATCGTCGCGACGAGCTCCTCGTCCAGGTTCCGGCCGGGCTGCAGCACGACGAACAACGGCATGTAGCCCTGCGTCCCTTCCCGGGGCAGGTCGACGACGAGCGCGTCCGCAACCTCGGGGAGCGAGAGGACGGCACGGTAGATCTCGGCCGTTCCCATCCTCACCCCGCCGCGGTTGATGGTCGCATCGGAGCGCCCGGTGATGATCGCCGTGCCGCGGTCGGTGATCTCGATCCAGTCCCCGTGACGCCAGACGCCCGGGAAGGTCTCGAAGTAGCTCGCGCGGTACCGCGTGTCGTCCTCGTCGCCCCAGAGATAGAGCGGCATCGACGGCATCGGCTCGGTGATCACGAGCTCGCCGACCTCTCCGACGATGGGCTCGCCGTCGTCGTTCCAGGCCTCGACCTTCGCGCCCAGCGCACGCGCCTGGAGCTCACCGCGGTAGACGGGCAGCGTCGGCACGCCGCCGACGAACGCCGTGCAGAGATCCGTGCCGCCCGAGGTCGAGAAGAGCCAGACGTCGGGGCCGAGCCGTTCGTAGATCCAGTCGAAGCTCTCCGGCGCGAGCGGCGAGCCGGTCGAGCCGACGGCCCGGAGCCGCGACAGGTCACGCCCCTCCCGGGGGTCGACGTCCGCCTTCGCGCAGGCAGCGACGAAGCTTGCGGAGGTGCCGAAGCACGTGATGCCCGCGTCCGCGGCGAGGTCCCACAGCGTCCCGAGATCTGGGTGGCCCGGATTGCCGTCGTACAGCACTGTCGAGCCTTCGGTGAGGAGCGCGGCGCTCACGAAGTTCCACATCATCCAACCCGTCGTCGTGAACCAGAAGAGGCGGTCGCCGGGTTGCACGTCGACGTGGAGGCCGAGCTGCTTCGAGAGCTCGAGCAGAATCCCGCCGTGCCCGTGGACGATCGCCTTCGGGAGCCCCGTCGTGCCCGAGCTGTACAGCACCCAGAGCGGATGGTCGAACGGCACCTGTGCGAACGACAGCGGCGCATCGTCGCCCTCCTCGACGAAGTCGTCCCAGCTCGTCGACTGCTTCAGCCGGTCGAGCGAGGGCGCATCGTCGAGATAGCCGAGCACGACGGTGCGCTCGAGCGACGGAATCGCCTCCTGGAGCGCTCGGACGACGTCCAGCCGGTCGTGGTCGCGGCCGCCGTAGCGGTAGCCGTCGACCGCGAGCAGGACACGCGGCTCGATCTGCGCGAACCGGTCCACCACGCTCCGGACGCCGAAGTCGGGCGAGCAGCTCGACCACACGGCGCCGAGGCTTGCGCACGCATGGAAGGCGGCGATCGCCTCGACCACGTTGGGGAGGTACGCGACGACCCGGTCGCCGGGGCCGATGCCGCTCGCGCGGAGCGCCGCCGCGAGACGGCGCGTCAGCTCGTGGAGCTCGCCCCAGGTGGTCTCCGTGAGCGCCCGGAGCTCGGAGGCATGGCGGACGGCGACCTCGCCGTCGTCGCGGTTGCGAAACACGTGCTCGGCGTAGTTCAGCCGCGCGCCCGGAAACCACGCGGCTCCAGGCATGGCGCGCGAGCCGAGCACCCGCTCGTACGGCGTCGAGGCTCGGATCGCGAAGAACTCCCAGATCGAGCCCCAGAACCCCTCGAGGTCGGTCGTCGACCAGCGCCAGAGCTCGTCGTAGCCGCTCGTCTCGACGCCCCGAGAGGCGAGCCAATGGGCGTATCGGGTGAGCGTCGACCGCTCGATCTGCTCGGCGTCGGGCTGCCAGAGGATCCTCGGCGCCGGGCTCATCAGTGAGAGTTGTAGCCTGGCGCGCCCGGAGGCGCGCCAGACCAAGCTCAGCCGGCGACGACGACGTTCGTCGCCTGCGGGCCCTTCTGGCCCTGCTCGGCTACGAACTCGACCTTCGCGCCCTCGGGAAGGGTCTTGAAGCCCTCGCCCGAGATGCCGCTGAAATGGACGAAGAGGTCCTTGCCGCCGTCGTCAGGGGTGATGAAGCCGTACCCCTTGGCGTCGTCGAACCACTTCACGGTTCCGGTTGCCATTTGTCTGAAACACCTCCTTGCCTTGACTCACGAACGGGCAGGAAGGTGCAAGGAACAGCACGACCGGACCACGCTCTGGTTGAACGACGGGAAAGTAGCAGCCGGGAGATCCGCCTGGCGGATCTCCCGGCCGGGTGTGGCTACGCCGACTCCGCGAGGTCGCGGCGGCTCTTGAGCGGCCGCGCGTCGTGGTCGAGCGCGTGCTGGAGGCGCGTGAGCGCGGACTTCTCGAGCTGCCGGACGCGCTCGCGGGTGAGCTCGAGCACGCGGCCGATCTCCTCGAGCGTGAGGCTCTCCTGGCCGTCGAAGCCGAACCGCAGCTCGAGCACCCGCCGCTCGCGCTCGGGCAGGCCCGAGAGGGCGGAACGGACGCGCTCGCGCTGGAACGACTCGTCGGCCTCCTCGACCGGGTCGGCGGCCGTGCGGTCGGCGAACAGGTCGCCGAGCTCGCCGTCGCCGTCCGAGCCGACCGCCTGGTTGAGCGACACCGACGCCTCGACGGCGTCGAGCG
>JBKPNM010000100.1:0-5496 GCA_046732615.1 Actinomycetota bacterium | reverse complement strand
CTTCACGCCCGACGCGCGGAAGCTCGGCCCGCGCGACCTCGCCGCCTGCGCCGTCCAGCGCGTCGTCGGCGCGACGACCGTCGGGGGCACGCTCGCCGCGGCGGCGGCCGTTGGCATCCGGTTCATGGGGACAGGCGGGCTCGGCGGTGTGCACCGGGGCTTCCCGACGCCGCCGGACGTCTCCGCAGACCTCGGCGTCTGCGCCCGTGTTCCCGCCGTGATCGCCTCCTCGGGCGTGAAGTCCCTGCTCGACGTTCCGGCCACGACCGAGCTGCTCGAGACGCTCGGCATCCCCGTCCTGGGCTACCGCGTCGACACGCTCCCGCTGTTCTATGCGGCGGACGGCGGGCCGCCAGTCTCGGCACGTGTCGAGGACGCGGCCGAGGTCGCGCGGATCGCGGATGCGCACTGGCGTCTGGGCGGGAACGCCGTCCTCGTCGGCCGCCCGCCGGACGAGAGCCTCGACGTCACCGGGCTGATCGAGGAGATCGTCGCGGAGGCCGGCGACCGTGGCGTCGCGGGCCAGGCCGTGACGCCGTACGTCCTCGCGGCGCTCCACGAGCGCTCGGGTGGCGAGACACGGCGCGTCAACCGCGACCTGATCGTCGCCAACGCCGGGCTCGCGGCGGAGATCGCCGTCGCCTACGGGTCACTCTGAGCCATGGGCCTCTACGACAGCGTCCGCGACCTTGCGTTCTCGATCGAGCGCTACGAGCTCGAAGCGCACGAGTACGCGGCGCCGGCGTTCACGCGCAAGACCACGGTCATCCGGCTCCTCGGCGCAGGCGACGAGGGGCTCGGCGAGGACGTCACGTACGACGCGGGCGAGCAGGACGCGCAGCAGGCGCGCGGTCCGGTGCTGCCGCTCTCCGGCGACTGGACGATCGACTCCTTCTCGCGCCACCTCGAGTCGCTTCCGCTCTTCGCCGAGGCGCCCGAGCGCGACGTCTACGTCGACTACCGCCGCTGGGCCTTCGAGAGCGCGGCGCTCGACCTCGCGCTGCGGCAGGCGGGCCTCTCGCTCGGCGACTCGGTCGGACGGCAGCCGCAACCGGTCACCTTCGTCGCGTCCGGCGGCCTCGGCGACCCGCCTGCGACCGCGCGACTGCGCGCATTTCTCGAGCTCTACCCCACCCTCCGCTTCAAGCTCGACGCGCGACCCGACTGGACGGATGAGATCTACGACGAGCTGCGGGGGCTCGGGTGCGTCGACTCGGTCGACCTCAAGGGCCAGTACAGCGGGACGGTCGTCGACAACCCGCCGGATCCCGCGCTCTACGCGAGGGTGCTCGCGGAGTTCCCGGACGCGTGGATCGAGGACCCGGCTTTGACGCCCGAGACGGTCCCGCTGCTCGAGCCGCACGCCGACCGCGTGACGTGGGACGCGGTGATCCATTCCGTCGCGGACATCGAGGCGCTTCGCTGGCCTCCGCGCACGGTCAACGTCAAGCCGTCGCGCTTCGGCTCGCTCGAGCGGCTCTTCGCCGTGTACGAGTACTGCGACGCCCACGGCATCGGCGCCTACGGCGGCGGCCAGTGGGAGCTCTCGATCGGCCGAGGGCACATCCAGCTGCTCGCCGCCCTTTTCCACCCCGACACGCCGAACGACGTCGCGCCGGTCGGATACAACGCGACGGAGCCCGTTCCAGGGCTGCCGACGAGCCCGCTTCGCGTGGCGGCGCGCCCGACCGGCTTCCTCGCCGAGACGTAGGCGGTCGCCCTACGGGCGCCGCGTCAGCGGTGTCCCTCGACCTCGACGTGCGGCAGCCAGCCGAGCCAGCCCGGCAGGTACCACGTGCGCTCGCCGAGCAATGCGAGCACCGCCGGCAGGAGCACGAGTCGCACCAGCGTCGCGTCGATGAAGAGGGAGACGGCGATGCCGAAACCCATCTGCTGGAACTCGACCTGGTCGCCCGCCGCGAAGCCGATGAAGACGGCGATGATGATCAAGGCCGCGCCGGTGATGATCCGTGCCGTCGAGGAGACGCCGTGCACCACGGCCTCGGTCGTCCGGTCTCCGACCGCGACCCGCTCGCGGATCCGGCTCAGGAGAAACACCGTGTAGTCCATCGACAGCCCGAAGAGCACGGCGAACAGGAAGAGCGGGAGCCAGGCGGCGATCACGTCCACCTCGGTGAACCCGAGGAGGTCGCGACCGAACCCGTGGAGGAAGACGAGCACCATCAGCCCGTACGCGGCACCGACAGAGAGCAGGTTGAGCGCGATCGCCACCGCGGGCAGGACGATCGTCCGGAAGGCGACCGTCAGCAGCACGAAGCTCAGTCCGAGGACGAAGCCGAAGACGATCGGCAGCCACCGGTCGGTCAGCTTGCGGTAGTCGATCACCTCGGCGGTCTCGCCCGTGACGAGCACCTTCGCGTCGAGCCCGGCGAAGACCGACGGCGCGACGTCGGAGCGCAGGCGCTGCACCGCCGTGAGAGCTCGCTCGTCGCGGCTGTCGCCGGCCACGAGCGCCTCGACCTTCGCCACACGGCCGTCCGGGCTCGTCGAGACGTCCGGCGGAAGGAAGGCTCCCGCGCTGCCCACTCGCCGTGCCAGCTCGGCGACCGCCGCCTCGAGGGGAGTCGAGCGCACGTCGCCCTCGACGACGACCTGCACCGAGTCGGGCGTGCCGACGCCGAACGACTGCTCCAGCATCGTGAAGCCACGCTTGGCGTGGAAGCGATCCGGAAGCTCGCGCACGCCTGTCAGCCCGGTCTCGATCGTGAGGATCGGCAACGCGGCCGCGACCAGAAACCCGACGGAAAGGACGGCGGCCAGCCACGGGGCACCCGTCACGGCGCGCACGACCCGCGACCACACCCGGCCCTCCGCCCCGGCGCTCCTCTCCACACGGCGCCCGAGCCACGGGACGCGGAGCGCGTTGACCCGGTCGCCGAGCAGCGCGAGCACGGCGGGCAGGAGCGTCAGCGCCGCCAGCACTGTGACGACGCCGACGAGGATCGCCCCGGTCGCGAGGCTCCGCAGGATCGTGTCCGGCACCAGCACCATCCCGGCCATCGCCAGCACGAATGCCGACCCGCTGAACAGCACCGCCCGGCATGCCGTCGAGCCGACGGTGGCGATCGACGTCAGCTCGTCGCTCCCGAGACGCCGCTCCTCGCGGTAGCGGGAGACGACGAACAGCGAATAGTCGATCCCGAGCGCGAGGCCCATCCCCGAGATCATGTTGACGACGTAGATCGAGAGATCGAAGCCCTGGCCGACGAGCGCCGTGAGACCGAGCGAGACGGAGATCGCGACGAGCGCGACGAGCACCGGCACGAGCCCGGCGACGACCGCCCCGAACACGAGGAGCAGCACGATCAGGGCAACCGGCAGCCCGAACTGCAGCTCGCCCTTCTGAAGATCCTCCTCGGACAGCTTCGTGAAGTCGCGGTCGGCTGTGAACTCCCCGGTGATCGCGGTCTCGAACGCGCCGGCCGACGCGGCATCCACGACCTCGATGACCCGCTCGACGTTCTCGTCGCCGTCACCGGTGAGGCCGATCGGGATGACCGTCGCGCGCCGGTCCGGCGACACGAGTGCCCGATCGCGCGACGTGTAGAACGTGCGGACGGGCTGCGTGACGCCCGTCGCCTCGATCGCACGACCGAGCGATTCGGCCTTCGCTCGGAACGCGCGCTCGGACACGGTGAGCGAGCGCGAGCGCACGACGACGAGCTCGTTGACGTAGTCGGACGACGGCGGGAAGTGCTCGTTCAGAACCTCGTAGCCGCGGTACGACTCCGGGTCGTTCGTCATCTCGGCGTCGGTCGTCAACGCCGATCCGAGGAGGCCGGCGACGGCACCGACCGAGAGGACGATCGCCGCGGCCCACAGCGCGACCGTCCGCCACGGATGCCGACTCGATGCGCGCGCGAGCCGCCCCGTGACGTCGTTCATCGCTGCACGCTGGCCCTACGCCTCCAGCGTGGCGAGCAGCTCGTCGACCGGGACGAGTGTCAGCGTCTCGAACTTCACGCTGCCGCGCGCGCCGAGCTTCACGGAGAGGTTCGCCATCGTGAGGTCGTCCGGGGCCTCGACGACGTTGACGAAGTCGTAGGTGCCGAGCGACGCCCACTGATGGAGCACCTTCGCCCCGAGCTCCTCGACGTCGCGGTTGACCTCGCGCAGCCGGCCGGGGTTCGCGTTGAGGGTCTGCGTCCCCTTCTCGGTGAGCGTCGTCAGCATCAGGTAGGTGGGCACGCCGATCGCCTCCTCGTCGGTTGGAAGGAGAGCCTACTCGGGCCGCCCGAGCGCGGCGTCCCGCAGCCTCCGGCGTTCCGCACGGCTCAGGCCGACGCGCGCCGCAAGGTCGACGTAGACGATCGCGCCCCCGAGGAAGAGGAGCGGCGAGATCACGACGTCCGCGAGGAACACCGCGACGCGCACCGTGTTGTCCGCCTGGCTCTGGAGCAGGAGCCCGAGTGCGAGCCGCGTCAAGCCGAACAGGAGCGCGAGGGTCGCGAACGAGCCGGCGGCGTGGACGTAGTCCGCCCGCCCGAGCTCGATCGTCCGCCGGAGCGCCGCGAGCAGCCCGAGTCGTTCCGCCATCGCGGCGGGAACGGCGTGGCCGGCGATCCCGAGCCACAGCACGGCGGCGATCGCGAACCAGCCGAAGAGGAACGCGGCCGGGAGGAACGTGACGGTGCCGACCGCGACTGCGACGACCCACGTGCGGAGCGGCGGCGTTTCGCCCTGCCGGATCGCGGACGCCCACGCGTAGGCAGCGCTGAACACCGGCGCCGCGGCGAGCAGCACGATGATGCGCGCCCCGAGCGAGCGGTCGACGATCAGCTGGTCGGCGACCGCGACGGGCAGCCCTAGTGCGAGCGCCTTCCAGAAGTGTGCCCCGTAGAGCCTGATCGCCTCCGCGACGACCTGCCCGACGGGCCGCGAGGCCGGCGGGAGCGCGGGAGGCGGCGGCTCCTTCTTCGCCGGGTACCTCGGTCTCGCCACGGCCGAAACGTAGAGGTAGACGGGCGGGCAGGGTTTCGCTGCCGGCGATTCCTCGCGCCGGGCCTCAGGAACGACGAGCCGAAGCCCCTCGACGGAGCGCCGCCAGGAGCGCCGGCAGCGCGGCCTCGAGCGCGGAGAGCCCGGCGGCGAGATCCCACCGGGCGCGGTCGTCCTCACCGATCGCGTTCGAGATCGCCCGCACCTCGACCGCCGCGACGCCGGCCAACTCGGCGGCGCGGAGCACTCCGAACCCCTCCATCGCCTCGACGAGCGGGGCGGGTGACACTCTCTCGCTTGCGGTGGTGTCCGCCCCGCCGACGGCCGCCGAGGTGTGGATCGGCAGCTGCATCGCGGCCGGCAGCGCGGCCGCTGCCGCGGCGAGGAGGCACGGGTCGGCCGCCACACGCTCGACGACGGGCCACTCCGCCGAGAGGTCACAGTAGACGGCCTCCGTGCCGACGACGACCGAGCCGACCCGGATGCCGCGCCCGCCCGCGAGGCCGACGTGGAGCACGGCGTCGAACGGCCGGAGGG
>JBKPNM010000099.1:0-10859 GCA_046732615.1 Actinomycetota bacterium | reverse complement strand
GTCGGCCTCCTCGACCGGGTCGGCGGCCGTGCGGTCGGCGAACAGGTCGCCGAGCTCGCCGTCGCCGTCCGAGCCGACCGCCTGGTTGAGCGACACCGACGCCTCGACGGCGTCGAGCGCCTCCTCGACGTGGTGCAGCTTGAGGCCCGTCGCCTTCGCGAGCTCCTCCGTCGTCGGCTGGCGGCCGAGGCTGACCTCGAGGCGCTGGCGCGCGCGGTTGAGCTTCTGCTGGCGCTCCTGGACGTGGACCGGGACGCGGATCGTCGCGGACTGGTTCGCCACCGAGCGCTGGCACGCCTGGCGGATCCACCAGGTCGCGTACGTCGAGAACTTGAACCCCTTGCGGTAGTCGAACTTCTCGACCGCCCGGTTGAGGCCGATCACGCCGTCCTGGATGAGATCCAGGAACGGCACGCCGTGGCCGCGGTAGCGCTTCGCGATCGAGACGACGAGCCGGAGATTCGAGTTGATCATCCGCTCCTTCGCGGACACGTCGCCGCGCTCGACGCGCTTCGCGAGCGCGATCTCGTCCGCGGCGGTGAGCAGCTGGTAGCGGCCGATCTCCGACAGGAACATGCCCAGCGAGTCCGTCGTCACGGGGCCCGTGCCGGGAGAGAGGTCGAGCTCGAAGTCCTCTTCCCCCTCCGCTGCGGGCAGCTCGACGCCACGCTCCGACAGGAGCGTCTTGAACGCCGCGACGGCATCCTCGTCGAGCTCGTGCTCGAGGACGAGCGCGTCGAGGTCGGCGGCCTCGACCTTGCCGCGCTCCTCCGCCTCGGCGGCGAACGCGTCCAGTGCGGGAATTTCGATGATGCTGGTCTCCAAGTGTCCTCGCTTCGCTTTCGTGCGCGCGGCGCAGACGAGCCGCGCGGTGTGATGTGTGTCTGAGGGTAGGACGCCGGCACAGCGATGCTCGCGCATTCTGCGCGGCGTGACTCCTGCAAGTGTGAACGGTCGGGCCGCTCCTGTCATTCCCAGAGGGCGTTTCCGAACGAATCCTTTACGTTTCGCTTGCTATATCGGGCCGATTTCTTTCAGTTGACGCGCGGATCGTCGGGCAAGAGTGCGAGCACGGCGTGCGCGGGGCCTCCACGGCGCAGCACCTCGGCCCAGAGCAGGTCGGGGGTCGCCGTGAAGACGTCGGACGCGCGCGCGTCGAGGACTATCCACGAGCCCTCTTCGAGCTCCCCCTCGAGCTGTCCCGGCGCCCACCCGGCGTAGCCCGCGAACACCCTGATCCGTCTGAGCTCGCCGAGCTCGGACACGTCGTCGATCTCCCCGGGGAGGAACCCGACGGTCTCGACGACGACGTTCGCCGCGTCGGGGTCGGCGAAGTCCGCCAGGACGACGACGGCCTGCGGCTGCACCGGGCCACCGAGGTACACCGGCTCCTCGGGGCCGGCGAGCGGCGAGATCGGCGGCACGGCGTCGTCGACGAGCACGCCGGACGCGCGATTCAGCACGATGCCCATCGCCCCCTCCTCGCCGTGCTCGCCGATCAGGACCACCGTCCGGCGGAAGTTCGGGTCGACGAGCGCCGGCCCGGCGACGAGGAGCTGTCCCCGCAGTGAGCCCACGGCAGCATTCTCGCCCGCCCGGGACGTCTCCCGGGCGGGCGACTGGATGCCGTTCGCTACGCGCGGACGCGGAGGCGGAACACCTTGGAGATCGGCGCGCCGTTCTCCGAGAACGCGAACACGCGGAGCCGGTAGTTGCCTGCCTTGAGGAGCATCCCCGTCAGGCGGCCCGTCGTCTCGTCGAGCTCGAGGCCGGGCGGGATCTGGCCGCTCAGCGCGAATTGCGCGGTCTTCGCGTCCTTGCCGCTCACCGGGATCCTCGCCGAGTAGAGGCGGCCGACCTTACCCACGGTGAGGCCCTTGCCCTTGCGGAAGTCGAGCAGCGGCAGGATCGTGAACGACCACGGCACCGAGACCTTCGTGCCGGTCGCGTCCGTCACCGTGATCGTCGAGCTGAAGCGGCCGGCCGATGTCCCGGCGCCGGTCAGCGCGCCCGTGGTCGGGTTCAGCGTGACTCCGGGCGGCAGTCCCTCGGACGTGAACGCGTACGGGCCACGACCGCCCACGGGCTTCACACCGGTGGTGAGGGCCGCGTTGACGAGCGCCTTCGCCGTCAGCCCCGTCCCGGGCGGCTTCTTGCCTGTCAGCGTCTGGAGCTCGAGTGGCGCGAGCACGAAGAGCGAGAGCTGTTTCGTCGCGTTCGCCCCGCTTGCGTTCGCCTGCACGGTCACGGCGAACGTGCCGCTCTGGGTCGGCGTCCCCGTGATCACACCGTTCGCGCCGAGCGTCAGCCCGGCGGGCAGGGCGCCGCCGGCGAGCGTCCACGAGCTCACCGGCGCACCCGTCGCCGTGAGGCCGGGTGACGTGTACGGCTGGTTGATGTTCGCGTCGGGCAGCGAGGCCGTCGTGACGGCGACCGTCGGCGCTGGTGGTGCGCCGGAATTGACGTTGAGGACGAACAAGTCGTCCGACGGTGTCTTGGCGCAGCCAGGGGACTTGTCGTACCTGACGGTGAGGTAGAACCTGAAGCTTCCCGCCTCCGTCGGCGTACCGCTGATCAGACCCTCGTCCGAGATGGAGAGTCCCGGAGGGAACGAGCCCGACGTCACGTGGAACGTGGCGCAGCCGAAGTCCTCTCCACGCCCTCCGTCGGGCGGCTTCAGATAGATCGTCAACGAATACGGCTGGCCAGCCGTTGCCGTCGGGCAGACGGACGGGGTCTCGCCCGGGCAGCCCATCTTGTCTCCGTCGAAGTTGCCGGCAGCCGCGCCGGGAACGAACGTCGCGCCCGCGAGACATACGAGCGCAAACGTGAGAATGAGTGAGAAACGGCGCATAGGACTCCCTTCACGACGACGGGCGAGCTTCCTCCCACGGATGTGTGTGGGTCGCGGCCGCGCCCCGAGCCTCGTTGATCGAAGCCGCGCGGCAGGGTACCACCGCGTCTTGGAAGATTTCGTAAGGACGGTGACGGCGTAGGATCGGCTTTCGTGCCAATCCCATCGCGCGAGATACGGCTTGCTGCCCGCCCCCGCGGAACGCCTGTTCCCGACGACTTCGAGCTTGCCGAGGTGGAGCTCGCGGAGCCGGCGGAGGGCGAGATCCTCGTCCGGAACGCGTTCGTCTCCGTCGATCCCTACATGCGCGGACGGATGAACGACGCCAAGTCCTACGTCCCGCCGTTCCCGCTCGGCGAGCCGCTGCGCGGCGGCGCCGTCGGCCGGGTCGTTGCGTCGGGGAACGATCGCTGGCCCGTGGGCACGTGGGTGCAGCACGACCTCGGCTGGCGCGAGGCGGCTGTCCTCGACGGCAGAGGCGTTCGTGCCGTCGACCCGGAGCTCGCGCCCGTCTCGACCTCGCTCGGAGTGCTCGGGATGACCGGCCTCACGGCGTATGTGGGGATCGTCGACATCGGCGAGGCTTCGGCAGGGGACACCGTCTTCGTGTCCGGCGCGGCCGGCGCCGTCGGGAGCATCGCCGCGCAGCTCTCACGTGAGCGAGGCGCCGCCGTCGTCGCGAGCGCCGGGACCGCCGAGAAGATCGCCTGGCTGCGGGAGCTCGGGATCGAGGCGGCGTTCGACTACACGCAGACGCCGACGCGGGAGGCGCTGCGGGAGCTCGCTCCCGACGGCATCGACGTCTACTTCGACAACGTCGGCGGCGAGACGCTCGAGGCGGCGATCGGCGAGATGCGCCTCCGCGGGAGAATCGTGGCCTGCGGGTCGATCTCGCGCTACAACGCCACCGAGGCGCTCCCCGGTCCGCGGAACATGTTCATGGTGGTGACGAAGCGCCTCCGGATGCAGGGCTTCATCGTCTCCGACCACAACGACCGGTTTCCTGCGTTCCTCGCCGAGGTGGCGCCGCTCGTCGCGGATGGGACGATCGCGTACCGCGAGACGGTCGTCGAGGGCATCGAACGCGCCCCCGAGGCGTTCATCGGGATGCTCGAGGGCGCGAACGTCGGCAAGATGCTCGTCCGCGTCGGCCCCGGCCCCGAAGAGGCATGAGGCGCTACCTCTGCCGGATCGTCGGGCACCGCGTACCCGCGGGGAAGCGCTTCTTCCTCACCCAGCGGCGGGCGCGCTGCGTGCGCTGCGGCAAGCGCGTCCGCATCAACCACTGACGTCGAGCGCAGCACGGAGCGTCGCGACGTACTCTGCGAGCGCGTCGGGTCCATCTTCGGCGACCTCGACTGCGCGCGAGCCGACGATCACGCCGTCGACGAGCTCCGCCGCCGCCGCGGCCTGCTCGGGCGTCGAGATGCCGAACCCTGCGTACAGCAGGACGCCGTCCGTAACCGGGCGAACGCGCCCGGCGAGCCCCGCGAGCGACGTGGAGAGCTCCGCCCGAGCACCGGTCGTCCCCGTGAGCGTGACGAGGTAGAGCCACCCGTCGGTGGTCGAGGCGGCGATGCGGATCCGCTCGTCGGTCGACGTCGGTGCGACGAGGTGCACCCGGCGGAGCTGCGGTCTCTGCCCCGCGGGTACGTCCGAGACGATGAGCGTCGTCGCGCCGTGCGACGCGGCGTCGGTCGCGAACCGGTCCCACCCGTACGCCTCGAGCAGCGCCGCGTACGTCATCGGGACGATCGGCGTGTCGCCGATCAGCGACCGCGTGGCGGCGAGGCACTCGAAGCACTGTCGCGTGCGCATCCCGCGCGCGAGCGCGCGCTCGGACGCACGTTGGATGACGGGCCCGTCGGCGAGCGGGTCGGAGAAGGGGAAGCCGAGCTCGATCACGTCTGCGCCCGCCTCGACGGCCGCCCGCGCGAGCTCGGGTGTCTCCGGCTCGGCGACGAGATAGATCACGAGATGCTTGCTCATGACCGCCTGGCCGGTGATCGCTCGTGTTGATTCGACACAAGCCCGGAAAACGCCCGGCAAGTCGCCCAAACGCGAACCTTGTGTCGATTCGACACGAAGCCCTATCCGCGCCCGAGTGCCGCGAGCGCCTCGGCCAGGTCCTTGTCGCCGCGGCCGGAGAGGCAGACGGCGACGTATCCCGCGTCGAGCCGATCGACGACCGCGAGGGCGTGCGCGGACTCGAGCGCAGGGATGATCCCCTCCGTGCGGGTCAGTCGCTCGAACGCGGCCAGCGCCTCGTCGTCGGTGCACGGCAGGTAGGCCGCGCGGCCGGTGTCGCGCAGCCACGCGTGCTCGGGGCCGACCCCCGGGTAGTCGAGCCCTGCCGAGATCGAGTGCGCGTCGGCGATCTGGCCGTCGCCGTCGGCGAGGACGGACGAACGCGAGCCGTGCAGGACGGCAGTGCGGCCGGTGCCCAGCGACGCCGCCCCGGCCGCCTCGACGCCGACGAGCCGGACGCCCTCGTCGTCGATGAACCCGGCGAACATGCCGATCGCGTTCGAGCCGCCCCCGACGCACGCGACGACGACCTCGGGCAGCGAGCCCTCGGCCTCGAGGAGCTGCTCGCGCGCCTCGCGCCCGATCACCGCCTGCAGCTCCCGTACGAGCTCCGGATACGGCTCCGGCCCGACGCACGAGCCGATCACGTAGTGCGTCGTCTCGACGTTCGTGATCCAGTCGCGGATCGCCGCGCTCGTCGCCTCCTTCAGCGTCCGCGTACCCGTCTCCACCGGCTCGACCGTCGCGCCGAGCAGCCGCATCCGCTCGACGTTCGGCGCCTGGCGCCGCATGTCCTCGGAACCCATGAAGACGACGCACTCGAGGCCGAAGCGGGCGCAGGCGGTCGCCGTTGCGACGCCGTGCTGGCCGGCGCCGGTCTCGGCGATGATCCGCCGCTTTCCCAGCCGGCGCGCGAGCACGACCTGCCCGAGCGCGTTGTTGATCTTGTGCGCGCCGGTGTGGTTCAGGTCCTCGCGCTTGAGGTAGAGCCGCTTTCCGGGGGCGAATCGGTCGGCGCGGGTAATCGGCGACGGACGGCCGACGTACGTCCGCCCGAGCTCGTCGAGCTCCGCGCGGAAGGCCTGGTCGCGCTTCGCCTCCTCCCAGGCGCCGGCGAGCTCGTCGAGCGCCGGGATGAGGGTCTCCGGGACGTACCGGCCGCCGTACTCACCGAACGTCTCCTCGGCGACGGTCATCTGCGGGCCGCCTCCACGTACGCGCGAACCCGGTCGTGATCCTTGACACCGGGCGAGAACTCGAGCGAGGACGAGGCGTCGACCGCCCAGGGACGAACCGCCTCGATGGCCACGCCGACGTTCTCCGGCCCGAGGCCGCCCGCAAGCACGACACGCCCTTCCGTTGCGGCGGCACGCTCCCAGTGCCCGGGGTCGTCCTCCTCCCACGGAAGGTCGACGACCCGGGCGACGGGCTCGCCGTCGCGGAGGAGCGTCGCGTCGCGGCCGCGCACCTTGCCCGCCTCCACGGTGTGCACCTGGTCGAGGTCGGCATCGCTCGGTCCCGCCTCGCCGACCCACACGGCGACGGCAAGCGCCTGCTCCGGCACGGGGAGGACGTGTGACGCAGCCCGCGGGCTCTCCGGGGCGAGGACGAATCCCAGGAGGTCGGCGCCGGCGTCCGCTGCGACCGCGACGTCCTCCTCACGGGTCAGGCCGCAGACCTTGACGAGCGGCCGCGAAAGGAGCTCCGCCAGCTTGGCGGCCGGGTCGGCAGCGCGCATGAGCGCCGAGCCGACGAGGATCGCGTCAGCGCCCGCGAGCTCCGCTGCGGCGCCCTGTGCGCGCGACTCGATCCCCGACTCCGCGATCACGACGCGCTCGGCGGGAACGCTCGCCACGAGCTCGAGCTGCGCCCGGCGGTCGATCGCGAAGGTCGAGAGGTCGCGGGCGTTGACGCCGACGACGGGTGCCTCGAGCGCGATCGCGCGACGGAGCTCGTCCGCGTCGTGCGCCTCGACGAGCGTGTCGAGCCCGAGGCCGTCGGCCACTCCGACGAGTGCCCGCACGCGGTCGTCATCGAGGTCGCGCAGAAGGACGAGCGCCGCGTCGGCGCCGGCTTCCTTCGCCGTCCGCAGGTGCTCGGGAGTCGAGAAGAAGCCCTTCGCGAGGAGCGGGGCGTCCGTCGCGGCCCTTGCGGCGCGGAGGTCGTCCCAGGTTCCGCCGAAGCGCTCGTCGACGAGGATTGAGATCGCGGCCGCGCCGGCGGCCGCGTAGGCCGGCGCGATCCGCGCCGGGTCGGCGTCGGGGCGCAGGTCGCCCGCGGACGGAGAGCGGCGCTTGATCTCCGCGATGGCGCCGAGCCCGGGCGTGCGCAGGGCGTCCTCGAAGCGGCCCATCAGCTCGCCTCGCGCGAGAACGCCACGAGCTCGTCGAGCCTTGCACTCGCGGCGCCCGAGTCGAGCGTGGAGCGCGCGAGCTCGAGCCCCTCGCGGAGGTTCTCGGCGTGGCCCGCGGCGGCAATCCCGCCGGCGGCGTTGAGGAGGATCGCGTCCCGCTTCGGGCCGTTCTCGCTGCCGCGCAAGATCGCCACGATTTCGGCGGCGTTCTCCTGCGGGCTGCCGCCCGTCAGGCCCGCCGGGTCGGACGGCTCGATCCCGAGCTCCGCCGGGTCGATCACACGCTCGCGGACGGTAGCCTCGACCACCTCGCAGACCTCGTTGGGGCCGCACGGCGAGAGCTCGTCGATGCCGGCGAACCCGTGGACGACGAACGCCCGGCGGGTGCCCAGCCGGGCCAGCGCCTCGGCAATCGTGCGGACGAGCGCGGACGAGTAGACGCCGAACACACCGGCGCGCGCGCCGGCCGGGTTCGTCAGCGGGCCGAGCACGTTGAAGATGGTCCGCGTCCCCAGCTCCCGGCGCACCGGCGCGGCGTGTCGCATCGCGGGATGGTGGGAGGGAGCGAACATGAACCCGAAGCCGAAGCGGTCGATCGACTCGCCGATCCGCTCCGGTGGCTGTTCGAGGACGAAGCCGAGCGCCTCGAGGACGTCGGCGGAGCCGGACGCCGAGCTGACCGCGCGATTGCCATGCTTCGCAACGGCCGCGCCGGCGGCGGCTGCGACGATCGCCGCCGTCGTCGAGATGTTGAGCGTCCTGCCTTCGTCCCCGCCGGTGCCGACCACGTCGACGAGATCGTCGCGGCTAGTCGCGACGGGAAGGACGTGCGCGCGCATCGCCTCGGCGCAGCCCGCGATCTCGTCGGCCGTCTCGCCCTTGGCGCGCAGGGCGACGAGAAACCCGGCGATCTGCGCCTGTGTCGCCTCCCCGGCCATGATCTCCGCCATCACGTCGCGCGCGTGCTCGCGCGTCAGGCTCCGGCCGTCTGCGACCTCGGCGATCGCGCGCGTGATCACGAGAGGAAGTTCCTCGCCATCGCGGGGCCGAGCGGCGTCAGCACGCTCTCGGGGTGGAACTGGACGCCCTCGACGGGAAGCTCGGCGTGGCGGACTCCCATCACCTCTCCGTCGGCCGTCCGCGAGGTGACGTGCAGCGACTCCGGTACGGCCGTCGCCGCGAGCGAGTGGTAGCGACCGACCTCGACCTCGGCCGGAAGGCCCTCGTAGATGCCGTGCCCGTCGTGCGTGACGACGCTCGACTTGCCGTGCAGCAAGGCCTGCGCCTGGCCGATCCGACCCCCGAACGCCTCGACGATCGCCTGGTGCCCGAGGCAGACCCCGAGCGTGCGAGTGGTCGGCCCGAGCGCGCGGATGACGTCGATCGAGACCCCTGCGTCCTCGGGTCGTCCCGGGCCGGGAGAGACGACGAGCCGGTCGGGAGCGAGCTCGACCGCTTCCTCGGGCGTGATCACGTCGTTCCGCACCGTCACGACCTCGGCGCCGAGCTCCTCGAAGAGGTGCACGAGGTTGTAGGTAAACGAGTCGTAGTTGTCGATCATCAAGACCTTCACGGCCGGCCCGCCGTTCGTTCGGCGAGGTCGATCGCCGCCTCCATTGCGGCCAGCTTGCGGAGGCATTCCTCGTGCTCGGCGGCCGGGTCCGAGTCCGCGACGATCCCGGCACCGGCCTGGAGGTAGGCGATGCCGTCACGCATGATCGTCGTCCGGAGAGCGATGCACGCGTCCATGGTGCCGTCCGGGAGGGAGTAGAGCACCGCGCCGCCGTACGGGCCGCGGCGGAAGCCCTCGAGCTCCGAGATCAGCTGCATCGCCCTGACCTTCGGCGCGCCGCTCACCGTCCCGGCGGGGAAGCAGGCGCGGAGCACGTCGAAGGGCGTGACGCCTTCCCGGATCTCGCCGACGACCTCGGAGACGAGGTGCGAGACGTGCGAGAACCGCTCGACCTCCATGCTCCTCGCCACGTGAACAGTGCCGGCGCGGCAGACGCGGGAGAGGTCGTTGCGGCCGAGGTCGACGAGCATGACGTGCTCGGCGCGGTCCTTCTCGGAGGAGAGGAGCCGCTCGACATCGCCTTCGGTCGGCTCGGTCGTGCCGGCGATCGGGCACAGGCTCGCGCGGCCCGACTCGCAGGCAACGAGACGCTCGGGAGACGATCCGACGAGCGCCAAGCCGTCGAGCTCCAGCAGGAAGAGGTACGGCGAGGGGTTCACGCGGCGCAGCGCGCGGTAGACCTCGAGCGGCGACGCCGACGTCGGGCGCTCGGCGCGCTGCGAAGGCACGCACTGGAAGAGGTCGCCCGCGACGATGTGCCGCTTCACGTCGCGCACCATCTCCTCGTAGCGCTCGCGGTCGGGAGTCCGTGCGATCGGCCCGGCAACGCCTCTCGTCTCCCGATGCCAGGGGATGCCCGCCTCGAGGCGCCCTTCGAGCTCGTCTCGGTCGCCCGCGAGCACCTCGGCCGTTCCGGCACCGTGGTCGAACCGCACGAGCGTCTCGGCGACGACGAGCCGGCTCTCGGGGAAGCCGTGACCCGTGTCCGGGAGCGGGACGGTGGGCTCGAGCGTCGCAGCGTGGTCGTACGCGAGGTACCCGACGACGGGGAGCTCGAGCGCCTCGGCCTCCTCGAACGTCACGAGCCGGGACCCTGTGCCCATCCACGACGCGCGGCCCAGGCGCCCGCGCTCGACCGACTCGAGCAGGAAGCTCGCGCATCCGATCCCGCGCAGGCGGAGGTATGCCCCGAGCGGGGTGAGGAGGTCGGTGGTGATCGTGGGGTCGGTGATCATCGGTCTCCTGAGACGAAAGAGACCTCCGCGGAGGCCTCTGGCGAAACGGGTGTGGTGCTCTGTGCTAGCGCACGCTCCCGCCTCGCCTCTCGCGCCACGACCACGCCTGCGTCCGAGCGGAAGCCATCGTGGGTCGAGCGTAGCGCCCGCCAACACGGCGCGCAACGGCCGAGCCGATCGCCTGCGGCGAGGAACCCGTCGGGTACGGCCATGTCCCGGGCGACCGTGGCTTCGTGCCTGGCACGGAATTCGAGGTGGCGCCCCGGCGACCCGATGCCGAAGGCGCATGGATTCGTGGCGAGTAAGCGCGTCACTCGTCCTGGTCGGCCGGGTCCCGCGCGACCGTGTCCACGTGCCTGGCACGCCCTTCGGCGCCCGCCGACCACGGCGTGGCTACGCTGACCGCGCATGGCGCGCCCAGTCATCGTCTCGGCCGTGAGGACGCCGTTCGGGCGGCTGGGCGGCGGCCTCGCGGACGTCCCGGCGACCGAGCTCGGGGCGATCGCGATCCGCGCAGGCCTCGAGCGGGCGAAGGTCGACCCCGAGGAGGTCGGCTACGTCGTCATGGGCCAGGTGCTGCAGGCGGGGGCAGGCCAGGCGCAGGCGCGGCAGGCCGCCGTCGCCGCGGGCATCCCGAAGGAGATTCCGTCCGACACGATCAACAAGGTCTGCGCGTCGTCGATCCGGGCGCTCGAGATTGCGGAGCTGATGATCGCCGCCGACCGCCACGACGTCGTCGTGACAGGCGGCATGGAGTCGATGTCACGGGCGCCGTACCTGCTTCCGAAGGCGCGCTTCGGGTACCGGATGGGGAAC
>JBKPNM010000098.1:0-11822 GCA_046732615.1 Actinomycetota bacterium | reverse complement strand
TCGCAGGCACGATCGCCGGCGACAACACGATCTTCGTCGCGCCGCGCCAGGGAACGACCTCTCGCGACCTCGGCACCGAGCTCGCCGAGCACCTCCGCCTGACGGTCGCGCGGCCCGGCTGATCGGCGACTGTCGTCGGGTGAACCACGCGCGCGTGCGGCCGGCGAAGCCGGGCCCCGTGCCGTAGAACGATCGAGGCGGCCGCTTGGGGGAGCGGCCGCCTCGGGTGATGCTGGGGAGGGTGGGTGCTACGTGAGTCGGCGTCCGGGCCGACGGTCTTTGTCCCTCTTTCGAGGGATTCGCCCGTGGCGCCGCCAGGGGCGTCTGGTGTCCGACTTGAAGTCGGACACCAGAAAGCTCAGAACGCGTACCGCTGCTCCTTCCAGGGGTCGGCGTCGTTGTGGTAGCCGTACCGCTCCCAGAAGCCCGGGGCGTCCGTCGCGCGCAACTCGATCGCGCGGAGCCACTTCGCGCTCTTCCAGAAGTACTTGCCGGGCACCACGAGGCGGAGCGGCCAGCCGTGCTCCGGCGTCAACGGCTCGCCGTCGGCGTGCGTCGCCAGCAGCGCACCCTCCATGTCGAGGAACGACACGGGGACGTTCGCCGTGAAGCCGGCCTCCGAATGGGCGATCGCGTAGTGCGCGCTCTCGCGCTGGCCGACGCGCTCCCGGATCGACGACCACGGGACGCCGGTGAACCTCGCGTCGAAACGACTCCAGCGCGTGACGCAGTGGATGTCCTGCGTCACCGTCGTCTGCGGAAGCTCGCTCAGCTCCGCCCACGTCAGGGTCAACGGCGTCTCGACCTCGCCGTAGACGCGGAAGTCCCAGCCGGCGAGATCCGAGGGATACGACGGTACGTCGCCGGCATGGAGCACCGGCCACTTCTCCGTGAGGTACTGGCCGGGCGGGAGCCGCGCGGGGTCGTAACCCGCGTCCACCACCTTTCGTTCCGCCTTGCTCCTGAACACGCTCGCTACCCTCGTCTCGATGGCGGTCTCGACGTTACACGCGGCCCCGCGCCCACGGGCGTACGTCTCGGTGAAGGGCCCGGACGCGGCGTCGTACCTGAACCGGATGGTGTCGAACGACGTCGAGTCGCTCGCAGTCGGCGGCGCATGCGAGGCGCTTCTCCTGACGCCGAAGGCCCGGATCGTGGCCCCGCTCGTCGCGTTGCGCCGCGCGGACGACGACTTCCTCCTCCTGAGCGAGCCGGAGGCGGGAGGGGCCATCGTGCGGGCGCTCCTCCGCGCGCGCTTCGCCGCGAACTGCGCGATCGAGGCCGAGAGCCACTCCTCCGTCGTCCTGCTCGGAGCGGAGGACGAGCTTGTGTCGACTCAACACGAGCCTTCCCTGCCGAACCGCGACTACGGCGTGCCGGCCGTGGAGCTGCTCGACGCCGCCCCGCCCGAGGACGCCGAGCGGATGCCCGAGGAGGAGCTCGATCGGCTTCGGATCCTCGCCCGCACTCCCAGGCTCGGCCGCGAGCTCGACGACCGCGTGATGCCGGCCGAGGCCGGGCTCGAGGAACGCGCGATCAGCTTCACCAAGGGCTGCTACCCGGGCCAGGAGCCGGTGGCGCGGCTGCACTTCCGTGGGCATCCGAACCGAGGACTGCGTGTCGTCGCCGTCGAGGGAAACGAGCTTCCCGCGTACGACGCGGAGCTCGTGCTCGAGGGCAAGGTCGTCGGCCGCGTCACGAGCGCTGCGCCGGACCGGGAGCTCGGCGTCGTCGCGCTCGCCTACGTTCGCCGCGAGGTGCCCGCCGAGGCGACGCTCGACCTCGCCGGGCGTCGGGTCACCCAGCTGGGGACCTGAGCGCGCGCCGGCCGGCCGCTACACTCACCCTTCCACGCGCCCGTAGCTCAGGGGATAGAGCGCTGCCCTGCGGAGGCAGAGGTCGCATGTTCGAATCATGCCGGGCGCAACGGGCGGGGGAACCCGTGGTTCCCCCGCCGCGTCCCCTGCTTCCCGGGACGCGCGCGGGTCAGCGGCAGCGCGCCTCCCGGCCGGCAAAGCCGGGCCTCCGGCCCCGGCGGTACGTGCACGGGTCGCGGCACGTGGTTCCTTCGTATCCTCCTTCCGTGAGCGAGGCAGCCCAGTTCGAGCCCGAGCCCTGGGGTGACGATCCGGGGCTCGTCGAGGTGCTCGGCTCGCAGGGTGCTGCTGGGTTCCGGGCGCTGCTCGACGGGTTCCCCGAGGCGGTCGGCGTGCTCTGGGCCCTCCGTGACTCCGAGCGGCGGATCGTCGACTTCACGTTCGGGTACGGCAACCCCGCGATGCTCCGCGGCTTCCGCCTTCCCGCGGAGACGCGCGACAAGTACACGCTTCTCGAGGCGCTGCCGCCGATGCGCGGAAGCAGCGCCTTTGCCGCGTACGTCGACGTCTGCGAGACGGGCCGCGCGTTCGTCAACGAGGTCCACTACGACACCCCCTTCGGCGACGGGTACATGCTCGGGACGTTCCTCCACCGCGTCGCGAGGCTCGGCGACGGCATCGTCGTCTTCCTCCACGACGTCACCGACGAACGACGGATGCAGTCGGAGCTGAAGGGGTATGCAGACGTCGTCGCGCACGACCTGAGCGCCCCGCTGTCCGGGATCGCGCTCCTCGTGACGGCGCTCGAGCAGCGGCCCGAGCAGCCGCCGTCCGCGGACATCCTGCAGGAGCTCCGCGCCACGACAGGCCGGGCGCGCGGCCTGATCGACGGGGTGCTCGCCTACGCCCGCTCGGGCGAGCTCGTACGGGGCCGTGTCGCACTGCAGGACGTGATGGACGAGGTCTGTGCGGATCTGCGCGTCACGCTCGACGAGGCCGCAGCGAGTCTCGTCGTCGGAGAGCTGCCGGAGGTGGACGGCGACCCGCGCCAGCTACGGCGGGTGCTCCAGAATCTCGTCGCGAACGCCGTGAAGTTCCGTTCGGAGCGACCGCCGCGGATCGAGGTCTCCGCGCACCGCGGCAGCCGCGAGTGGATCGTGAGCGTGCGCGACAACGGGATCGGCATCCGCCGTGAGGACGTCGTCCACGTGTTCGACATGTTCTCGCGTGTGACCCCGAACGTCGACGGCACGGGCATCGGCCTCGCGATCTGCCGGCGCGTCGTCGAGGCGCACGGCGGCCGCATCTGGGTCGAGCCGGCCGAGGGTCGCGGGAGCGTCTTCCGCTTCACGCTCCCCGCTGCCGAGGCGCGCGAGCCGGAGCCGGCCGTCTAGCATCGGCCGTCGTGCCGCTCTGGCTCTCCGAGGACGACGTCGCGACGCTCGTCACGCCTGCCGACGCAGTGCCGGTGATCGAGGACTGCTTCCGCCGGATGGCCGCAGGAGAGGTGGAGCTGATGCCGCGGCGCCGCTTCCCCGTCGACGGCGGGACCTTCGCGGTGATGGCCGCCGCCGACCGGGGACTCGGCCTCGCGGGGCTCAAGAGCTACCTCGCGGTCGAGAGCCGGATCCAGTTCGTCGTCTGCCTCTTCGACCTCGCCGAGGGCTCGCTCACGGCGATGATCGCCGCCGATCGGCTGGGGCAGGCCCGGACGGGAGCAGCGAGCGGGGTCGCAGCGAAGCACCTCGCCCGGTCGGGAGCGACGAGCCTCGGCCTGATCGGCGCCGGCTGGCAGGCGGAGTCACAGCTCGCCGCGATCCGCGCCGCCGTGCCGTCGATCGAGCGGGTCGTCGTCTCGAGCCGCCGGCCGGAGCGAGCCGCCGAGTTCGCGTCGCGGCACGGTGCCGAGGCAGCGGAGACGCCCGCAGACGCCGGTGGCTGCGACGTCGTCGTGACGGCGACGACGTCGAAGGATCCCGTGCTGCGCGGCGACTGGCTCTCCGAGGGCGCGCTCGTCTGCGCAATCGGCGCGAACGACCCACGAAGGCGGGAGCTCGACTCCCAGGTCGTCACGCGCGCGACGCTCGTCTGTTGCGACTCGCTCGAAGACGCGAAGCTCGAGTCCGGCGACCTGATCGAGCCCGTCGCCGCGGGGCAGCTCGACTGGCTCGAGGTGCAGGAGCTCCACCAGATCGTCGCCGGCGAGCTCCCCGGCCGGCAGCGTGAGACCGACATCGTCGTCTTCAAGTCGAACGGGATCGCTCCGTGGGACGTCGCGATCGGGCACGAGGTCGTGCGTCGTGCGCGCGAGCGCGGGGTCGGCACGGACGTGGGCCTCTGATGGCGTCGGAGCTCGAGCGGCGGCTCGACGCGATCTACGCGATCGGAGGAGGCCCGGGCGCGAACCGTCCCGGCTACTCCGCCGCGGAGGACGAGGCCCATCGGCTCGTCGGGGAGTGGATGGCGGCGGCCGGGCTCGAGGTCGAGGTCGACGACGATGGCAACCTCTTCGGGCGGCTCACCGGAACGGAGCCCCAGCTGCCGGAGGTGTGGTCGGGTTCCCATCTCGACTCCGTGCCGCAGGGCGGCCGCCTCGACGGGCCTCTCGGGGTGCTCGGCGCGCTGGAGGCGCTCGAGCGGCTCGGCCGAAGGCGGCGGACGCTCGCCGTCGTCGCCTTCCGCGAGGAGGAGCGCGGCTGTGTCGGCTCGCAGGCGCGGGTCGGTCGCGGCGGCCTGCCCGGCGCCTCGGTCGAGCTCCACCACGAGCAGGGCCCCCGCCTCGCGCTCGCCGACGCGCCGCTCGGCCTCGTCACCTCGATCGTCGGCTACAAGCGAGCCGAGCGCGTGATCGACGGGCGCGCGGGCCACGCGGGGACGACACCGATGGACGCCCGCGACGACGCGCTCGTCGCGGCGGCCGAGGAGGTGCTCCGCATCCGCGACGTGGCCCTGGTGATCGACGGCGCGGTCGCGACCGTCGGTCGCCTCGAGGTCGAGCCGGGCGGCGTCAACGTGATCCCGGGTCGAGTCCTGCTCACGATCGACGCGCGCGCCCCGGACGACGAGCGGCTCGCGGAGCTGCTCGAGGCTCTCGGGATCGACCCCGCCGGTGCAACCCCCCCGACGCCCCTCGGAGGCGCACCGGTGGACGCGCTCCGTGCCGCGATCACCGTGCGCGGGCTGCCCCTGGTGGAGCTCGCGTCCGGCGCAGGGCACGACGCCGGCGTGCTCGCACGAGCCGGCGTGCCGTCGGCGATGCTGTTCGTGCGCGCGCTGAACCGCGGCGTCAGCCACTCGCCCGACGAGCTGTCCTCGCCCGAGGACGTCGCGCTCGCCGTCGACGTGCTCACCGACGCGCTCGACCGGCTCGCGTCGAGCTGAGCTACGACTCTCGGAAGCGAATCTCCTGGGCGCCCTCCCAGAGGAACGCCTTGCCCAGGTCGCGCAGGTGCTCGTTCCCCTCGACGATCGTCGCGAAGTGGTTCCCGGCGAGCTGCCCGGCCTTCGAGGCGAAGTTGACGTAGCCGTAGGCGAGGAGGATCTCCGTCTCCGAGACGCCACCTGGGTAGAGGACGATCTCGCCTGGGTGCGGGTAGCAGGTCGCGTTCTCGGGCCCGAGGCCGAGGTCGAGGTCGCCGAACGGGATCCAGCCCGCCTCGCCCGACCAGCGGACGTGGATGATCCTCGACTCGAGGGGGAGCAGGCGCCGGAACGCGGCGACCGTCGCGGGCGCGTCGGCCTCCTCGAGCCGCGCGGTGAACTCGTACTGCCCTGCGGTGATCCGAAGCATCGGCGGCGATCCTACTTCTGCGCCGCGCCCGAGACGTAGGCAGCGACGTCGGCGATCTCTTCCGGCGAGAGCGTCCCGGCGAAGGAGGGCATCGCGCCGAGGCCGTTCGTCACGCGGTCGGTGACGAGGGCAGCCGACGGCTGCGCGGCGTCGAGGCTCGGGCCGACGGTGCCCGTCGCGCCGGCGTCGTCGAGCGTATGACAGGAGGCGCACCCCGCCGAGGTGAAGACCGCCTTCCCGCGCGCGACGTCGGCCGCTGCCTGCGGCTGCGCAGCGGTGTCGTCCGCCTGCTCGACCCAGACCGCGACCGCGAGGAAGGCGGCGGCCCCGACGACGGGCATCCACCAGTGCGTCCGCCCCGAGTGCCGGAGGTTGAAGAAGAGCCGTGACCACGCGCCGATCGCCATCAGCACGACGAGCACGAGCCACGCGTGGTCGGCGCCGTAGGCGAACGGAAAGTGGCCCGCGAGCATCGTCAGGAGCACGGGAAGCGTCAAGTAGTTGTTCTGCACCGAGCGCTGCTTCGCCTGGATCCCCGGCCGCGGATTCGGCTCGCGGCCTGCTTCCTTCGCGCGGACGAGCTCGCGCTGGGCCGGGATGATGTCGAAGAACACGTTCGCGGCCATCACCGTGCCGATCATCGCGCCGACCTGGAGCCAGGCCGCCCGGGGGCTGAAGAGCTCGGCCGAGCCCCAGGCGGCCACCGCGACGAGCACGAACAGCACGGGCCACAGGACGCGCCCGTCGGACACGACGCGGTTGAGGCCGTCGTACACGAGCCACGCCACGACGAGGAGCGCGATCGAGATCGTGACGGCGAGCCACGCATCGAGGTCGTCGGCCGGCTTGACGAGCGCGCTCGAGGCTTCGAGGTAGTAGAGGACGAGCATCAGGGCGAAGCCCGAGAGCCACGTGGTGTACGCCTCCCACTTGAACCAGGCGAGGTGCTCGGGCAGCACGCGCGGGGCGACGACGTACTTCTGCACCTGGTAGAAGCCGCCGCCGTGAACCTCCCACAGCTCGCCGCCGACGCCGGCCTGCGCGTCGACCGCGTCCTTCGGCGGGCGGAGCGACTGGTCGAGGAGCACGAAGTAGAAGGACGTTCCGATCCACGCCATCGCGGCGATCACGTGGAGCCAGCGCAGGCCGAGGTCGAGCCAGTCGCGCGCTGCGTCGGAGAGCGCCAGCGGCAGGACGGCCGTCATCCGCGCACCCAGCGGTCGCAGGCGATCGAGACCAGCTCGCCGAGCGCCGTCTCGAGCTCGACGTCGGTGGGGTTGTCGATCCGCGCGCGCAGCACGTCGAGGACCTCGGCCTTCGGGCGCCGGTTCACGAAGACGACGAACCTGAAGCCGTGCCTCGCCTCGTAGGCGACGTTCAGCCGATGGAGCTCGGCGAGGACGGCCGGGTCGACGTCGGATCCCTGCTCGGCCGCCGAGTGCTTCGACAGGCTCTTCTGCTGTCCGATCTTCGGGTGGGCGTCGAGGATCTCGCGCTTCTCCTCGTCCGGGAGCTCATGGACGAGCGTCCGCGCTCGGACGAGCGGGTCGTGCTCGGCCGCGAGCCGCTCGACGAAGCGGGTCCGTCCCTCGAAGAGCTCCGCGAGCTCCTCCGCCGTCAACTTCCGCGGCAGATCACGCGTCGGGGAAACCCTGGTTTCCCCACGAGCCCCCTCCTCTGGCACGCGGTCCCTCATATCGAGCTTGGCCTCCCGGCCGGCAAAGCCGGCCTCCGGCCGCGACCGCATGCGTGCGTCTCGGGTTTCGAGGTCACGCTTCGGCTCAGCTCCCGCGGTAGGTCGCGCATCCGTACGGGGAGACGAGGAGCGGGACGTGGTAGTGGCCTTCCGCGAGCTCGACCTGGAGCTCGACCCGCGTGAAGAACGGCGACGGCGGATGGAAGACGAGGCTGTACGTCCCCGCGTCGAGGTCCTCGGCGAGGCGCGCCCTCCCGTCGCCGTCGGTCTCCGCCGTGGCGACGCGTCCACCGGCGTCACGGAGCTCGACCGTCACGCCGCCCGCCGGCCGTCCTGCGGCCGTGTCGAGCACGTGCGTCGAGAGCGAGCAGCTCATGTCGCGGTCAATCTTCTCGCCTGGGTGCGATGGGCGCGCGCGATCTCGCTCTCGTCGGCGCGGACGAGAGCGCCGCCGCGGACGACGTCCTGCCCCCCGACGACGAGCCGGTCGACGCGGTGCGGGCCCGAGAGCACGAGCCCCGCGACGAGGTCGTCGGCCCCGCCGAGCTCGAGACCGTCGGTCCGCCAGATCGCGAGGTCGGCCTGCTTCCCGGGCTCGAGCGAGCCGATGTCGTCGCGGCGCAGGACCTCCGCTCCGCCTCGCGTCGCGAGGCGGAGCGCGTCGCGAGCGGTCATCGCCTCGCCGCCGCCGCGCCCGCGCGCGACGAGGAGCGCCTGCTTGACCTCCATGAACAGGTCGCTCCGCTCGTTCGACGCCGACCCGTCGACCCCGAGGCCGACCCGGACGCCCGCATCGCGCAACGCCCGAACCGGCGCGACGCCCGCGCCGAGCCGCAGGTTGGAGGTCGGGCAGTGCGCGACGCCCGTGCCCGTCCCGGCAAAGCGCGCGACCTCGGAGTCGGAGAGGTGGACGCAGTGCGCGCACCAGACGTCGTCGTCGAGCCAGGCGAGCCGCTCGAGGTACTCGACCGGGCTGCAGCCGTACAGCTCGCGGCAGTACGCCTCCTCCTCGACCGTCTCGGCGAGGTGCGTATGGAGCACGACGCCGAGGCGCCGCGCGAGGGCGGCGGACTCCTCCATCAGCCGCCCCGTGACGGAGAACGGCGAGCACGGCGCGACCGCGATCTGGACTCGCGCGCCCGGGCCTGCCTCGTGGAGCTCGCCGTGGAGACGCTCGGTCTCGGCCAGGACCGCGTCGAGCTCCTCGACGAGCTCGTCCGGCGGGAGCCCTCCGTCCGACACGCCGAGGTCCATCGAGCCGCGCGAGGCGACGAGGCGGACGCCCAGCTCGCGCGCCGCCTCCACCTCGGCCTCGACGATCCCCTGCCGGCCGCGCGGGAAGACGTAGTGGTGGTCGAAGACGGTCGAGCACCCCGAGAGCGCGAGCTCCGCCAGCCCCGTGCGCGCCGCCGCGTACTCCGCGTCGGCGTCGATTCCGGCCCAGACGGGGTACAGCTCGCGCAGCCAGGTGAAGAGGTCGGCTTGCTGCGCGCGCGCCCGCGTGAGGGTCTGGTAGAGGTGGTGGTGCGTGTTGACGAGCCCGGGCGTCACGACGGCGCCGCCGAGGTCGACGCGCTCGTGGTCTCCCTCCGGCTCGGGCCCGTCGCCGACCCCGGCGATCTCCGCTCCGTCGACGAGGACCCAGCCGTCCGGGCGCTCCGACAGGGCGTCGTCCATCGTCGCGATCCAGCCGTTCGCGTAGAGCGTCGCCACGGAGCGGGACGTTATCGTCCGCCGCGCCGGGGGCTCGTGTCCGGTGCTAGGAGGACTAGCCGGTGACGGCGTCCTTGGCGGCTTCCGCCATGTCGCCGCCGACCGCCTGGATGATCTCCGGGCGGTCGAGCAGGCGCGCGCGCTGCTGCGGGCTCTGCAACCGGTTGACGACGTAGCGGTCCTCGAGGATCTCCGAGAGCGGCCGGCCGCGGTCGTGCTCGCGGATCACGTACTGCGCGACCCGCTCCTCGCCCGTCGAGCGCTGGAAGAGAGACGAGAAGATGTCCTTCAGCGCCATCGCGAGGATCCTATCGGGGCCATTCGAGGTTGGCGTCCGGGATCGGGTCGCCGTGCGGGTCGTGCGTCGGGTACCCGAGCGCCTCGTCGATGCGCGCCTCGAGCTCCTCCGAGAGCGCGTGCTCGAGCCGGTCGGCCTCGTCGTGTACCTCGTCGACGTCGATCCCGAGCGTTTCGGCGAGGTAGAGCTCGAGCAGCCGGTGGTGACGGATCACCTCGAGCGCCACGCGCTCTCCTTCCGGTGTGAGCGACACGCCGCGGTACGGCGCGTGTTCGACGAGATGGAGCGCCGCGAGCTTCTTGACCATGGCGCTCGCCGACGCCGGCGAGACGCGCATCTCGCGCGCGAGCCCCGTCGTCGACACCTTTCCGCCCGTCCTCGAAAGGTTGTAGATCGCGCGCAGGTAGTGCTGGATCGCGTCGGTCAGCATCGTCCGCGCCATGGGGCGAGTGTATTGGCGGTTGTTCCGCGGCGGCCGGGCCCCGCTGGTAGCGTCGGCGGGCCGTGGACGTCCGCGTCGGCCACAGCCCGGACCCCGATGACGCGTTCATGTACTGGGCGCTGACGACCGACCTCGTGGACAAGCGCGGCTTCAGGTTCGAGCAGGTGCCCGCCGACATCGAGACGCTGAACCAGTGGGCGCGTGCTGCGCGGCTCGAGGTCACGGCGATCTCGCTGGCGACGTACCCCTTCGTCCAGCAGGACTACGCCCTGCTCCCGCACGGGGCCTCGATCGGGGCAGGCTACGGGCCCGTCGTCGTCGCGTGCGCGCCGATGGCGCTCGACGACCTGAAGACGACCGAGATCGCCGTGCCCGGGAGGATGACCACGGCCTTCCTGACCCTCCGGCTCGTGCTCGGCGAGTTCGCCTACCGCGAGGTGCCGTTCGAGCAGATCCCCGACGAGGTCGCGAGCGGCCGCGCGCAGGCCGGGCTCCTGATCCACGAGGGCCAGCTGACCTTCGACGAGCTGGGGCTCCTGAAGGTCGTCGACCTCGGCGAGTGGTGGCTCCTCGAGACGGGCCTGCCGTTGCCGCTCGGCGTCAACGTCGCGCGCCGCGACATCGACCGGCTCGGTGATCTCTCCCGCGTTCTCCGTGACGCGATCGCCTGTGGACTCGACCACCGCGCGGAGGCGCTCGAGTATGCGCTCCAGTTCGGCCGCGGGATCGACGCCGCGGTCGCGGACCGGTTCGTCTCGATGTACGTCAACGACCTGACGAAGGACTACGGCGACGAGGGCCGCATCGCGGTCTCGGAGCTCTTGCGGCGCGGCGAGGCGATCGGCGCGTTCCCGGAGCCGGTCTCCGTCGACTGGGTCTCGTCCTAGCGGAGGCTCACTCGCCGAACGGCTCGACGGCTGCGTCCGTCTCCCGGCGGACGACGACCGCCACCGACGCCAGCACGATCGCGGCGCCGAGTGCGATCCTCCACGTGATGCGCTCGTCGAGGAACAGCATCCCGAGAGCGATCGCCACGACGGGGTTGACGTAGGCGTAGGTCGCGGCGGTCCCGAGCGGGACGTGGTGGAGCAGCCAGACGTACGCGGTGAACCCGACGAGCGAGCCGACCAGGATCAGGTAGGCGAACGCCGCGAGCGACGTCGCCGAGAACTCGGACGGGTCGGGCGTCTGGGCGAGCCCGAACGGCAGCAGCAGCGCCCCTCCCAGGAGCATCTCGTACGCCGTCGCGACGAACGCGTCCTCCGGAAGCGGGATCCGCGACGAGAGGTACGACCCCGTCGCCCAGGCGAGCGCCGAGATGCCGGTCAGCCCGATGCCCCACCACGTGGCCCCACCTTCGGGATGGAAGAGGAGGGCGACACCGATGAACCCGACGAGAACCCCGGCCGTCGCCAGCGGGGGCGGGCGCTCACCGCCGGCGAGGCGGAGGAGCACGACGATCAGTGGCACCGAGGCGATGATGAGCGACGCGACCCCCGTCGGCACCGTCCGTTCCGCGACGAAGAGGATGCCGTTCGCGCCGGGCAGGAGGAGCCCGATCAGCGCGGCGCACGCGAGCTCCTTCCGCGTGATGCGAAGAGCCCCGCGTCCGCCGCGGAGCGCGACGATCGCCGCCATCAGCGTGCCGGCGATCAGGAACCGCCAGGAGACCGCGGTGAACGCGGGGATCGTGTCTCCCGCGAGCTTGATCCCGAGGTACGTCGAGCCCCAGATCAGGTAGACGGCCCAGAGAGCCGTCCAGGCCTTCGTCGTCACCGCTTGAGCGTGAGTGCCGCGCCGGCCGCGAGCAGGGCGATCCCGAGCGCACGGGGCCAGCTCAGCGCGATGCGCTCGAAGCCGAAGAGGCCCCATCTGTCGATGACGGCCCCCATCGCGAGCTGCCCGGCCACGAGGAGCGCGATCGTCGCTGTCGTGCCGATCCGGGGCGAGGCGACCGTGATCGTGAAGACGATGAACGTGCCGAGCAGCGCGCCGAGCCAGAGCCACTTCGGGGCGGACGCGGCCTCGGCGAGGTTGCCGAGCCCCCTCCGCGCGACGATCAGCAC
>JBKPNM010000097.1:0-3700 GCA_046732615.1 Actinomycetota bacterium | reverse complement strand
GCCCGACACCGTCGCGTCGAGGCTCTTCGTGGCCGTGACGACGATGCGGCCCGAGCCGCCGAGCACCGCGAGCACGTCCGAGGCGACGACGTCTTCGAGCTGCGCGTCCCCCGACCCGCGGTGGTCGACCACGAGCGTCGTTGCCGAGCCGCTCGCGCGCAGGATGCCGCTGCCGGGCAAGGCCACCGTGAGGCGTTTCGCGTCGATCCCCTCGGCCGTGACGATCCCGCTTCCGCTGAGCGTCAGAGCGCGGAGCGCGGGAACCGTCACGTCGACCCTCATCGGCACGTTCGTCGTGAAGCTGCCCGACGCCGTGCCGACGACCAGCTTGCCGCCATCGACGCGCGTCGTGACGTCGTCGACGAGGTTGTCGTCCGCCGAGACCACGACCGACTGCTTGCCGCCGACGTGGATCGTGACGTCGTTGCTACCGGCAAGGTCGACCGCGGTGAACGGCGCCACGTCGCGCACCTCGGTGGCGGCGACACCCGACCCCTCGACGCCTGACGCCCTGTCACCGACGTCGCCGCGGAGCAGCAGGCCGATCAGGACCCCGGCGGCGAGGAGCGCCACGGCGCCGGCCGCATAGAGCCAGGGCCGGTGAGGTGCTCGGCCGTGGAGCGATGTGGGAGCGACTGTCATCACTCCTCCTTCCGAATCCGGATACCCCGAAGATCGCACCCCACCACGCGCGCTGCCATCGGGCGCCGCACGGACGCGTGGTGCGGGAAGACCACATGCGGACGGGGGCCGCCGTCGCCGGCGGCCCCCGATCGTCGAAAACGCCGCTACGCCCCGACTGGCTCCGCCTCTCGTGCGGGGACGTCGACCTGGAGCTCCGGGTCGGCCGCGCGCACCTGCGTCTGCTCGGCGCCGAGCTCGCCGCGCACGATGTTGGCCCCCTGGGCGAGCGCGGCCGCCTTGTACATCGCGATCGGCCGCGGGACGCCCTGTCGTCCGAAGCCGCAGTCCGACGAGAGCACGAGCCTGTCCGTGTCGATGTACTCGAGAGCGGTGCGGATATCCGCGGCGACGACCTCGGGCGTCTCCACCTGCAGGCGCCGGTGGCTGATCATCCCGACCGCGACCTTCTTCGGGAGCTTGCCCTTGTACGGCGCGAAGGCCGGCAGGAGCGTGTGGCCGTTCTCCTTCGACTCGATCGTCCACACGTCGCCCTTCAGGCGGTTCAGGTAGATGTCGACCGACGGCTCGTACGAGATCTGCGGGTCGAAGCAGTGCTGCGCCCCGGGGTTGCCCCAGCAGGTGTGGATCCAGAGCTCGCAGTCGTCGAGGCCGTCGACCGTGTGGTTGAAGAGGTCGACGAGGAAGTCGAGCACCTCTGCGGGGGCGCCGTACGCGGCGGAGGAGTGGATCGCCGGCTCCTCGATCTGGATCACCTTGCACCCAGCCGCCTGCAGCTCGCGCAGCTCGGCGTTCAGGATCGTCGCGATGTCCCACATCAGGTCCTGCTTGTCCTGCGCGTAGGCGTCGGTCTTCACCGTCAGGACCGTCGCGGCGAGGTCGGCGGCGATCGTCCCGAACTTGACCGGCTTCTCGGAGCGCGCCTGCGCGACGCGCCAGATCTTCGCGAACTCGAGCGGGACGCGCGGGCCGATCTTGTCGGTCACGGCGTGGTACTTCCAGCCGCCGACGATCTCGTTGAGCCACGAGCCGATCGGGTACGACCACCCGAACGTCGTCTCGGTGTCGTACTCGGAGATGCCGGTGAAGCGCTCGGACGGGTACGAGAACCACGACCGACCGGCGAGGTCGGCGTCGAGGTGGTAGTCGCCGTTCGTGAGGATGTCGAGCCCGGCGAGCTCCTGGTCGCTCAGCACCGAGCTCACGGCGTCGACGAACTGCTCGCGGTAGGCGACGTCGGCCATGCCGGACGAGAAGGGCCGCTCGAAGAGGTTGCCCGTGTACCACGTCGGCCGCGGCCAGGAACCGGTGACGGTCGTCGGGAGGATGCGGTCCTTGGTTGCTATCAGCACGTGTGGCTCCTTTCCGTCGGCGGTCAGGTTCCGCCGGAGTACGACTGGAGGCGGCGGCCGTCGCTCTGCCTCCCGGTGACGACCCAGATTGCCTCGGCCGGCCGGTTCCCGACCGTCGCCAGCCGGTGCGGTGAGGACGAGTCGAACGAGATCGAGTCGCCAGGGCCGAGCTCGTAGCGCTCGAATCCGACCTGGACGCTCAGGCGTCCCGAGATGACGTATCCGTATTCCTTGCCCCCGTGTCGCATCAGGGAGTGCTCGGGGCACGACTCGCTGGCGACGTCGTAGACGACTCGGAGGAACTCGATACCCGGATCGGCGTGCGGAGTCAGCCGTTCCCAGGTGACGCCGGATTCGAGGTTGATCACCGCCCGCGACTCCGGCGTCACGAGCGGCGAATGCGCGGAGGCTGCCGCGGGCGCGGACGGGCGCTCGCCGTCGGCGGAGAACAGGTCGCCCATCGTGAGGCCGAGCTCGCGGACGAGCGAGTAGAGCGTGCTCACGCTCGGATTCACCTTGTCTCGCTCGATCTGCGAGATCAGGCTCGCGGAGACGCCGATCCGCCTGGCGAGCTCACGCAGGCTCAGGCCGAGCTGCTCGCGTTGCGCGCGCAGGCGCGGCCCGATGTGCGAGGGCTCGTGCGACTCGGGGAGCTGGGCGAGGGCGGGCTCGGCCGTGACGTCGGTCACCCTAGACGCCTCGTGATCTCGGCGACGATGCGGCCGGCATCCGGCAGGTGCGCGTCCTCGAGCGGCGGGCTGTAGGGCACCGGCGAATCGGGCGTCGTGATGCGCCACATGTCGTCGACGTCGCCGAGACCGCGCTCCGCGACGACGGCGAGCACCTCGCCTGCCCAGCCGCCGGTCAGCGGCCCTTCCTCGACGACCACGACGCGCGTCGTCTTCTCGAGCGACGCGATGATCGTGTCGGCGTCGAGCGGGCGGAGCGTCCGGAGGTCGACGACCTCGGCTTCGATCCCGTCGGCGGCGAGCCGGTCGGCCGCGGCGAGACAGTCGTGGACGCCGCGCATCGCGGACACGAGCGTGACGTGCCGGCCCTCCCGCACGATCGCAGCCTCGCCGATCCGCGCCGCCGCGCCGTTCACCTCGCCTTCCACCCCGTAGAGACGCTTGTGCTCGAAGAAGAGCACCGGGTTGTCGTCGTCGATCGCCGCCCGGAGGAGCGCTTTCGCGTCGGCCGGGAACGCAGGAGCGACGATCTTGACGCCCGGGACCCCCATGAACCACGACGCGGGCATCTGCGAGTGGATCGCACCGAAGCGGCCGCCCGCCCCGACGACCGACCGGATGACGACCGGTACGGGCACCTCGCCGCCCGTCAGGAACCAGTACTTCGACATCTGGTTCACGACGCTGTCCATCACGAGCGGCAGGAAGTCGCCGAACATGATCTCGACCACCGGCCGCAGCCCGTTCACCGCAGAGCCGAACGCAGCGCCCGCGAGGGCGAGCTCCGAGATCGGCGTGTCGAAGACCCGCTCGGGCCCGTGCTTCTCGTACAGGCCGGGCGTGACCGCGAAGACGCCTCCCGCGACCGCGACGTCCTCGCCGAAGAGGATCACCCGCTCGTCGGCGGTGAGCGCCTCGTCGAGCGCGTCGCGGATCGCTGTCCTGAAGTCCGTCGTCGACGCGGCGGTGGCCGAGGCGGCGGTGCGGCCCGCCGAACGCGCGGCGGCCGGCGCGGGC
>JBKPNM010000096.1:0-8056 GCA_046732615.1 Actinomycetota bacterium | reverse complement strand
GATGTACACGTAGGCGACCGCGAGGATCGCAACGAAGACGCCGAACTCCGCGAAGCCGAACCAGCCGAGCAGATCGAGCTGCACGGCGAGCGGATACAGGAAGACGATCTCGATGTCGAACAGGATGAACAGCATCGCGGTGAGGTAGAAGCTCACGGTGAAGCGCCGCTGCTGACCAGGCGCCTCGCGCGCCACGCCCGACTCGAACGGGAGCATTCGCTGCTTCGTCCGCGATGTCGGGCGGGTCGAGAAGACGAACGTGGAGAGGATCATCGTCGCCGGAATCACTGCGGCGAAGACGGCGTAGATGACAAACGGGAGCCAGTCGGAGAGCACGCTTTCCTCGATCCCGTCCGGGGTCGTCCGCGAAACCTAGCACTCCGGTATCGGCGCACGAGCTGCAAGAAGAACCCGCTCGGGGACGTGGAATCCGGTGTCACAAAGTCGCGGGGGCTCGCGGCGACTGACCGCTTGGGTACCATCAGGGCATGGAGATCGCCGAGCGCCCCACCGAGACACTGCTCGACCTCACGCCGCTCGCGGCGGAGAAGGTCAAGGCGCTGATGGCCGAGGAGCCGGACGCCGACTCGCTCGTCCTGCGCGTCGCGATCCAGGGCGGTGGCTGCTCGGGCTTCCAGTACGGGCTCGGTTTCGACTCCGGCGCCGCCGAGGGCGATCACGAGCTGCTGCTCGAGGGCGTCCGGATCGTCGTCGACCCGTTCAGCGCGCCGTATCTCCAGGGCGCGACGATCGACTACCTGAACGGCCTCCAGGAGTCCGGTTTCAAGATCGACAACCCGAACGCGGTCTCCTCCTGCGGCTGCGGCCACTCGTTCCAGGTCGAGGAGGGCGAGGAGCTCCCCGAGGGAACGCAGATGGGCGGCTGCGGGAGCGGTTGCTCGCACTGACGAGCTCCACCCGAGCCTAGGATCCTCGCGTGAGCGAGCATCTCCGCGTCGCCGTGATCGGCTCGGGGCCGGCCGGCTTCTACGCCGCGGCGGCGCTGCTCGGAACCGATGATCCGAGCGTCGAGGTCGACCTCTTCGACCGGCTGCCGACGCCCTGGGGCCTCGTTCGGCTAGGCGTCGCTCCCGACCACCCGAACATCAAGGCCGTCTCGCGCGCGTTCGAGAAGATCGCGGCGCACCCGCGCTTCCGCTTCCTCGGAAACGTCGAGATCGGCCGGGACCTGACGCACGCCGAGCTCGCGGAGCTCTACGGGGCGGTCGTCTACGCGATCGGCTCGCAGACCGATCGCCGGCTCGGGATCCCGGGCGAGGACCTGCCGGGCTCGTGGCCCGCGACGGCCTTCGTCGCCTGGTACAACGGCCATCCCGACTTCCAGGACCTCGAGTTCGATCTCTCGCACGAGCGCGCGGTGGTGATCGGGAACGGCAACGTCGCGCTCGACGTCGCCCGAATGCTCGCCCTCACGCCCGAGGAGCTCGCGCCGACCGACACCACCGACGCGGCGATCGAGGCGATCAACGCGGCCGGCGTGAGGGAGATCCTCGTCGTCGGGCGCCGCGGGCCGGTCCAGGCAGCATGGACGCCCGTCGAGGTCGGGGAGCTCGGCGAGCTGGCCGGCGCCGACATCCTCGTCGATCCGTTGGAGCTCGAGCTCGACCCTGCGAGCGAGGCGGAGCTCGAGGCCGCGCCCGCCACCGTGAAGCGCAATGTCGAGCACCTGCGCGCCTATGCGGCCCGTGCGCCGGAGGGCAAGCCGCGGGCGATCCGGCTCCGCTTCCTGTGCTCGCCGGTTGCGATCCTGGGCGACGGGAAGGTCGAGGCGATCGAGCTCGTTCGCAACGAGCTCGTCGAGGGCCGCGCCGTCGCGACCGACGAACGCGAGACCGTCGAGTGCGGGATCGTCTTCCGCAGCGTCGGCTACCGCGGGATCCCGCTGGACGGTCTGCCGTTCGACGACGCCGCCTGCGTGCTCCCGAACGCCGGAGGCCGTACCCTCGCAGCGTCGGGTGAGCCGCTCGTCGGCGTCTACTGCGCCGGCTGGATCAAGCGCGGCCCCACAGGCGTCATCGGCACGAACAAGAAGGACGCGACCGAGACCGCGGAGGCCGTGCTCGAGGACGCCCGCGCCGGGAAGCTCGCCCGCGGCGAGGACGCGTCCGCAGTGGACGCGCTGCTCGCCGAGCGCGGGGTCGCGGTCGTCACGCAGTCGGGCTGGGAGGCGATCGACGCCGCCGAGCGTGCCGCCGGCGTGCCCCTGGGCCGCCCGCGCGTCAAGCTCGCCGAGTGGGACGCGCTGCTCGGCGCGGCCCACACCGACCGCGTCTCGGGCTAGCGTCTGGTCCCCAGGACTCGCGGGTCTGGCGGACACGTCCGGTTGCGCCGCCTTGACACGAATCCGTCTCTGACGCTGTCCCTTCGCCCCCGGGCTAGACTCGCGACGTGGGCGACACCGCCGAACGGGAGCAGCTGTGGGGCGGCGAGACGGCCAAGGCCGTCGACAACTTCACCGTCTCCGGCGAGCCGATCCCGATCGCGGTCGCGCACTGGCTCGGGCGCATCAAGGCCGCGGCCGCGAGGGCGAACGCCGACCTCGGGCTCCTCGGGGCCGAGCTCGCGGAGCGCATCGCGACCGCGGGCGACCGCATCGCGGTCGGCGAGTTCGACGACCAGTTTCCGATCGACGTCTTCCAGACCGGCTCGGGGACGAGCTCGAACATGAACGCGAACGAGGTGATCGCGTCGCTCGCCGGCGAGGGCGTTCACCCGAACGACCACGTCAACATGGGGCAGTCGTCGAACGACGTCTTCCCGTCGGCCGTGCACCTCGCCGCGCTCGACCGGGCCGTCAACGAGCTCGTTCCGGCGCTCGAGCAGCTCGCCCATGCGCTCGAGGTGAAGGCCGAGGAGTTCGACGACGTCGTCAAGTCGGGGCGGACGCACCTGATGGACGCCGTCCCGGTCACGCTCGGCCAGGAGTTCTCCGGCTATGCGGCGCAGGTGCGGCAGGGCATCGCACGCGTCTCGGACGCTCTACCGCGGCTCGGCCAGATCCCACTCGGCGGCACCGCGACCGGCACGGGGCTCAACACGCACCCCGAGTTCGCAGCGAAGGTGCGCGCGCTCCTCAACGAGGCGACGGGGCTTCCGATCTCCGCGCCGGCCGACCCCTTCGAGGCCCAGGCAGCCCGCGACGGGCTCGTCGAGCTCTCGGGCGCGCTCAAGGTCGTCGCCGTCTCGCTGACGAAGATCGCCAACGACCTACGCCTGATGGGATCGGGCCCGCGCGCCGGGCTCTCCGAGCTCTTCCTGCCCGAGCTGCAGAAGGGCTCCTCGATCATGCCGGGGAAGGTCAACCCGGTGATCCCGGAGGTCGTGACGCAGGTCGCCGCCCAGGTGATCGGCAACGATGCGGCGATCACGATCGGCGGCATGAACGGCCACTTCGAGCTCAACGTGTACGTGCCGCTCATCGCGAGGAACCTGCTCGAGTCGCTCGGCCTCCTTTCGAGTGCGTCGCGCCTCCTTGCCGAGAAGTGCGTTGCGGGCATCGAGGCGAACCGGGAGCGGAACGAGGCCTACGCGGAGAGCACGCTGAGCGCCGCGACGGCGCTGAACCCGTTCATCGGCTACGACAAGGCGTCCGAGATCGTGAAGGAAGCCGTGTCGTCGGGCCGTTCGCTGCGCGAGGTCGCGCGCGACGCCGGTGTGGAGGAACGTGTCCTCGACGAGGCGCTCGACTTCCACGCGATGGCGAAGCCGCACGACTGAGCGCTTCCGCGCCTGAGTCCCCCGAAAAGGGGAAATGCGAATCCCTCCTGCCCTTTGCGGGCTGCGCTCGGTAGGGTCCCGCGCTGCAGGCCGTCAGTCTGCGAGTACGCATCCATCCACAAGGGGAGAGACATGAGGAGGCACTTCCTCGCGCTCCTGTCAGGAGCGCTCGTGCTCGTCCTGTCGATCGGGGTTGGCGTATCGGTCGCCGCCTCGAGCCAGACGAGCTCCTCGGATCCCGGCGACGTCACCGGGACGGACAACCTCTCGCATCCGCTCGGCGAGAAGCAGGCGGCGCTTCGGCAGGTCGCGCTCGAGAAGGTCGCCAAAGGAGAGATCCCCAAGGGCACCAAGGTCGGACAGGTCGCCAAGGGCCAGTACGTCGAGCTCGCCCGTGAGGGCGAGGACTCGATCTTGACGGTCCTCGGAGAGTTCGGGGACCAGATCAACGCGACGACGGGCGGGACGCCGGGCCCGGTGCACAACCAGATTCCCGAGCCCGACCGCTCGAACGACAACACGACGATCTGGGCGCCGGACTTCAGCCGGTCGTACTACACGGACCTGCTGTTCAAGGACGCAGCGGGGGCCAACTCGATGCGGAACTTCTACAAGGAGCAGTCGTCGAACCGGTACACGGTCAACGGGGAGGTCACCGACTGGGTGAAGGTGCCGTTCAATGAGGCCCGCTACGGAACCAACCTCTGCGGCGACATCGTCTGCTCGACGGTCTGGGTGTTCGTGAACAACTCCGTCGACGCCTGGGCCGCCACGATGACGACCGCGGAACTCAACGCCAAGCTGGCCGACTACGACAAGTGGGATCGCTACGACTACGACGATGACGGGAACTTCGACGAGCCGGACGGCTACGTCGACCACTTCCAGTCGATCCACGCCGGCGTGGGCGAGGAGACCGGCGGCGGCGCCCAGGGCGCCGACGCGATCTGGTCGCACCGCTGGTACGCGTACTTCCCCGGCTCGCTTCCGAGCCCGGACGGCGCCTCGCCCCACGGTTTCGGCGGGGTCCGAATCGGCAACTCGAACTACTGGATCGGCGACTACACGATCGAGCCGGAGAACGGCGGCGTCGGCGTGTTCTCGCACGAGTTCGCGCACGACCTCGGCCTGCCGGACGAGTACGACACCTCGGGCAACACCGGCGGCGCCGAGAACGGCACGGGCTTCTGGACGCTCATGTCGCAGGGCTCGTACGGCAACAACGGCACGCCGGCCGAGGGAATCGGAAACCGGCCGTTCCACATGAACGCGTGGGACAAGCTCCAGCTCGGCTGGCTCGACTACACGGTCCTTCGCCCCGGCGACAACAAGGCGTCGCTGAAGCTCGGCCCGTCCGAGGCGACGACGAAGCAGGATCAGGCAGTCGTCGTCGTGCTTCCGGAGAAGCCCGTCGACTTTGACCTCGGAGCGGCCCACGGGGGCTCGAAGTTCTACTACTCGGGCTCCGGGAACAATTTCACCACGGAGATGACGAAGTCTGTCACCCTCGGCTCTCCCGGAACGCTGTCGGCATGGGTGCGCTACAACATCGAGAAGGACTTCGACTACGCGTACGTCACCGTGGACGGTAACCCCGTTGCTACGAACCTCGGCACGGGTATCACGGGCACCGCGGCGAACTGGACGCAGGTCACCGCCAGCCTTCCCGCAGGCACTCACACCATCGGCTTCAGGTACGTCACTGACCCGGCTGTGGCAGGAAACGGCGGCATCCAGGTTCCCGGCATACAGATCGACGACATCACGATTCCGGGCCTCGCTGTCGACGGCGCCGAGGCGGACGCGGGCTGGAAGTTCAGCCCGGCGACAGGCGGGTTCCACGCCACGGAATCGTCCGTGACGCGGTTCTTCTTCAACGCCTACGTCGCCGAGAACAAGCAGTACCTCGGCTACGACGCCGGCATGAAGACCGGCCCGTACAACTTCGGCGGCGACATCGGGCCGAACTGGGCCGAGCGCTTCCCGTACCAGGACGGCCTGCTCGTGTGGTACTGGGACAGCTCGTTCAACGACAACAACGTCGGCGACCATCCCGGCGGCGGACTGATCCTGCCCGTCGACGCAAACCCCTCGCCGCTCCATTGGCCCAACGGCTCCGTGATGCGGCCACGGCTCCAGTCGTTCGACGCGACGTTCACGACCCAGGCGACCGACGCCGTCACCGTGCACAACGCCGGTGTCGCCACGACGATCCCGTCGCGGCCGGGCGTGTCGACGTTCGACGACTCGAAGAGCTACTGGGTCGCGGGCGACCCGGGCGACGCCCCGGGCAACACCCGCTACCAGGCGGAGTGGAACAGCGTCAAGGTGCCCAACACCGGCACCACGATGCGGGTGACCAGCGTGACGCCCGGTGGCTTCATGCAGGTGCAGGTGACGCCGCCGGCCAAGTAGGCTGCGAGGCGCAACGGAGACCTAGACGGGCGGGGGGAGACCCCGCCCGTCTACGTTTCGTGCAGGCCTCAGTCGATCGGCGGCGGCACGCACGGCGGTGCCGGCACGGCGAGAGTCGCCGGCCGACTCGCCGCCCCGACCGCCCGCACGGCGAACGCCTTGCCGCACGGCTGGTTCGGCAGCCCGAACGCCGCGCCGAGGCGGCCACGTGACGTCGCACGGACGACCACCCGCTTCGCCCCGGACGGCGTCATCGCCGTGACGACGACCCGCTCGCCGGGCCGGAACGACTCACCGCGGACCACGAGCGGCTGCACGGTGACGAGGCGAAGCTTCGGCGCGGTTCCCGACTGCGCGGCAGGCACCGTCAGCGCCGCGGCGCCGATCGCCGCGAGCATGACGATCGAGGCCCCGCTCATGGCCGCGACCGTAGACCCATGATGTGAGCGACCGATGAAGGGGCGCTCGACGAACTAGCGCCGAGGGCCATCCTGGTCGCTCTCGAACTCGCCCGGCTGGCTGCGAAACCGGGTCTCTGCGATCGTGTCGGCGCGGTCGGCGGAGTACTCGCGCGTCGCCTCGTCGGCTTCGGCCTCCTCCAGCTCCTCGTCCTTGTCCGGGGTCGAGCGCAGCCAGCCGAGAATCGTGTTCTTGAGCGCCATGCCGCGAGCGTATCGCGACGGCCGCCCGAACGGAAGGCGTCGGACGATCCTCCAACGCGCGTGGGGCTGCGCCACGCAGCCCCACGCAGTCGTGTCCGTTTGCGGTTCTCAGCTCAACAGGAAGCTCTCGATCCAGTCGAGCACCTCGGGGATGTCGACTCTCGACGAGTAGCCGACCCCGCCACAGTTGACGTTCGTCACGTACGAGTTGACTCCGAGCACGATGCTGGTACCGCCCAGCAGATCGGGCCCTCCGGAGTCGCCGAAGCACGTGCCTCCCGAGCCTCCGCCCGGGTTCGACGCGAGCTTGACGAACTCCGCGCTGTGGACGAAGTTGCCCGAGACGAGCTCGCTCGGCGCGTACATCCGCACTTTCGGGCCGGTCCAGCGGTAGAAGGGCGGCGGCTGGGGGAGCTGGTTCCCAGGGATCTGCGCCTGCTCCTGCACGCCGTAGCCGACGAAGTCGACGGGTGTCTTGTTGGCGAGCGTGTCGACGAGACCGTCAGCCGGGAGCGTCCCGTACTCGCTGACGACCGAGGTCGGCACGGGCTCGCTCAGGACGACGATCCCGACGTCCCGGTACGAAAACGCGGGGAGCCCGTTTCCTCCGCCGTATGGATTGTCCGGGCTCCGGTAGTCCGGGTTCGTGTACGCAGTTCCGTCGTACGACGTCTCCCCGCTGCGCGGGTACTCGGTGTTCGCCTGCACGTCCTCGTCGAACCACACGCGGGCGGCGACGGCACCGTCCGTGCAGTGTCCGGCGGTGAGGACGACGGTCGGCGACAGGAGCGTGCCGGAGCAGCGCCAGGCCGGATGACCGGGCGCGTCGTCGAAGACGAGGAGGCCGACGTACGGGTGCCGGCCGTTGTCCGGCTCTCCGTTCGTGATCGCCAGAGCGGCCGTCGACGCACCCAGCACGACGAGTGCCGCGACGGCGAGTGGGGCGAGCATTCTCGATAGGCGCATGTGCGAGAACCTCCCTTGGTCGGGTGCAGCGCCGGGCACCGGGATCGGCCGCCCACCCGGCTCTGCCCGTCTTCACGCAGCGTCAAACGCCTGACGGCGACAAGATCCGCCGTTCAGTACGCGACGGCGCCGCGGCCGGTCTCGGCTGCGTGTCGCTGCTCGTCCGCCCGGTAGCTCGAGCGGACGAGTGGGCCCGCGAACACCGAGCCGAAGCCGAGCGCCGCGCCCTGCTCGCGCATCCAGCGGAACTCGTCGGGATGGACCCAGCGGTCGAT
>JBKPNM010000095.1:0-6590 GCA_046732615.1 Actinomycetota bacterium | reverse complement strand
TCGCTGCGACGGTCGCGTGGCAGGTCTCCGGCGACGCGGTCACCGACATCCCGCTCTACCAGGCATACGGCGAGCGGGTCGCGGGAGGGCTCGTCCCCTACCGCGACTTCGGGTTCGAGTATCCGCCCGGGGCGCTGCCCGCGCTCGTCCTGCCGGCGCTCGTGACGGACTCGCTGTCCGGCTACCGGGTCGTGTTCGCCGCCGAGATGGCGGTCGCCGGGGCGATCGGGGTGCTGTTCCTCGGGGCCGGGCTGCGGCGGCTCGGCCGTTCGCTCGACGCTCGCAGGGCCACGCTCGCGGTCGTCGCCGTGCTGCCCGCGGTCCTCGGCGGCGTCATCCTGACCCGCTTCGACCTCGTCCCGGCCGCGCTCGTCGCGGGTGCGCTCGTCCTCCTGATCGCAGGCCGCCTGCGCGTCGCGGCGCTCGTCGTGGGCGTCGGCATCGCGGTCAAGCTCTACCCGGCCGTGCTCGTCCCGCTGCTCGCGCTCGTCGCGTGGCGGAGGGGTGGCCGGCGCGAGCTCGGCGTCGTCGTCGCGCTCGCGTTCGCTCCGGCCGTCCTCGCGTACCTGCCCTTCCTCCTCGTCGGCGCGGACGGCGTACTCGACTCGCTCGGGCGGCAGCTCGGCCGGCCGCTCCAGATCGAGAGCGTCGGCGCCGGCGTCCTGCTCGCATTGCACCAGGCCGTCGGGGTCGACCTCGAATGGGCGTCGGGAAGCGGCTCCCAGAACCTCCGAGGCACGGGCGCGGACGCCCTCGCCGTGCTGCACGGAATCGCGCAGGCCGCGGCGGTCGCACTCGTGTGGGTCTCGTTCGCACGCGGCCCCGCGAGCGTCGAGCGCCTCGTGCGGCACGCGGCGGCGGCGGTCGTCGCGTTCGTCGCGCTGAGCAAGGTGCTCTCGCCGCAGTTCATGATCTGGCTCGTCCTCCTCGTCCCGCTCGTCGGCGGGACCCGGAGCCGCGCGGCGCTCTGGCTGACCGCGCTCGCATGCGTGCTCACCGCGCTGTGGTTCCCTGCCCGCTACTGGGAGCTCGTCGAGGAGTTCGACCCGCTCTCCTCGTGGGCGGTGCTCGCGCGCGGGATCGTGCTGCTAACCCTCCTGGCAACCCTCATGTGGCCGGCCAGGGAGCCCGAACCGGCTCGATCGCGCTCGCCCGCCCCGTCGCCGGGTCGCACGTGACGAGCGCGCCCTCGAGGCGCACGCCGGCCGACGCCGTCTCGAACCGGACCGGCATCCCCGTCCGCATCCGCCTGATGGCGAGGGCCGTCTCGACGCCGATCACGGAGTCGTGCGGGCCGGTCATACCGACGTCGGTGAGCGCGGCGGTCCCCCCGGGGAGGATACGAGCGTCGGCAGTCTGCACGTGCGTGTGCGTTCCCAGCACGGCCGTGACGCGGCCGTCGAGCCACGCCGCGAGCGCGACCTTCTCGCTCGTCGCCTCCGCGTGGACGTCGACGACCACGACCGGCGTCGCCGCGCGGGCCTCCTCGACGAGGTCGTCGACGATCTCCCACATGCTGTGGGCCGGCTCGAGGAAGAGCGACCCGAGCAGGTTGACGACCGCGACGCTCGTGCCGTCGCGCGCCTCGACGACCGTCAGCCCGCGTCCGGGCGCTTGGGTCTGGAAGTTCGCGGGCCGCACGATGCTTCCCGACGAGGTGAGGTAGGGGCCGATCTCCTCCCGCCGCCAGGCGTGGTTCCCGAGGGTGAGCGCGTCGGCGCCCGCGGCGAGCAGCCGCTCCGCCAGGCGCGGCGTGATCCCGACCCCGTTGGCGACGTTCTCGCCGTTGACGACACAGGCGTCGACCTCGAGCCGCTCGCGCAGGCCGGGCAGGAGCGCCTCGACGGCGTCGCGCCCCGGACGTCCGACGACGTCGCCGACGAAGAGGATCCGCACGCGGCGCGCCCAGTCCTCTAGGGCAACGATCCGGGTGAGGGGTAGACCGCGATCGAGACGTTGTTGCCGCCCTCCGGCGCATGTGCGGCGAGCGCCTGCTCCTCGACCGACGCGATGTCGACCGCCGTGCCGAGCTTCGACGTCGCGGCGAGCACAGGCGTCCCGACGACGATCGCGGGATCGGGCTTGACGTTCATCACCGAGACCATCACGGACGGCGCCTCCGACGGACGGAGGTCGATGCGGCTGCCGACGCGCTTCCCGCCGATCACGAGGTCCGAGACCGCGATCACCGATCCCTTCACCGGCGCGTAGACGTCGGTGCCCGGCGGGGTCCCCACGTCCAGGATGTTCGTGCCCGCGGGGCCGCCCTCGAGCTGGTACCAGCGCGGCGACTGTCGCCCGTTGCCCGCGATCCGGCGCCACAGGCGGGCGAGGAGGCCCTCGTTCGCCTGGCGGCCGACCGGCTGCAACGACAGGGAGCCGTCGTTGGAGCCGTGGAAGCCGATCGCCGTCAGCGCACCGGCCGCGACGGGGAGCTGCACGCGCAGGTTCCCGATCGAAGCAAGGACCTGTGGCCGCGGCCGGACTGCGGCCGCGTCGGCGGAGGACACGGTCTCGATCGAGATCGGCGCCGCCACGTTCGACGAGCCGCTCGACCCGAAGGCGGTGAAGACCAGCGTCACGAGCGCGAGCACGCCGACCACCGAGAGCAGCACGACGCGCCGCGCGCGCCGTTGCGCGCGGCGTCGGCGTTCACGAAGTCGCGCGGCTTGCCGGGAGCGCGGCGAGGCCATCGTCGCCACGGTAGCGCAGACCGCAGCGGGTTTCCGGCGCTGTGGCCGGCGCACGACGGGGCTACGATCGCTGGGTGACGGCGCCGCCGACGATTCGGATCCCGCGCTGGATCCAGCTCGTCGGCCTCCCCGTGCTCCTCCTGCTGGGGTTCTTCGTCGCCGAGGCGCTCGGACACGTCATCTTCCTCTTCCTCACCGCCGCGGTGATCGCGTTCACGCTCAATCCGCTCGTCCGCGACCTCACGCGGCTCCGCCTACCCCGCGGCGTGGCCGTCGCGGTCGTCTCGGTGATCTTCGCGACTGCCTTCGTCGCGGTCCTCGTCGCGCTCGGCACGGTGGTCGTGTCCGAGACCCGCTCGGCGGCGGACCGGATCGACGCCTACCTCACCGAGGAGAATCCCGTCACGGGGAAGACGGGCGCGGAGGTCGACGTCGACCGGCTGCAGCGATGGCTCAACGACCATGGGCTCGAGGGCGTCAATCTCGAAGAGCAGCTGAACGACGTCACCGACTCGATCGGCGCGGGAGAGGTGTCGAAGTACGCCCAGGACGCGATCTCGTTCGCGCAGGGCGCTGCGAAGTCGGTGATCCTCTTCGTCTTCTCGGTCGTCCTCGTGATCGTCATCTCGATCTACATGCTCCTCGACATGCCGCGGCTCGAGGCGTCGATCGACCGGCGCTTTCCGCCCCACGGGGGCCTCCCGCTCACGCAGCGGATCGAACGCGCGCTGTGGGGCTACGTGAAGGGCCAGGCGATCCTCTCGATCGTGATCGGCACGAGCGCGGGGGTCGGCATGTGGATCCTCGGCACGACCGGGCTCGTCGAGGGCGCGGAGCGGTACGCGCTGCTGTTCGGGCTCTGGACGGCGTTCATCGAGGTGATCCCCTACATCGGGCCGTGGCTCTCGGCCGTCCCGCCCGCGATCTACGCGCTCGTCGTCGACCCGATCGGCGTGCTCTGGGTCGCAGCGCTCTTCGTGTTCATCTACCAGGTCGAGGGGCACGTGGTGGTGCCGAACGTGATGGCGAGCGCCCTGCGCCTGCATCCGCTCCTCGTGATCTTCGGGCTGCTCGCGGGAGGGGCGCTGTACGGCATCCCCGGCGTCCTCGTCGCCCTGCCGACGATGGCGGCGGGTCGCGCGGTGTGGGAGTTCTTCGGCGAGCGGATCGACCTCGAGTCGTGGGAGGAGCCGGCGTCCGAGCCGGTCGCCGTCGACGTCGACGTGGGCCCGTCGGAGTCCCCGGAGCCGCCCCGCGCGATCTCCGGGTCGTCCTAGCCTTACGCTTGTGCGATGAGCACCTTCCCTGCCACCCGCCTGCGGCGCCTGCGGCGCACCGACGCGCTGCGCGCCCTCGTCCGCGAGACGGCGCTCTCGCCGGACGACGTCGTGATGCCGCTCTTCGCCTGCCCCGGCGAGGGAGTGGTGCGACCGATCGAGGGGCTGCCGGCGATAGCGCAGCGGTCGGTGGACGAGCTCGTCCGCGAGGCGGGCGCGCTCGCCGCTTCCGGTGTGCGGGCGGTCCTTCTGTTCGGCATCCCGGAGGAGAAGGACGACGAGGGTTCGGGCGCGTGGTATTCCGACGGGATCGTCCAGCGCGCGCTGCGCGCGCTCCGGGCGGAGGTCCCCGGACTGACGCTGCTCACCGACGTCTGTCTCTGCGAGTACACGGTCCATGGCCACTGCGGCGTGCTCGAGGGCGATACGGTCGCGAACGACGAGACGATCGAGCTGCTCGCCCGGACGGCGGCCAGCCACGTCGAGGCGGGCGCCGACGCCGTCTGCCCGAGCGACATGATGGACGGCCGCGTCGGGGCCATCCGGGCCGTTCTTCCCGACACGCCGATCGTCTCGTACGCCGTGAAGTACGCCTCCGCCTTCTACGGCCCCTTCCGCGAGGTTGCGGAGTCCGCGCCGGCGTTCGGCGACCGCCGCGGCTACCAGATGGACCCCGCGAACGTGCGCGAGGCGTTGCGCGAATGCGCGCTCGACCTCGACGAGGGAGCCGACGTGGTGATGGTCAAGCCTGCGCTGCCGTACCTCGACGTGATCCGCGCCGTGCGCGAGCGGTTCGACTGCCCGGTCTGGGCGTACCAGGTCTCGGGCGAATACGCGATGGTCCGCGCAGCCGCGGACGCGGGACACCTCGAGGAGCCGCGGGCTGCACTCGAGGCGCTCACGGCTGTCAAGCGGGCCGGGGCCGGGACGATCGTCACGTACTGGGCCGGGGACCTCGCCAAGTGGCTCTGACCACTCGCTCGGACCTCTGGCGGCGCGCCACGAGGCTGATCCCGGGCGGCGTCGACTCGCCGGTGCGCGCGATGCGCGCCGTCGGCCTCGACGAGCCCGTCTTCGTCCGCCGCGGCGAGGGCGGCTGGATCGAGGACGTGAACGGCACCCGCTACGTCGACTGGGTGCAGTCGTGGGGGCCGCTCGTCTTCGGGCACGCCGACCCCGAGACGCTCGCCGCGGTCGAGGACGCGGCAACCCGCGGGACGACCTTCGGCGCGCCGACGGAGTCAGAGGTCGAGCTGGCGGCCGAGATCGTGGACGCGGTGCCGTCGGTCGAGATGGTTCGGCTCGTCTCCTCCGGGACGGAGGCGTCGATGAGCGCCCTCCGGCTCGCACGGGCCGCCACACGGCGCGACCGGGTGATCAAGTTCGCGGGCTGCTACCACGGCCATGTCGACGCGCTCCTCGCGAGCGCGGGCTCGGGCGTCATGACGCTCGGCATCCCGTCGACGCCGGGCGTCCCCACGCCGGTCACGGCGGACACGATCGTGTGCTCGTTCAACGACGTCGACGGTGTCGCGGCGGCCTGCGAGCGCTACGGCGAGGGGCTCGCGGCGATTCTCGTCGAGCCGGTCGCAGGCAACATGGGCTGCGTACCGCCCCAGCCCGGCTTCCTCGAGGCGCTCCGGATGCTCGCCGACGCGACCGGCGCGCTCCTCGTCTTCGACGAGGTGATGACCGGCTTCCGCATCGCCCGCGGCGGGGCGCAGCAGCGCTACGGCGTGATCCCCGACCTGACGATCCTCGGCAAGATCGTCGGGGGCGGGCTGCCCGCGGCCGCATTCGGCGGTCGCGCACACCTGATGGAGCAGCTGGCGCCGATCGGGTCGGTCTACCAGGCGGGGACGCTCGCCGGGAACCCGCTCGCGACCGCCGCGGGGATCTCGGTGCTTCGCCGCCTGCGCGAGGCCAGTGTGTACGACGAGCTCGAGCGGCTCGGCGCGCGGCTCGAGGCAGGCCTGGCGCCGTTCGGCACCGTCCAGCGCGTCGGCGCGATGCTGACGCTCTTCTGCGGCGACGGCCCCGTTCGCAACTACGAGGACGCAGCCGCCTCCGACACGGAGCGGTTCGGGGCGCTCTTCCGCCACCTGCTCGCCGAGGGCGTCTACCTGCCGCCGTCGCAGTTCGAGTGCCTCTTCCCGTCGACCGCCCACACCGACGACGACGTCGACCGGACGATCGCCGCCGTCGAGGCGTTCGGCCGTCCGTGAGCGCGGTCGCCGCCCACGCGCTCTTCGACGCGATCGCGGACGGCGCGGCGCGAGAGAGCCCGCTCTGGGCCGATGCTCTCCTCGCCCCGGAGTCGCGCGAGCCGCTGCCCGTGTTCTCGCACCTCCTCTCCGAGCCGCGGTTCGCGCTCGGGATCGAGACGATCTACGAGGGCTACCTCCTCCACTACGGGCGCGCGCGTCTCTTCGAGCCGGCCGACGAGGACATCGCCCTCCTGCTCGGCGACGCACTCCTCGCCCACGGCCTCGTCCGGATCGCGGAGACGGGGTCGACGACCGCGGTGGGCGACGTCGCCTCGCTGCTCTCGCTCTGCGCGCAGGCGCGGGCGGACGGGCTCGACGGCGACGGGGCCGCGTGGGCCGCGACGGCGGCGCTC
>JBKPNM010000094.1:0-12138 GCA_046732615.1 Actinomycetota bacterium | reverse complement strand
TCGTGTGGGCGCCCGAGCGGTGGCTTCCGACGGCGCGTCGCGTCCTCGCGGGGCTCGCGGAGCGTCATCCTGCGCGGACGATCCTGCTCGTCCCCGTCCAGGGCCGCCGGTCGGACGTCGAGGCGCACGCCACCGTCGAGGACTTCGAGATCGGGGACGGGCGCGAGGTGCTCTCCGAGGTGATCGAGCTCCGCCTCTCCGGAGACGCCGCGCGCCATCCGGCGTCGGTCGTCCTCCCGCTCCTGATCTCCGACCTCCCGGCCTTCTGCCGCTGGCGCGGGCAGCCCGACTGGGACGGCCAGGCGCTCGCCGAGCTCGTCGACGTCTGCGACCGGCTCGTGGTCGACTCGTCCGAGTGGCCCGGCATCCCCCGCGGGTATGGGAGCCTCGCGGGGCTGTTCGAGCGGATTGCAGTGTCCGACCTCGCGTGGCGGCGCGGCCTGCCGTGGCGTGTCGCGCTCGCGAGGCTCTGGCCCGGGATCCGCGAGGCGGAGCGGCTGACGGTCGAGGGCCCGCGTGCGGACGCGCTCCTGCTCGCGTCGTGGCTCCGGTCCCGTCTGCGGCGGGACATCGCGCTCACGCGGCGCACCGCGGACACGATCGCGTCGGTTCGCGTCGACGGCGAGCAGGTCGACCCGCGCACCCGCTCGGGCACGCCGACGCCGAGCGACCTGCTCTCCGCGGAGCTCGACACGCTGTCGCGCGATCCGGTCTTCGAGGCGGCCGTTCGCGCCGCCTAGGCGTTCCGGTCTCCGACGGCCTCGAGCAGCGCCGCGTGGAGCTGCCCGTTCGACGAGATCGCGCTGCCGCCGTCGATCCGGTGCCGGCCGGCGAAGTCCGTGAACGTGCCGCCGGCCTCCTCGACGATCACCTGGACGGCCGCGAGGTCCCAGACGGAGACGCCGATCGCGTCGATCGCTCCGTCGATTGCGCCCTCGGCGACCAGCATGTGGCTCCAGAAGTCCCCGTACGCCCGGGCATGCCAGGCGCGGGCGACAAGGCCCGGGAGCGCCTGCTCGAGCGCGAAGCTCAGGACGGCGTCCTCCGGCCGGTGGACCGCCGAGACGTGCACCTGGTCGCCGCCGGCGTGCGCGCCGCTGCCGCGCTCGGCCCACCAGCGGCGGTGCAGCGCGGGCGCCGAGACGACGCCGAGCACGACCCGGCCGTCCTCCTCGAGGGCGATCAGCGTCGCCCAGACCGGGATCCCGCGCGAGTAGTTCCGCGTCCCGTCGATCGGATCGATGATCCACCGCCGCCGGCCCGTCCCGGACGCGCCCTGCTCTTCGCCCACGATCGCGTCGCGGCGGCGCTCGACGCCGAGCATCGCGCGCAGCTCGTGCTCGACCGCGGTGTCGGCCTCGGTCACCGGGGTCGAGTCGGGCTTCGTCTCGACGACGAGGTCACGTGCGCGGAAGCGCGCGAGCGAGATGGCGTCGGCGGCGTCGGCCAGCCGCAGCGCGAGCTCGAGGTCGGGGCTCATCTCGCCCATGGGGGAACCATGGGTTCGCCCACGCTCAGTCGACCTGGAGGTAGATCACCGCGAGCACGCACGCGCCGACGAAGAGCGCGACGAAGATCGCGAAGAGCGCGAGGCCGAGGCGGTTGTTCTTCCGGGCGAGCTCGGGCGTGAGCATCTACAGCACCACGGGGTCGATTGCCGCCGCGACGAAGAGCAGCGCGAGGTAGGCGAGGGAGTAGTGGAAGAGGACGACCGCGTTCCGCTTCGAGGCGTCGGCACGGAGCCGGTGGGCGAGGAAGACGAAGTACGCACCGAACAGGACGGCCGCCACCGTGTAGAGCGGGCCGAGCCACACCCCGACGACGATCGTGAACGCGACGAGGACGAGCGAGTAGAGGAGGATCTGGCGCGTCGTCTCCTGCTCGCCGCGCGTGCCCGGCAGCATCGGCACGTTCGCGGCCTCGTAGTGCTCCTTGATCATCAACGCGAGCGCCCAGAAGTGAGGCGGCGTCCAGAGGAAGACGATCAGGAACAGCCACAGCGCGGGCAGCGCGAGGCTTCCGGTCGCGGCTGCGTAGCCGACGAGCGGCGGCACGGCACCCGCGGCGCCGCCGATGACGATGTTCTGGTCGGTCGAGCGCTTGAGGTACCCGGTGTAGACGACGACGTAGAAGAGGTTGCCGACGAGCGCGAGCAGCGCGGTCAGCACGTTGGCCGTCGAGGCGAGGAGCGCGAACGAGAGCGCCGAGAGGACGAGCCCGAACTCGAGCGCGCGCGGCGCGGGGACGCGCCCGGCGGCAACGGGGCGCGCTGCCGTCCGCGAGCCCATCAGCTTGTCGATGTCGCGGTCGATCACGTGGTTGAGAGCGCTCGCGCCGCCGCAGGCGAGCGCGAGGCCGAGGAGCATCGATGCGAGCTCGGGGCCTCCCGGCCAGCCGCCCGCGCCGACGAACATGCCGCCCGCGCCGGTCACGAGCAGGAGCGACATGATGCGGGGCTTCGTCAGCGTCACGTAGTCGCGCCACGGGCCGAGCGGCAACGTCTCGCCGCGGAACGAGACCACGAGCGTGACGAGCGACGCGGCAAGCGCACCGCCCGCGGCGGCGACGTGCACGGCGACTGCCCAGGTCGTGTCGAGCCAGGCGACGAGGCCGCCCGTCGCGATCGCCGCGAGCATCGACGCGACGGCGGTCGCCGCGGGAACGACGAGCCGTCGGTAGGAGACGACGGCCGCGACCACGACGGCGACGAGGAGGGGCAGCGCGACGAGCGTCGCGGCCCAGTGGCCGCGACCGAGCTCGAGCGCCGCGCTGACGACGACGAGCCCGGCGGCGACGGCGGCCGCTGCGATCGTCAGCCGCAGCAGCGGGCCGGGTGACCGGTCGGTCCTCACCTCGACTCCGCTTCGCGCAGCCGGCGGCGCAGGTCGTAGAGCGGCCGTGCGCTCGTCACATACGGAACGTCGTCGAAGTTGTGCGGCGGCGGCGGTGACGTCGTGTACCACTCGAGCGTGTCCGCATGCCAGGGGTCGTTCCCCGCGCGACGGCCGTTGACACTCTTCACGATGGCGAGCAGGAAGAGGAGGAACCCCGTGGCCATGACGTACGACCCGATCGTGGAGGTCAGGTTGTACGCGTGCCAGAGTCCGTCGTCGCGGTACGCGTAGATCCGTCGGGGCATCCCGAGCAGCCCGAGCATGTGCTGCGGGAAGAACGTGACGTTGAACCCGACGAAGATGAAGAGGAACGTCCACTTGCCGATGCGCTCGGAGAGCATCCGCCCGAAGATCTTCGGCCACCAGTACCAGAGGCCGCCGAGGAGACCGAGCATCGAGCCGCCGAAGAGCACGTAGTGGAAGTGGGCGACCACGAAGTAGGTGTCGGTCACCTGCCAGTCGACCGGGAAAGCGGCCAGGTAGATGCCGGAGAGCCCGCCGATCGTGAAGACGCTGAGGAAGCCGAGGCAGAACAACATCGGCGTGTCGAGCGAGATGTTGCCGCGCCAGAGCGTCGCGAGCCAGTTGAAGATCTTCATGCCCGTCGGCACCGCGATCACCATCGACGCGAGCATGAACCAGATGTTGAGGAAGGTCGGCATCCCCACCGCGAACATGTGGTGTGCCCAGACGAGCATCGAGAAGAAGCCGATCGCGACCGTCGAGAACGCGACCGCCTTGTAGCCGAAGATCGGCTTGCGGGCGAAGACGGGGATCACCTCCGAGATGATCCCGAAGACCGGGAGCACCATGATGTAGACCTCCGGGTGCCCGAAGAACCAGAACACGTGCTGGAACAGGATCGGCGAGCCGCCCCGGTCGATCTCCTCGGGCCGGAAGAACTGGAACGTGTCGGGAAACTGCCGCTCGAGGAGGAGCAGCGTCAGCCCGGCGGAGAGCACCGGCAGCACGAGTAGGAGCAGCCACGCGTAGACCTCGATCGACCAGACGAAGAGCGGGATCCGCATCCACGACATCCCGCGTGTGCGCATGTTGTGGATCGTGACGATGAAGTTGATCGCCCCGGCCATCGACGACAGGGTCATGATGTGGATCGAGAGGATCCACAGGTCCTGACCGTTGCCCGGGGCGGCGAGCGAGAGCGGGGGGTAGGCGGTCCATCCGGTGTTGGCGGCACCGCTCGAGGCGAAGAACGAGAAGCAGTAGACGAGCCCGGCGAAGGCGTACAGCCAGTAGGACAGCGCGTTCAGCCGCGGGAACGCCATGTCGGGCGCCCCGATCATCAGCGGGACGAGGAAGTTCCCGAGGCCGGCGAGCACGGGGACCATCACGAAGAAGACCATCCCCGTGCCGTGCATCGTGACGACCTCGTTGTACGAGTCGCCCGTCACGACGTGCCCGTCGGGCTGAGCGAGCTGCGTTCGGATCAGGATCGCAAGGAAGCCGGCGATCGCGAGAAAGAACCCGGCCGTGCCGAGGTAGAGGATGCCGATCCGCTTGTGGTCGACCGTGACGAGCCAGCTCGCGACCTTGCCGCGCTGCCACGCCGGGCCGACGGGATGCTCAACCCTGGTTGCCAAGGTTCTCCTTCACGTAGCTCGTGACGGCCGCGATCTCCTCGTCGGTCCAGTCCTTGCCCACGGGCGGCATCCGGATGCCGCCGTTGTGGAGGAGGGTCGCAAGGGCCTGTTCGTCCTGCACGAGCGCGCTCCCCGCGACGCGCGGGCCGTAGCCGCCCTCACCCTCGACGCCGTGGCACTTCGCGCAGCTTCCCTCCCAGAGCTCCTGCCCGAGCGGGGAGGTGCCTGCGTCCTGCTGCGACCTGCGCTCCTCGAGCCACGCATCGAACTCCGCGGCGGGCATCACCTCGACCGACGCGAGCATCTTCGCGTGGTAGAGGCCGCAGAGCTCGGCGCACTGGCCCTGGAAGACGCCCGTGCGCTTCGCCGAGAACCAGGTCTTGTTCAGCTTGCCGGGGATCGCGTCGATCTTGCCGGCCAGCGACGGGATCCACCACGAGTGGATCACGTCCCAGTCGGGCGCCGTCACGTGGAGCTCGACCGTACGCCCCTGCGGCGCGCGCATGCGGTCGATCGAGACGACGCCGTTCGGGTAGCGGAACTCCCACGTGAACTGCGTGCCCGTCACGTCGACGACGAGGTTCCGCGATCCCGCCGCGGACGCGGGGACGTCCTGGATGGTGGGCAGCTTCACGAAGACGAACGTGGCGATGACGGCGAGGATCAGCACCGGCCCGACCGTCCAGGCGAGCTCGAGCTTGCTGGCGCCGTGGATCTGCGCGCCGTCCTGGTTGCGCGGGCGCTCGCGGCGGCGGTAGCGGATCACGAACACGATCAGCAGGCTCTCGACCAGCAGGAAGATCGCGAACGCGAAGATCGAGATGAAGATGTAGCTCTGCTTGATGCCCTCGGCGTTCGGGGACTCCGGCGGCACCGGCGCGAACCCGCCGTTGCCCGCGAGCGCGCTCGCGGCGGGAAACAGCAGGGCGCCGAGGAGCACACCGACGATGACCAGGGGCTTCGTCCTCACGCTTGCGGGCATTCTATGAAGGTGAGCGAGGAGCCGCGCCGGGAGACCTTCGTCCGCCTGCCGGGCGACGTGCAGCGCCCCTTCCAGGTCTTCCTCAACGGGGTCGAGCAGCGCGAGGGCGTGGACTTCGTCGTGCGCGACGGCAACCTCGTGTTCGAGCGCGCGCTCGCGCAGGAGAAGCTCGGCGTCGGCCGGTGGACGTCGATGGTGCTCGGGATCGCGGGCTCGTACGGCAAGGACGACGCGGTCGACGTGGTCTACGAGCGAAACGGCCGCCCGGCCGTCGCGGCGAAGCTGCGCTTCGAGCAGCTCGGCTGACCCCGGGGGCGCGAGAACCGCGCAACGTGATTGCAACATCCCCGGAACGTTGCGCTAACGCGGCTTGAGGGTCTCCACACATCTCGCGCGTTATGTCGAGTGAGATGGCAATCCAAACCCCGATAGCCCCGTCGGTCGACGAGCGTGAGCGGGACGGAGTGACGTCGTGGCGCGTCGAGCAGCTGGTCGCGGCCGGCTACGACTCGGAGGCCGCGCTGGTGCTCGCCCTCGACCGCGACGTCGACCTCCACCTCGCGGTGTCGCTCCTCGAGCGTGGCTGCCCGCCCGATACGGCGCTAGAGATTCTCTTCTAGGCGTCCTCCGTTTGGTGTCCGACTTAAAGTCGGACACCAGACGTCCCAACTCGGACACCAGACGTCAGGCGCGGCCGCTCGCCTCGGCGGCAGCTCGGAGGCGCCGCGCGTGCGCCCCGGTGAGCTGCCCCGGCTCGAGGCGCCATGCCCAGTTCCCCTCGAGCTCTCCGGGGCGGTTCATCCGCGCTTCGTTGCCGAGCTCGAGGACGTCCTGCGCGGGCACGATCGCGAGGGCGCACCGCGACGAGAGGGCTTCGTCGATCAGGGGCCACACGTCGGGGTCGCCCGTGAAGCCCGCGAGCGTCTCGGTGTCGTGGGTCGAGGTGTAGACGACCTGGTGCTCGCGGTGGTTCTCGACGCGGTGCGGGTTGTCCGTCGGGCCGGAGAACGCCCAGCGCATGACGACCATCCCCGGGAAGCCGAGCTCGTCGCGCAGGGCGTGGACGTCGGGCGTGATCAGCCCGAGGTCCTCGGCGATCACGGGCAGCGGCCCGAGCGCGGCCTCCGCCGCCCGAAACGGCGCTGCCCCCGGCCCTGGTGACCACCAGCCGTCACGGGCGGTCTCGGCGGCGGCGGGAACCGTCCAGTAAGCGGCAAAGCCACGGAAGTGGTCGATCCGGAACGCGTCGACGAGCCCCAGCACGCGCCGCACCCGGTCGATCCACCAGCGGTAGCCCGTCTCCGCCATCGCGTCCCAGTCGTAGAGCGGGTTCCCCCAGAGCTGCCCGAGATCGTTGAGCGCGTCCGGCGGAGCACCCGCGACGACCTCGTCCAGCGGGAGGAACAGCTCCGGGTGGGAACGGTGGTCGCAGCCGTCGACGGCGACGTAGATCGGGACGTCGCCGATGATTCGCACCCGCCGATCGCCGGCGTAGGCGCGGAGCGCGCCCCATTCGCGCTCGAACCGGACCTGCGTCTCGATCGCGCCGTCGCCGGCGAACGCTGCCCAGTCGTCGGCCCAGGCCCTCTCGCGGTCACGGAAGGCGCGTGCCGCCCTCGGGTCGACCGGTGCCTCCCGGTCGGCGAGAAGGCCGTCCCAGGTCGCGAACGCAGAGTCGGAGGCATAGGGAGAGCGGAACTCGTCCGGGGGGTTGAGCGGCAGCACCTGCCACCACCGCGCGCCGGCCGCCGCGAGCCAGTCGACGAACCGGTACGCCTCCGGGCCCAGTCGGCCGCCCGGGAGCGAGGTCGGGTGCAGCTGGACGCCCAGTGACCGCTCCTGCAGCACGGCGACTGTTTACCGTGTGCCGCGGTGTCTGCCGAGCGGATCATCGTCACGGACGTCGCGCCGCAGGTCGACTGCGGCCGCTGGCCGGCGAAGGCGTGCGTCGGCGACCGGGTCGACATCTCCGCGACGATCGTCCGCGACGGTCACGAGACGCTCCGCGCCGTCGTCCGCCACCGGCGCCCGAAGGGCCGCTGGCGCGAGGCGCCGCTCGCCGGGCTCGGCAACGACCGCTTCGCCGGGGCGTTCGAGGTCGACGCCGTCGGTCGCTGGCGCTTCGAGATCGAGGCGTGGGTCGACCGGCACGCCGGCTGGCTCGAGGAGCACGACCGGAAGGTCGCGGCGGGGCAGGACGACCTGAGCGGCGAGCTCGCCGAGGGCGAGGCGCTCTTCGGCTCCGGCACGGTGGAGGAGTGGCGCGGGCTCGCCCCGCAGCTGGGCGGGGACGAGCGCCACGGCGCCGCGCGCTCGGGGCCGCTCGAGCTCGACGTCGAGCGGGAGCGCGCCCGGACGGGTGCCTGGTACGAGCTCTTCCCGCGCTCCTGGGGCGGCCTCGCGGGCGTGACCGAGGTCGTTCCGCAGCTCGCGCAGCTCGGCTTCGACGTCGTCTACCTGCCGCCGATCCATCCGATCGGACGGACGAACCGCAAGGGTCGCAACAACGCCGAGACGGCCGCGGCAGACGACGTCGGAAGCCCCTGGGCGATCGGCGCCGCGGAGGGGGGTCACGACGCGATCCACGCGGAGCTCGGCGACGAGGACGACCTGCGCGCGCTCGTCGCGGAGCTGCGCCGTCACGGGATGGAGCTCGCGCTCGACCTCGCTCTCCAGATGTCGCCCGACCATCCCTGGCTGCGAGAGCATCCCGAGTGGTTCCAGCACCGCCCCGACGGGTCGCTGAAGTACGCCGAGAACCCGCCGAAGCGCTACCAGGACATCCACAACCTCGACTGGGACACCCGCGACCGCAAGGGGCTCTGGGACGCGATCCGCGAGGTCGTCGAGCACTGGTGCGCGCTCGGGGTCACGGTCTTCCGCGTCGACAACCCGCACACGAAGCCGATTCCTTTCTGGGAGTGGCTGATCCGTCAGGTACGGAGCCGCTATCCCGACACCGTGTTCCTCTCCGAGGCCTTCACGCGGCCCGCGCCGATGACGCTCCTCGCGAAGGCCGGCTTTTCGCAGTCGTACACGTACTTCACGTGGAAGAACGCGAAGGCCGAGCTCGTCGAGCTCGTCGAGCAGCTCCGCTCGTGGTCCGACTACCTGCGGCCGAACCTCTGGCCGAACACTCCGGACATCCTCCACGCAACGCTCCAGACCGGCGGTCGCCCGGCGTTCGAGCTGCGGCTCGTGCTCGCGGCGACACTCTCGCCGAGCTACGGGATCTACTCGGGCTACGAGGCCTGCGAGAACGTCCCCGTGCGTGCAGGCAGCGAGGAGTACCTCGACTCGGAGAAGTACGAGTTGCGCGAGCGCCGGCTCGACGGGCAGCTGCTGCCGCTCGTCAAGCGGCTGAACGAGCTCCGGCGCGCCCATCCCGCGCTGACGGGGGCCGGGCTCGAGCGGCTGACCTGGCTCGAGACGGAGACCGACCAGCTGCTCGGGTACGCCCGTTCGCTCGGCGACGACGCCGTCCTCGTCGTCGTCAATCTCGATCCTTTCGCCGTCCACGACGGGGTCTGCGTCGTGGCCGCGGAGCTCGGCCTCCCGGAGCAGTTCGCTGTCGTCGACGGGCTGACCGGCGAGACATACGACTGGGGCGCGCGGAACTACGTCCGCCTCGGCCCCGGCAAGGCCCACGTGCTCGAGGTGCAGCGCCAATGATCCGCAAGGAGGCAGTTGCGGCGGCGAAGCCGACGCCTTCAGGGGTCTGCCCCCGCCGAAGGCGGGGGATCAAGCCGCAGGATTCGGCTCCTGCCGAATCCTGCTTGGCGGACAAGTGATGGCAGAGCACTGGTTCGAGACGCAGCCGGACTGGTTCAAGACGGCCGTGTTCTACGAGCTCCACACGCGGGCGTTCTTCGACTCGTCCGACGACGGGCACGGCGACTTCCGCGGGCTGCGGCAGAAGCTCGACTACCTGCAGTGGCTCGGGATCGACTGCATCTGGATCCTGCCGTTCTACCCCTCGCCGCTCCGGGACGGGGGCTACGACGTCTCCGACTTCCTGTCGGTCGCGCCGGAGTTCGGGACGCTCGACGAGTTCCGGGCCTTCGTCGAGTCGGCGCACGAGCGCGGGATGCGCGTGATCACCGACTTCGTGATGAACCACACGTCGAGCGAGCACCCGTGGTTCCAGGAGTCCCGGCTCGGCCCCGACAACCCGAAGTCCGACTGGTACGTCTGGTCGGACACCGTGCATCGCTACGAGGACGCGCGGATCATCTTCGTCGACAGCGAGCAGTCGAACTGGACGTACGACCCGGAGCGCGGCGCGTACTTCTGGCATCGCTTCTACCACCACCAGCCCGATCTCAACTACGAGAACGCGGAGGTCGGCGACGCGATGATCGACGCGCTCCGCTTCTGGCTCGATCTCGGGCTGGACGGATTCAGGCTCGACGCCGTCCCCTACCTCTACGAGGAGGAGGGGACGAGCTCGGAGAACCTTCCGCAGACGCATACCTTCCTCAAGCGCGTGCGCGCGGCGATCGACGCAGAGTACCCCGACCGCGTGCTGCTCGCAGAGGCGAACCAGTGGCCCGAGGACGTCGTCGACTACTTCGGCGACGGCGACGAGTGCCACATGGCGTTCCACTTCCCGGTCATGCCGCGCATGTTCATGGCGGTGCGCCGGGAGGAGGCCCGGCCGATCGTCGAGATCCTCGACCGGACGCCGCCGATCCCGGACCACTGTCAATGGGGCCTCTTCCTGCGCAACCACGACGAGCTGACCCTCGAGATGGTGACCGACGAGGAGCGGGACTACATGTACGCCGAGTACGCGATGGACCCCCGGATGAAGCTCAACCTCGGGATTCGCCGCCGTCTCGCGCCGCTCCTCGACGGGGGCCGTGACGAGATCGAGCTCATGCACGCCATCCTGTTCTCGCTGCCCGGGACGCCGGTCCTGTACTACGGCGACGAGATCGGGATGGGTGACAACGTCTACCTCGGCGACCGCGACGGGGTGCGCACGCCGATGCAGTGGACGGGGGACCGGAACGGCGGCTTCTCGCGCGCGGACTTCGCCCAGCTCTACCTGCCGCCGCTGATGGATCCGGTGTTCGGCTTCCAGGCCGTCAACGTCGAGGCGCAGCTGCGCTCCCCGACGTCGCTCCTGCGCTGGCTGCAGCGCTTCGTCGCGCTGCGCAAGGAGCACCCCGTCTTCGGTCTCGGAACGTACGAGGCGCTCGAGACCTCGAATCCGCGGATCTTCGCGCACGTGCGCCGGCACGACCGGGATACGGTGCTCTGCGTCCACAACCTCGCGCGGTCGGCGCAGGCGGTCGAGCTGGACCTCTCCCGCTTCCAGGGCAGGACGCCCGTCGAGATGACGGGGAGGACGCCGTTCCCCTCGATCGGCGACCTGCCCTACCTGCTCACCTTCGGGCCGCGCGGTTTCTTCTGGTTCCTGCTGCCGGAGGAGGAGCCGGATGCGTGACCCCACCACCCTGTCGAGCGACGAGCTCGTCGGGCTGATCGTCGGCGCGCGCTGGTTCGCGGCGAAGGGCCGGACGCTCGAGAGCGCCGAGGTCGTCGGGATTCCGCTCGAGGACGGCCTCTTCGCGCTCGCGATCGTCGAAGTCCGCTTCGCAGCCGGCACGCACGAGCACTACCTCGTCGCACTAGGCGAGGACGACGGGCCCGTCGAGGTGTTCGAGCGGCCCGAGGTGGCGACGCGGCTTGCGGCGCTCGCGGGCGTCACGGCCGAGGGCGCGCGTGTGCGATCGCTCGGGGTCGAGCAGTCGAACAGCTCCGTCGTGCTCGACGAGCTGCACGTGCTCAAGCTCTACCGCAGGCTCGAGGCCGGCCCGAACCCGGAGCTCGAGCTCCTCCGCGCCCTCGGGGACCGCCGCTTCGCCAACGCGCCGCGGCTGGAGGGGGCGCTCGAGACGGAGGGCCCCCCGCTGCAGACCGCGCTCGCCTCCGTCACCGCACTCGTGCCGTCGCTCGGCGGCGGGTGGGAGCTGACGCTCGACTCACTGGGGGACGACTCGAGCTGGCTGCCCGACCGCGCCTGGCGACTCGGCGAGGTGACGGCGGCGCTGCACTCGGCGCTCGCGAACGACGCGGAGCCCGCATTCGCGCCCGAGGAACCGAGCGCCGAGTCGCTCGGGCTGCTCGCGGCGGCGATCGACGAGGAGATCGCCTCGACGTTCGCGTCGCTCCCGGAGGACGACGCGCTCGGCGCGATCGCGCACCGGGCCGAGGACCTCCGCGACCTCGTCCAGGAGCTTGCGGCGGCGGGCGCCGCGGGGCTCGCGATCCGCACTCACGGCGACTACCACCTCGGGCAGGTGCTCTGGACCGCGGCCGGGGACTGGGTCGTGATCGACTTCGAAGGGGAGCCCGCGCGATCCCTGCCCGAGCGGCGGCGCAAGCGCTCGCCGCTCCGCGACCTCGCGGGCATGACCCGCTCCTTCGCCTACGCCGCGGATGCGTCTGTGCTCATGAGGGGCGTCACGCCGCCCGACGGGTGGCTGGAGCGGTGCCGTGCCGCGTTCGTCGACGGCTACCTCTCCGTCGCCGACGAGCGGTTCCTGCCGCCGAGCCGGGCCGGTTTCGACCGCCTCCTCGCGCTGTTCGAGCTCGAGAAGCTCGTCTACGAGCTCCGCTACGAGGCGCGCAACCGGCCCGACTGGGCGTCGAT
>JBKPNM010000093.1:0-5894 GCA_046732615.1 Actinomycetota bacterium | reverse complement strand
CGCGACGAGGCAGCCGGCGTCGGCGAGGCCCCGTACCCGCCCAACTTCCCGAAGATGCCGGGCGAGCCCGCGCGCGTCCAGCCCTCGCGGGCGAGACGCGAGCAGTAGCGAGCCGAGGCTTCGCAGCGGGGCAGAGTGGCGGTCAGTCCCCTGCGGGCACAGACCCCAGGAGTCGCGCGAGAGTGGGGTCGTCCGGCCCGAGCGGAGGACGTACATCGCGCCACGTGCACTGCTCCGGCTCCTTGTCGGGACGGAGGCGGAGCAGCTTCGTCCCGTGGCGGAAGCGGCGGCCCTGCACCTTGTCGTAGCGCACCTCGACGACGAGCTCCGGACGCACGGCAGCCTCCTCGAGCTCGCCGCCGCCCCAGCGGTTCGGCTCCGAGAAGCGCCGCTCCGGGGCGTCTCGGAGGAGGGGCAGGACGGCCTCGGCGATCTCCTTGTGGCGCGTGGGCGCGACGGCGGCCGAGCCGACGTAGTCGAGGTGGCCGTCGTCGTACAGGCCGAGCAGAAGCGTCGCGATACGCCGTTCCTCCTCGGCCTTCCAGCGGAGGCCCGCGACGACGCAGTCGGCCGTCTTCTCCGGCTTCACCTTGACGACGGCCGTCCTCTCGCCTGCCCGGTACGGGGCATCGAGCCGTTTCGCGACGACGCCGTCGAGCCCGATCGCCTCGAACGAGTCGAGCCACTCGATCGCCTCTTCCCGGTCTCGTGTCACCGGGGAGAGAACGAAGCCGGCCGCGAGCCTCTCGAGGGCGGCGCGGCGCTCGGCGAGGCGAGCGGGCCAATGCTCCTCGCCGTCCCAGACGAGGACGTCGAAGGCGATGAACGTCGCGGGGATCTCGGCGGAGAGCTTGCGTACGCGGCTCTCGGCGGGATGGAGACGGGTCTGCATCGCGTCGAAGTCGAGGACGCCGTCGCGGACGATCACGATCTCACCGTCGAGGCACGACCGCGGCGGCAGGAGGTCGCCGAGCGGCTCGAGCTCGGGGAAGTAGCGCAGCAGCGGGCGTGCGTTCCGCGACCAGAGACGCAGGTCGCCGGTGCCGTTCTCGAGGATCCCGCGGAAGCCGTCCCACTTCGGCTCGTACTGCCATTCGTCGCCCGCGGGGAGCTCGCGAACGAGCTCCGCCTCCATCGGCGGGAACGGGATGGCCGGATCGAGGTCTGCCGGCCGCTCGACCGGCTCGCTGGTTCGGCGGGGGCGCGGCACGGCCACACCGTACCGCCGAGTAGTCTCCGGATCCCATGCGACGGGTCGTCATCACCGGGCTCGGGGCGGTGACGCCGATCGGCCTCGATGCGCCGTCGACGTGGGATGCCGCGGTTTCCGGTCGCAGCGGCGTCGGATGGATCGAGGCCTTCGACGCCTCGGAATACCCCGTGCGCATCGCGGCCGAGGTCACGGGCTTCGCCATCGGCGACCTCGTACCGCCGAAGGAGGCGCGGCGCATGGACCGGAACGTCCTCCTCGCCGTCGCCGCCGCCCAGGAGGCGTGGGACGACGCGGGCCTCGAGGAGGTCGACCGCCTGCGCGCCGGGATCCTCGTCGGCTCGGCGATCGGCGGGATCGCGACGATCGCAGAGCAGCAGACCGTCTTCGCCGAGCGGGGCCCCGATCGCGTCTCCCCGTTCTTCATCCCCTCCGTGCTCGTCGACACGGCGAGCGGCCAGATCGCGATCCAGCTCGGCCTCCGGGGCCAGAACTTCGCCCCCGTGTCGGCGTGCGCTACGGGCTCCACCGCGGTCGGCGAGGCGGCCGAATCGATCCGCCGCGGTCAGGCGGACGTGATCCTCGCGGGCGGCACCGAGGCGCCGATCACGCCGCTCATCCTCGCGGGCTTCTGCGCGATGCGCGGGCTCGTCGCCGAGGAGGAGGATCCGACGCGTGCTTCGCGGCCGTTCGACGCGACGCGCGCCGGCTTCGTGATGGGCGAAGGGGCGTGCATCCTCGTGCTCGAGGAGCTCGAGGCCGCCCGCGCCCGCGGCGCGACGATCTACGCGGAGGTTCTCGGCTACGGCGCCTCGAACGATGCCCACCACCTCGCCCAGCCGGAGCCTGAAGCCACAGGCGTGGCGGCGATGATCGCCTCCGCGCTGGACGCCGCCGGCGTCGCGCCCGACCGGGTCGGCTACGTCAACGCGCACGGCACCTCGACGCCGCTCGGCGACCTTGCCGAGACGCGCGCGCTGAAGCAGGTCTTCGGCGATCACGCGTACCACCTCGCAGTCTCGTCGACGAAGTCGGTGACGGGTCACTGCTTCGGCTCGGCGGGCGCGGTCGAGGCGATGATGTGCGCGCTCGCGCTGCGCGACGGCGTGCTGCCGCCCACGATCAACTACCGCAATCCCGACCCGGAGTGCGACCTCGACTACGTCCCGAACGAGGCGCGTCGAGTGGAGGTCGACGTGGCGCTCTCCAACGCGATGGGCCTCGGCGGGCACAACGCCTGCGTGGTGCTCGGGCGCGTCGACTGAATCCGTCGGTCGGTTGGACTCGACAGAGTCGGTTTGACAGACACAATGCAAGGGGTGGGGGCAGGACCTGTAACGGCTTCCCTTCCGGGCGGTGCAATCGTGCCCGGCGCGACGGCATGCCGTCACTGCGGTGCTCCGCTCGAGCTGACGGTCGTCGACCTCGGCAAGTCGCCGCTTTGTCAGACCGTCCTCACGACGGAACAGCTCGAGCAGGCCGAGGTCTTCTACCCGTTGCATGTCCGTGCGTGCGAGCGCTGTTGGCTGGTCCAGATACCGCAGTTCGTCCCACCGGAGGACATCTTCACCGAGTACGCCTACTTCTCCGCGTACTCGGACTCGTGGGTCGAGCACGCGCGCCGCTACGTCGACGAGATGACCGAGCGTCTCGGACTGGGGCCGGAGAGCTTCGTCGTCGAGCTCGCCTCGAACGACGGCTATCTCCTGCAGCACTTCCTCCCGAAGGGGATTCCCGTGCTCGGCGTGGAGCCGGCGGTGAACGTCGCCGAAGCGGCGCTCGAGCGAGGCGTCGAGACGCTCACGGAGTTCTTCGGCGCGGATCTGGGACGCCGGCTGGCCGACGAGCGCGGCCGCGCCGACCTCGTGCTCGGCAACAACGTGCTGGCGCAGGTCCCGGACATCAACGACTTCATGGCCGGTGTGGCGGGGCTGCTCGCACCTGGAGGGACTGCGACATTCGAGTTTCCGCACCTCGCCAAGCTCATCGAGCATCTCGAGTACGACACGATCTATCACGAGCATTTCTCGTACTTCTCCCTCCACTCGATCCGCTCGATAGCCGCCGCGCAGAGTCTCGAGCTCGTCGACGTCGAGGAGCTCCCGAGCCACGGCGGCTCGCTGCGGGTATTCCTGCGACACGAAGCGAGCGGGGACGGTCCGTCCCGGGCCGTCGAGGAGCTCCTGGCGCGCGAGGATGCCCAGGGAATGCGCGACGCCGAGACCTATCGGCGGTTCGCCGAGGGCGTCCGCGAATCGAAGCGTGCGCTGCTCGAGCTGCTCATCCGCCTGCGGCGTGAGGGCAAGCAGGTCGTCGGCTACGGCGCCCCGGGGAAGGGAAACACGCTTCTCAACTACTGCGGCATCCGCAGCGACTTCCTCGACTACACCGTCGACCGGAACCCGTACAAGCAGGGCAAGCACACACCCGGGACGCACATCCCGATCCATCCTCCCGAGAAGATCGCCGAGACGAGGCCCGACGTGATCGTGATCCTGCCCTGGAACCTCGCACGGGAGATCGCGGAGCAGTTGGCCTACACGGCCGACTGGGGTGCGCGCCTCGTTGTACCAATCCCCACCGCCCGTTATCTGGACATGGGAGGCCGGCCTTGACGCACCGGCCGGGGTCGGCCTTACTTCGTGCGGGACGAGGAGGGGAGTGCGTGAATCCGGTGGGGCGGGAGAGGGGGCAATGAAGGTCGTGATCTTCTGCGGGGGATTGGGCGTCCGCATGGGCGAGGAGACCCAGCGAATCCCGAAGCCGATGATCCGCATCGGCAACCGGCCGATCCTCTGGCACATCATGCGGTACTACGCCTCCTGGGGGCACACGGAGTTCGTGCTCTGCCTCGGCTACAAGGGCGACGTGATCAAGGAGTACTTCCTCCATCACAACGAGGCGCTCATGCACGACTTCGTGCTCGAGGGGTACGGCGCCGAGCCGGAAGTCGAAATCCTGAACCGGGATGGCGGCCCGTGGCGGATCACGTTCGTGGACACGGGCACGCGCTCGACGATCGGCGAGCGCCTGAAGCTCGTCGAGCCCTACCTCCGCGGCGACGACACCTTCATGGCGACGTACGGCGACGGCCTCACGGACGTCGATCTGCCCGGTCTCCTGCGCACGTTCGAGGCCTCGGGAAAGATGATCATGTTCGCGCTCGTGCGCCCGCACTTCCACGCGCACATCGTCGAGGCCGACTCTGGCGGCACGGTCCAGGACATACGTGCGATGGACACCTCGGGCGTGCGCATCAACGGCGGCTTTTTCGTGATGCGGCGCGAGATCTTCGAGTGGATCGCGCCAGGCGACGAGCTCGTCGAGGAGACGTTCGCGAAGCTGATCCCGCGCGGAGAGGTGGGGGCGTACACCCACGACGGGTTCTTCGGGCCGATGGACACGATCAAGGATCGGCAGTGGCTCGAGGGGCTTTTCGACTCGGGGCGCGCGCCCTGGCTCCGCGTCGGCATCGATCCCGCCGAGTCGCCCGTCGCGTGATGATCCCACTCGGGTTTGCGGGCGGGTCGCCCCTCGGTCGGCTGCTCGCAATCGGTGCGCACTCCGACGACCTCGAGATCGGGTGCGCCGGGACGGTGCTCGCCCTCACGCGCGCCAACCCGGGTCTCGCCGTCAGATGGGTGGTGCTCGCGGCGAACGGAGACCGCGCCGACGAGGCGCGAAGGAGCGCGGAGACGCTCCTCGCCGACGCCGGCGAGCGGTCGATCGAGGTGCACGCCTTCCGCGACGGATACCTTCCCCATGCCGCGGCCGAGGTCAAGGACACGTTCGAGGACATGAAGGCGCACGTCGCCCCCGACCTCGTGCTCACACATACCCGGGACGATCTCCACCAGGACCATCGGCTCGTCTGCGAACTGACGTGGAACACGTTCCGCGACCAGGTGATCCTGGAGTACGAGATCCCGAAGTGGGACGGCGACACCGGCCGGCCGAACGTCTACGTCCCGCTCGAGGAGTCGGTGGTGCGGGAGAAGCTCGATCTGCTCGGGGGGCACTTCGACACCCAGCGCGCAAAGGACTGGTACGACGTCGAGTTGTTCCGGGGCTTGATGAGACTGCGCGGTATGGAGTGTCGGGCCCAGAGCGGGTATGCGGAGGCGTTCGTCGGCCGCAAGCTCCGCCTCGTGCCCGGCCGAGGAGGCACAGCCTGAAGGTTCTCGTCACCGGGAGCGGCGGGTACGTCGGCTCCGTCCTCTGTCCGGTCTTCGAGGAATACGGGCACGAGGTCGTCGGTCTCGACACCGGCTACTACGACGGCTGCGACTTCGGCGAGTACGAGCCCGAGCGCCGGCGGCTGGAAGTCGACGTCCGCGACGTCGAACCGCGGCACCTCGAGGGCTTCGACGCGATCGTGCACCTCGCCGCGCTGTCGAACGACCCGCTCGGCGACCTGAGTCCCGAGCTGACCCGCGAGATCAACCACCTTGGAACCGTTCGCGTCGCTCGGGCAGCGAAGAGTGCCCGCGTGCCCCGGTTCGTCTTCGCATCGTCATGCTCCATGTACGGCGCCTCCGAGCCGGACGCACTTCTGCGGGAGGACGCCCCGCTCCGCCCGCTCACCGCCTACGCCGAGTCGAAGGTGCGCTCCGAGGAGGCACTCCGTGAGCTCGACGGCGACGGCCTGACGACCGTCTCGATGCGCAACGCGACGGTGTACGGG
>JBKPNM010000092.1:0-6973 GCA_046732615.1 Actinomycetota bacterium | reverse complement strand
GGTCATGCCCGAGCGCCTTCCGACCGTCCTCGTGCTCGACGAGACGGGCGCCCCCCTGCGGCTCTCGTTCCCGCTCTTCGGGCGCGACGTTGCCTTCCACGTCTGGCGCGCGGAGATCGGCCGCGTGCCGCTCTACCTGCTCGACACCGAGCTCGAGGAGAACGACCCGGTCGACCGCTGGATCACGGCGCGGCTCTACGAGGGAAACCCCCTCACGCGTCTCGGCCAGTACGGGCTGCTCGGGCTCGGCACGATGCGCGCGTTGCGGGCGCTCGGGATCGAGCCCGGCGTGCTGCACTTCAACGAGGGGCATCCCGCCCTGGCCGCACTCGAGCTCGCGTCCGAGCACGTCTCGCGCGGCGTGCCGCTGGACGAGGCGCTCGACGCCGCGCGCGAGCGCTGCGTCTTCACGACGCACACACCGGTGCCCGCAGGGAACGAGACGTACGAGACGTCGTCGTTCCTCGCTGCGTTCGCCGAGCTACCGCAGCGGCTCGGGATGGACGAGGGTCGGTTCCTCGACCTCTGCCGCACCCATCCCGGGAGCGACGAGTGGCCCGGGATGACGCCGCTCGCGCTCCGGCTCTCGCGTCGCGCGAACGGCGTCAGCCTCCGCCACGGCGAGGTCGCGCGCGCGATGTGGCGGCCGCTCTTCGGTGATCCGTCCGCGGACGACGTGCCGATCACGCACGTCACGAACGGCGTCCACCTCCCGAGCTTCCTCTCCGCGCCGATGCTCGGCCTGCTCGATCGCCATCTCGGCGACGGCTGGCTCGACCGCGCCTCCGCCCCGCAGACGTGGGCCCCGGTCGACGACATCCCGGACGAAGAGCTGTGGGCGGCGCGCAACGAGTCCCGCCGTTCACTCGTCGAGTACGTGAAGGCGAAGTCGATCCAGGACCGGCTGCTGCGGGGCGAGGACCCCGAGCGCGTCAAGGCGGTCGCCGAGACCTTCGCGGAGGACGCGCTGACGCTCGGCTTCGCACGCCGGATCGCGACCTACAAGCGCCTCTTCCTGCTCACGTACGATCCGGAGCGGGTTCGCCGCATCTTCGCCGACGGCCCGCCCCTCCAGATGGTCGTCGCGGGCAAGGCGCACCCGCTCGACGAGAACGCGAAGCAGATGCTCGTCGACGTGTTCGGCCTCTCGGAGGCGGTCGGGATCACCTCGCGCGTCGCGTTCCTCGAGGACTACGACCTCTCCGTCGCGGGCCCGATCGTGGGCGGCTGCGACGTCTGGCTCAACGTGCCCCGACCCCCGCTCGAGGCGAGCGGGACGAGCGGCATGAAGTCCGCAGCGAACGGCGGCCTCAACCTCAGCGTGCTCGACGGGTGGTGGGTCGAGGGCTACGACGGCGAGAACGGCTGGGAGATCGACGGCACCAGCCCCGAGGGCGAGGACGACCTCGCCCAGGACGCGCGCCACGCCCACGCGCTGTACGACCTGCTCGAGCAGCAGGTGATCCCCCTCTTCCACGAGCGCGACGGGGACGGCATCCCGCGCCGCTGGCTGCAGATGGTGAAGCGCTCGCTCCGCACGAACGGCCCGCGGTTCTCGGCGGCGCGCATGGTGGAGGAGTACGCAAGCGCCATCTATCCGCCCGAGTAGCGCGGCGCTGGCCGCGGCAGCAGGCGGACGAGCACGACGAGCAGCACGAGAAACCCGGCACAGGTCCAGAGGACGGCGTCGAACGAGTCCGTGACGTCACGGACGGCTCCGAGCACGAACGGCGCGATCGCCGCGACCGAGTAGCCGACACCCAGCATCAGCCCGACCAACGCTCCGATGCGCTCGCGCGTCTGCTCGAAATCGAGCGGCAGGGTCATGACGAGCGAGAACGTGCCGCCCTGTGCGCTTCCCGCGAGCAGCGCCCACAGGTACCCCGCCGCGGGGACGGCGACCAGCCCGATCGCACCGATCGCGAACACGCTGGCCGCCCCCACGAGCCAGGCCCGCCGGCCGCCGTGACGGTCGGACAGCCAGGGAATCACGAACGAGCTCGGGATCGCCGTCAGCGTCATCGCGGCGAGCAGCAGGCCGGCGGACGTGTCGCTCCAGCCGCGCTCGCCGTACGCGTCGGCGAGCCATGCGTTCAGGCCGTAGTAGCCCGACGCCATCGTGGCGAAGATCGCGACCAGGAGCCACGCGGTGCGCGACCTCCACGGCAGCCGCGGCACCAGGCGCCCCGAACGGACGTGCGCGGGACCACCCCGCTCGAGCACCGCCCACACGACGGCGATCGCGCACGCAGAGAGGGAGAGGGCGATGAGCGCCCCGCGCCAGCCGCCGAGCACGGCCGCGAGCGGCACGGCGATCGCGGCGGCGACGGTTGCGCCGAGCTGGATCCCCGTGGTGTAGACGCCCGTCCCCGTGGCCGGCCGGTCGGGAACGGTCTCCCGCACGGCGAGCGGAGCGAGCGCGTTCCCGATCCCCATGCCGATTCCGACGCCCCACGTCAGGAGCACGACGAGCCACGCGCTCGGCGCGAGGGCGCGCAGGATCCCGAACGTCCCGATCAGCGCGAGCCCGATCGTCATCGCGCGGCGCGTCCCGAGCCGTGCGGAGAGGTACGCGGCGACCGGGGCGAAGAGGCCCATGCAGAGGACCGGGATCGTGCCGAGGAGCCCCACGAGCGCGTGCGACGCGTCGAGGTCGTCCTGGATCTCGTCGATCAGCGGCCCGACGCCGACGATCTGCGGCCGAAGCGCGAGCGCAGCGAGGAAGAGGCCGGCGAGGGCCGCTCCGGTGGAGCGACCGGCCGTCAGCGGGCCGCGGCCCCGGCCGTCTTCGCGCGCTGGCGCGCGATGCGCGCGAACTCCTCGACGTGCCTGCGGGCTTCACGCCCGGCGGCCCCGGGCTTCCCCGAGCGCACGGCCTCGAGAATCGGGACGTGCTTCTCGGCCGCCTCGTGCGGCTCGACGTACGTGCCGTAGAGCGAGATCGTGATGCGGCCCTCGACGCCGAGCGACTTCCAGCACTGCTCGAGCACCGTGTTTCCGGCCGCCTCGACCATGATCCGGTGGAACGCGATGTCGTGGCTGACGAGGGCGTTCAGATCGCCGCGCCCGGCTGCGGCGCGCATCTCCTCGACCTCCCGGTCGAGGAGCGCCACGTCGCCGTTGAGGCGCTTGGCAGCCTCCTTCGCGGCGAGCTCCTCGAGCACCGCGCGGACGGGGTAGACCTCGATCAGCTCGTCGTCCCCGAACGCCCGCACGCGCGCGCCACGGAATGGCTCCGACTCCACCATGCGCAGCAGCTCGAGGTCGCGCAGCGCCTCGCGCACGGGCGCCTGGCTCGTGCCGAGCTCTCCGGCGATGCGGGTCTCGACGAGCCGCTCGCCGGGCTTCAGCTCGCCGCTGACGATGCGCTGCAGCAGGACGTCCTTCACCTGCTCGCGGAGCACCGTCCTGGAGATTGCGCTCATGCCACGGGGTTGGTCAGCGTCCCGACGCGGTCGATCTCGATCGTGATCTCGTCGCCCGGCTGGAGCAGGCGCTGCGGGTCGCGGAAGACGCCGACACCGGCGGGCGTCCCGGTCAGGATCAGGTCGCCGGCCTCGAGCGTCGACGTCTGCGACGCGTAGCTGATCACCTCGTCGATCCCGAAGATGAGGTTCGCCGTGGTCGAGTCCTGCATCGTCTCGCCGTTCAGGATCGCCCGGATCGGCAGCGCGTGCGGGTCCGAGACCTCGGCCGCGGGGACGAGCGGGCCGACGGGACAGAACGTGTCTGGCGACTTGCCACGCGTCCACTGGCCGTCGGCGAACTGGAGGTCTCGCGCGGAGACGTCGTTCGCCACGACGTAGCCGGCCACCGCCTCGAGCGCGTTCTCCCTCGACACGTTGCGAACGGTGGCGCCGAGCACGACGCCCAGCTCCGCCTCGTAGTCGCACTTCGTGACGACGGGAGGGATCACGATCGCGTCGCCCGGCCCGATCAGCGACGTCGTGTACTTCGCGAAGAAGAGCGGCGCGGCGGGCAGGTCGACGCCCTGCTCCTCCGCGTGGTCTCTGTAGTTGAGCCCGACGCAGACGATCTTGCCGGGGCGCGGGATGGGGAGCGTCATGCGGGGACCCTAACCGAATCCACGATCATCGATCATCGATACTTGGCGGATCCGGAGAGGGAGCCGCCGACTAGGATCGACGGCGATGGGTCTCTCCTCAGGGTTCCTCGGCGACCTCCGTGCCGTCGTCGGCGACGAGCACCTCGTCACGGAGCCCGAGCGCCTCGCGACGTACGACTGCGACGGCCTCACGGGCTGGCGTGCGCAACCGGCGGCGGTCGTGCTCCCCGGATCGGCGGAGGAGGTGCAGGGCGTGCTGCGGCTCTGCGCGCGCGACCGCGTGCCGTTCGTCGCGCGCGGCGCGGGGACCGGCCTCTCGGGCGGCGCGCTGCCGGTCGCCGACGGGATCGTCGTCTCCGTCGCGCGGATGAACCGGATCCTCGAGGTCGATGTCGCGGCGGAGCGCGTCGTCGTCGAGCCGGGCGTCGCGAACCTCGACGTCACCCACGCGGTCGCGGCCGAGGGCTACTTCTACGCGCCAGACCCGTCGAGCCAGCAGGTCTGCACGATCGGCGGCAATGTCGCCGAGAACTCCGGCGGAGCTCACTGCCTGAAGCACGGCTTCACCGTCAACCACGTCACCGGCGCGAAGGTGGTGCTGCCGGACGGCGAGCTGCTCGAGCTCGGCGGAAAGGCGATCGACGGCGACGACGGGCCCGACCTGCTCGGCGTCCTCGTCGGCTCCGAGGGCACGCTCGGTATCGCGGTCGAGGTCACGCTGCGGGTCGTCCGGCAGCCGGAGGCCGTCGTGACGCAGCTTGCCGCGTTCACGACGGTCGAGGCGGCCGGAGACGCCGTCTCGCAGATCGTCGCCGCCGGGATCCTCCCGGCCGCGATGGAGATCATGGACCGCTTCACGATCCAGGCCGCGGAGGAGGCGTTCGGGCCCGGCTACCCGGACGGCGCCGGCTCGGTGCTCCTCGTCGAGCTCGACGGCCCGCTCGCGCAGGTCGAGGAGGACGTGGCGGCGGTCGACGGGATCTGCCGCACCGCCGGCGCGTTCGAGATCCGCACGGCGCGCGACGCCGGAGAGCGGGCGCTCCTCTGGAAGGGCCGTAAGGGCGCGTTCGCCGCGATGGGCCGCGTCTCGCCAGACTACTACGTCCAGGACGGCGTCGTGCCGCGGACGAAGCTCCCGGCGGTGCTCCGGCGCATCGACGAGCTCTCGCTGGAGCACGGCCTGCGCGTCGGCAACGTCTTCCACGCGGGCGACGGGAACCTCCATCCGCTCGTGCTCTACGACGACGGCGTCGAAGGACAGTACGAGCGCGCGAAGGGCCTCGCCGACGAGATCCTCGCGGCGTGCGTCGAGGCCGGCGGGTCGCTCACGGGCGAGCACGGGATCGGCGTCGACAAGGCGTGCGCGATGCCGTCGATGTTCTCCGAGCGTGATCTCGAGGCCTTCGAGCGCGTCCGCCGTGCCTTCGACCCGGACGGGATCGCGAATCCCGGCAAGGTGATCCCGACGCCCAGGCTCTGCGGCGAGGTGCCCGGCCCGTACAGGACCCACCCGCTCGAGCGGCTCGGGCTGGCGGAGCGGTTGTGATGCGCCCCGCGACCGTCGAGGAGGCGGCCGGCCTGCTCGCCGACGCAGCAGCGGCGGGTCGTCGCGTCCGGATCGGCGAGAATCTCTCCACCGACGGCCTCGACCGCGTGCTCGAGCACGAGGCCGGCGACCTCACCTGCACGGTCGAGGCGGGAATCCGCCTGTCCGCGCTCCGCGCGGCGCTGTCCGCGGCCGGCCAGCGGCTGTCGCTCGACCCGCCCGGCGACCCGACGATCGGCGCCTGTCTCGCCGGCCGGCTCTCGGGACCGCTGTCACACCGCTTCGGGACGCCGCGGGACCTCGTCCTCGGCGTGACGCTCGTGCTCGGCGACGGGACGGTCGCGAGCTCGGGCGGGAAGGTCGTGAAGAACGTCGCCGGCTACGACCTCGGGAAGCTCGTCTGCGGCTCGGAGGGGCGCCTCGCGCTGATCGCCCGCGTCTCGCTACGGCTCCACCCGCTCCCCACCGCGTCCGGCACGCTCGTCGTCGAGACCGACGATGCGCCCGCGATCGTCCGCGGCCTGCGCCGCTCGCTGCTCGAACCGAGCGCGCTCGACGTTCTGCACCCCGGTCGTGTCGCCGTCCTGTTCGAGGGCAGGGAGCGGGCGGTGGCCGCGCAGCTCGACGCCGCCCGTGCGCTGGTCGGCGGCAGGGTGGAGGACCCCGGGGTGTGGGAGGAGGCGCGAGAGCGGCAAGGCCGGTCGCTCGGCCGCGTCAGGTTCTCGCCGGCCGACCTCGGGAACGCGCTGTCGACGCTCGACGAGGCGGTCGTGCGCCCGGCGGCGGGGATCGCGTACGTCCCGCACCGCGTCGGCGGCGTGCCGTCGGCTGCAGCGCGGCGGATCCAGCGCGCGCTGAAGGAGCGCCTCGACCCGGCCGCGGTCCTCGCTTGATCGAGGAACTGACGAAGGCGTGTGTCCACTGCGGCTTCTGCCTGCCGACGTGCCCGACGTACGTCCTGTGGAGCGAGGAGATGGACTCGCCGCGCGGGCGGATCCAACTGATGGAGAAGACGGCCCGCGGCACGCTGCCGCTCAACACCACCGTCGTCGAGCACTTCGACCGCTGCCTCGGCTGCATGGCGTGCGTGACGAGCTGCCCATCCGGTGTCCGCTACGACCGCCTCATCGAGGAGACGCGTCACGTCGTCGAGGAGCGGTACGAGCGGCCGCGCGCCGAGCGGCTGCAGCGGCGCCTGCTGTTCGCGACGCTCCCGTACCCGCGGCGGATGCGCTGGGCGCTCCGCCTGGCGCCGCTCGGGCGGCGACTCCCGTCGCCGGCCTGGGCGCGTCCCATGCTCGAGCTCGCCCCCCGGTGGCGCTCGTCGGACCAGCCTGCGCGTGAGACCGCGCCGGCCGGAT
>JBKPNM010000091.1:0-4248 GCA_046732615.1 Actinomycetota bacterium | reverse complement strand
GTCCTCGGGCGTGACGACCTCGACGGCCATCATCGGCTCGAGCAGCTTCGGCTTCGCGCGCTTCATCGCCTCCTTGAAGGCGATCGAGCCGGCGATCTTGAACGCCCGCTCGCTCGAGTCGACCTCGTGGTACGAGCCCTCGACGAGCTCGACCTTGACGTCCACGACGGGGTAGCCCGCGAGCACGCCCGCGCCGAGGGCCTCCTGGATGCCCTCGTCGACCGGCTTGATGTACTCCTTCGGGATCTTCCCTCCGACGATCTTGTCCTCGAACTCGTAGCCCTCGCCCGGCTGCTGCGGGAGCAGGTTGATGACGACGTCGCCGTACTGCCCCGAGCCGCCCGTCTGCCGCACGAACCGGCCCTGGACGTTCTGCACGGGGATCGCTGCGGTCTCGCGGTAGGCGACCTGCGGCCGGCCGACGTTCGCGTCGACCCTGAACTCGCGCATCAGGCGGTCGACGATGATCTCCAGGTGGAGCTCGCCCATGCCGGCGATGAGGGTCTGCCCCGTCTCCTCGTCGGTCGAGACGCGGAAGGTCGGATCCTCCTCGGCGAGCCGCTGCAGGCCCTGCCCGAGCTTGTCCTGGTCGCCCTTCGTCTTCGGCTCGATCGCGACCGAGATCACGGGGTCGGGGAACGTCATCGACTCGAGCACGATCGGGGCGCTCTCGACCGCGAGCGTGTCGCCCGTCGTCGACTGCTTGAGCCCGACGGCGGCGGCAATCTCGCCCGCGCCGATCTCGTCGCGCTCCTCTCGGTGGTTCGCGTGCATCTGGAGGATGCGGCCGATCCGCTCGGTGCGGCCGCTCGTCGTGTTGAGCACGCGGTCGCCTGCCTTGACGTGACCGGAGTAGACGCGGAAGTACGTGAGCTTGCCGACGTACGGGTCGGACATCACCTTGAACACGAGTGCCGAGAACGGCGCCTCCTCCGACGGCGGACGCGTGATCTCGTCCTCCGTCTTCGGGTCGGTGCCCTGCACGGCCGGCACGTCGAGCGGGCTGGGGAGGTAGTCGACGACGGCGTCGAGCAGCGGCTGCACGCCCTTGTTCTTGAAGGCGGAGCCGAGCAGCACCGGCGTCAGGGCGTCGGCGAGCGTCCCGGCGCGAAGCGCGCGGCGGATCATCTCCGGCATCACCGAGGACTCGTCCTCGAGATAGGTCTCCATCAGCTCGTCGTCGTGCTCGGCGACGGCGTCGATCAACGCGTGGTGCGCCTCTTTCGCGGCGTCGGCCAGGTCGGCGGGAATCTCCCCGACGGCGAACGTCTGGCCGAGGTCGTCCTCGTAGACGATCGCTTTCATCTCGACGAGGTCGACGACGCCGCGGTGCGCGTCCTCCTGCCCGATGGGAATCTGGATCGGCACGGGGTTCGCGCCCAGTCGGTCGCGCATGGACTGCACGGCCGCGTCGAAATCGGCGCCGGTGCGGTCCATCTTGTTGATGAACGCGATGCGCGGGACGCCGTAGCGGTCGGCCTGGCGCCAGACGGTCTCGGACTGCGGCTGGACGCCGGCGACGGAGTCGAACACCGCGACCGCGCCGTCGAGCACGCGCAGCGAGCGCTCGACCTCCACGGTGAAGTCCACGTGCCCGGGAGTATCGATAATGTTGATCCGGTGGTCGCGCCACGACGCGGTCGTCGCCGCCGACGTGATGGTGATGCCGCGCTCCTGCTCCTGCGCCATCCAGTCCATCGTCGCAGCTCCCTCGTGCACCTCGCCCAGCTTGTGGGTACGGCCGGTGTAGTACAGGATCCGCTCGGTCGTCGTGGTCTTGCCCGCGTCGATGTGGGCCATGATCCCGATGTTGCGGACGCGGTCGAGCGCGACCTGTGTGGCGGTCGTCGTGCTCATCGGCTCACCAGCGGTAGTGCGCGAAGGCCTTGTTCGCCTGCGCCATCCGGTACATGTCGTCCTTGCGCTTGAACGCGCCGCCCTGCTGGTCGATCGCGTCGGCGAGCTCGCCCGCGAGCTTCGCCTCCATCCCCTTCTCGCGACGCTCGCGCGCGTACGTGACGAGGTAGCGGATCGCGAGCGTGCGGCCGCGGCGCGGCGGCACCTCGACGGGCACCTGGTAGTTCGCGCCGCCGACGCGGCGCGAGCGGACCTCGAGCACGGGCGTGACCGACTTGACGGCAGCCTCGAGCGCCTCGAGGGCCGGCTTGCCGGTCTTGTCGGCGACCTGCGTGAGGGCGTCGTAGACGACCCGCTCGGCGATCGACTTCTTGCCGTCGACCATCAGCCGGTTGACGAGCTGCGTCACGAGCACCGACCCGTAGACGGGGTCCGCCTCGACCGTGCGCGGCGGGATCTCTGCGCGGCGGGGCACGGGATCAGCTCCCGCCCTTCTTCGCGCCGTACTTCGAGCGGCCCTGGCGGCGGTCGGAGACACCCGAGGTGTCGAGCCCGCCGCGGATGACCTTGTAGCGGAAGCCCGGCAGGTCCTTGACGCGGCCGCCGCGGATCAGCACGACCGAGTGCTCCTGGAGGTTGTGGCCCTCGCCGGGGATGTACGCGCCGACCTCCATCTGGTTCGTCAGCTTCACGCGCGCAACCTTGCGCAGGGCGGAGTTCGGCTTCTTCGGCGTCGTCGTGTAGACGCGCGTGCACACGCCGCGCTTCTGCGGCGCCCCGCGAAGAGCGGGCGTCTTCACCTTCGTCTTTGGGGCCTTGCGACCCTTGCGCACGAGCTGGTTGACGGTGGGCACGCTACTCCTGTCGTCTCGGTCGGAACTTGTCAGAGAGAAGACGGCCAGCAGGGACACCGTCCCAGCCGTCCGGGAGCGGCCATGGTAGCCGAAACCGGGCACGTCGTGCGCACGCGCACTCCGGGATAGCCGAACCGCCTCTCGCCGATTAGATTGCGGTGCGGGGAAGGGTGGGGGACCGAGAATCTCGAGCGGAACGACGATCAGTCTGGTCATTGCTGCGGCGGCCCTCCTGGGCCTCGGAGCCGTCGGCGCGCTCCTGCTCGCACGGCGGCGACCGGCGCCGGCGCGCGACGACCGGCTCGTGCAGGCGGTCGACGAGATGCGCAATCGCATGGACGACCTCGGGCGCGACCTCTCGGACGCGCTCGAGCGGGCGGAGCGCGAGAGCAAGCGCAACCGGTTCCTCAGCGACCTCGGCAGCTCGATCGAATTCGAGGAGCTCCTCGACCGGGTCCTCGATGCCGCCCTCGAGGTGCCGGGCTTCGACGCGGCGATGGTCACGCTCGAAGAGGCCGGCGGACAGACGACGATGGCGACGCGCGGGATGACGCCCGACGAGGCGGCCCACCCGCCGTCGTCCGGTGCCGGCGGCGCCCTGCCCCCCGGGCCGATCACCGTCAGCTATCGCTACGGGGCCGCCGACGCCGCCGACACGCAGCTGATCCGCGGGGGGCTGTTCGTGCCGCTCGTGAGCCGTGAGGGCAACACGCTGGGCAGCCTCGCCTTGTTCTGGAGGACGCCCGGGTACGAGCCGACGCCCCAGCGCGTCGGCGCGGTCGAGCAGATCGCCGTGACCTGCATCCCCGCGATCGAGAACGCCCGGCGTTACCGCGAGGCGCGCCAGATGGCCGAAACGGACGCGTTGACGGGGTTCTTCAACCAGCGCTACTTCCACGAGACGCTCCGGCGCGAGGCGTTGCGCGCGCAGCGCTACGACCGCCGCCTCGCGCTCCTCATCCTCGACCTCGACGACTTCAAGACGGTGAACGACCGCATCGGGCATCTCGCCGGCGACGCCGTCCTCGCACAGGTCGCTGAGCGGCTCCGGAACGAGATCCGCTCGGTCGACGTCGGCTGCCGCATCGGCGGTGACGAGTTCGCCGTGATCATGCCCGAGTCGACGACCGAGGATGCCACGCAGCTCTTCCAGCGCATGCACGAGGCGGTCTCCACGATGTCGACCCCCGGCGGCGGCAAGGTGAGGATCTCGGCCGGCATCGCAGAGCTGCACCACGGCGAGACGGCCGCGGGACTCTTCGAGCGCGCGGACTCCGCGCTCTACCGCGCCAAGGAACTCGGCAAGGCCCGCGCGAGTGTGGCGACGGAATGAATCGATCAGGTGCCGTTGCGCACGGCTACGAGCCGCAGGGCCCGCGACGGCCGTTCCGGCGAGGGTGAGCGCTCGAGCGTGATGCCGACGCGGGCTCCCGGCGGCACCGGGCCGGTGAGCGGCACGGCGCGCTCCGCGGCGTCGAACGTGCCCGCGGGACGCGGGACTGCCGAGCCGGGCGGTACGACCCAGACGGCGTAGGCC